>JAYOFM010000024.1:18138-33579 GCA_038117225.1 Rhodospirillales bacterium
CGTCGCCCTTGATGCCGTAGAACAACGCCAGGTTCTGGCGCATCTGAGCACTGTGCCGGGCCACCATGGGGGCATCCTCCAGTGTCCGTATGGCGCCCTCTAGATCACCAGAGAGCGCCATCGATATGGCAAGATTATTAAGCACGGCAGGATTATTCGCGGACAGTTGTTTGGCGCGGTCGTAAGCATTCCGGGCACGGGCAAACTCATCATTCATGTCATAGGCGATGCCCAGCGTCGAATAATTCTCCCAGTCATCCGGTGCCTTGGCCACGGCGGCCAACAGAGTTTCGATGGCGTTGGCGGATTTACCCGTCGCCAGTTCCGCCTTGGCTCGCTCCAGCAGGTAGGCCGGCCCGACTTGCATCGGTGCCGGCATCTTATTGAGGACCCGCATCGCTTCGGCCGGGGAGCCGGAGTAACGCAAGTTGCGCGCGAGGCCTAGGTGAGTTTCGATATCGTCCGGCAGGCGTAAGCTGAGCTTTTGATATTGCACGACGGCGGCGGCGTAATCGCCCCGCCGTTCCGAGGCAACGGCGCCTTCCAATTGGGACTCGATGACCGGATCACTGGCTTTTTCGGGCGTCGTTACGCAAGCCGAGAAAAGGCCGATGAGTAACGCGAGAGGCAAGCCGCGCGATAACACCAGCGGCGCTGAGGGTTTCCGGTTCACTCGCAATGCAATGAGGCGCGATGGCCAAATATTGAACATGGTCGATCCTAGTAGCCGATCGGCAAGGGGAGCAAGTTCGCCGCGTCCTTCCGACCGCTGCATCTCAGCCGAGGTGTTCACGCATCAGTCGTTCCAGCTGGTCTTTGCCGGACAGTTTCAGCAAAAAAAGCATCAATCTTGTGGATCCGCGCCAATCCCCAATCATCCAATACGGGCATGTCGATGTCCGTAATTCTCACGTCAACCGCCTCAGGTATCGCTTCCATCTATTAAAGTGCTCCGGCGCCCTCGGTCGCTTCCCACACATTGTAGACACCGAACCGGCCGAGAATTACGCCAAGATGGTGGCGAGATCGCGGCTCATCATCGAAGGGCAGTGCGGCCTTCGATGCGACTTAAGTGTCGGTTGTCATTTGTAAAATCAGACCTACTGCGGTCTGAACTTAAAGAGGCTGCCCATTTCCTTATCGTCCGGATCAATCTTGATTTCGAACCGAAGTCCCGTCCAATTCTCTCGCTTCCACATCACATGGCAACGGCGCAAGCCATTGAATTTATTTATTTTTAACTCGACGTAATCACCAATTTCCAAATTCGTGTCGACCTTGACGCGAACGCCGGTTTCGGAAATGTCGGCGACCGAACATTCCCAACTACCGCCGTTGGCGTCGAAGATCGCTCCGCCGAAGATCGTTCGACGACGCAGACTGTCTCGTTGGTCTTTTCCATCCGTCATGATCCGGTCAGCATAGCCTCACCGCAAGCCCCTGTTCAAATGCCAATGCATGTTCTCTTGGACATGACGTGGCGACGCGACACCCCCTTGAGGCTGGACTGGAAATGGCCCAAACTAAAGGACAAACAGGGGGTTATCCGCTATAGTTCTGCGAATCTCGGCGTTCATCACAGCGCCGGGTGGTGGCATCGGGTATTATTGGTGGCGATGGGTAATACGATCCATCGGGAGATTGTTTTTTGGTTTTGTCCACATGAGATATTCGACGTTGCTGATACAGAACGTGAAGAATGGCCGGAGAATTAACCGTATTGTGAGCGGGATCAGGAGTGGTGCGGTGCGTTACGGCTGTCTCTTGCAACTAACGTCGGCGTTCCGAGGAAACCAGTCCCATGTGGTCAATTTCTGAGGGTATCTAGGTCGCATGCGGATTCTCATAGTCGGATTGATCGTGCTGGCCCTGAGCGTTGCCGGAATCAGTACCTACCTGATTCGCAGTTTCTCGTCGCAGCAGGCGCTCGAAAAGCTCGAGAAGGAAGCTGAGCCGATTAGGTTTCGGGTCCTCTTGGCGGCGCGCGCGGTGCTTCCTGGGGAAACTTTGGCGAGAGACGCACTGGTTTGGCAGGACTGGCCCGGCGAACCGCCAAACGCTCAGTACATTGTTGCCGAATTGGAAGATCAAAAGGATAAGAAGATCAAGCAGATCGTCGGTTCTGTCGCGCGCCGATCGTTCGCCGCCGGTGAACCGATACTGGCGTCGAAACTGTTCAAGCGCGACAAGGCCGGTTTCATGGCTGGCGTCGTCGCCAAGGGTAAACGTGCGATCACGGTGACCGTGACCCCGGCCTCGGCGGTTGCCGGATTTATCCTGCCCGGTGACCGGGTTGATGTCTTGTTGGTGCACGATAAGGCCAAGGAAGCCCTGCGCAAAGCCAAGCCAAAGGCCGGGAAAAAAACGACGGATGCCGATGCGCCGCCGCCGCCGTTGACTGTACTGGCAACGACAACTGAAACGATCCTGCGCGATATCTTGGTTCTCGCGGTCGATCAGGCACTCGTCAGCAAGGAGGGAAATCCGGCGCAAGGTAAGACCATGACGTTGGAATTGACACCCAAGCAAACGGAAATGATCGTGACGGCTCGCTCTATGGGCCAGTTAACGTTGACGCTACGTGGCCTTGGTGAAGAGAACCCGCCAACGGCGCGAACCGTCACCACTGATGTCGAGGTTAGCCCCTTTATCAGCGCCATCGAAAACCGGCTGAAGGGAAAGAAGGCGGAGACGGAGAATGTGTTGGCGGCGCGCGTGCGTGACCTTGAGAAGGAAATGAAGGATCGCGACGAGATCATGAACGCGATGATGCGCAAGTTGCAGAAACAGAATAATGATCAGGCCCGCGATATGCGATCTCAGTTGCGTGACCTGGAAAAGGAAAAGAAGAAGCGTGAGGAGGAACTGGAGAAGGCGACCAGAGAGCTGCAGCTAAGCAAGCAGGAGCCAGGCGCACCGATCCAGAAGCAGGTAGAGATCAAAAAGTCCGCGCCGAAATTGCCGCCTGTCGAGGAGAAGAAGGAACCGGTGAAGATCGAGATTTTTCGTGGTGGGACCGCGAAGACGCAGGAGGTCACGGTCAAATGAGGCAGCGCTTCATCCTCCCCGCGTTGGTCTGTGGTATTTTGACGGTCGTGATGCTGGCGGCGACCGTAGCCGCGCAAGAAGTGCCGAAACGCCGGACTCTGATCATTCCGCCCCCGGCGGCGGGGGCAACGCCGCTACCGGCAATCAGTGCCGCGACGGCGGCGGTCACGCCGACCGTGCTTGATGTCAGCATCGACAAGGCACGGGTGGTGACACTGCCGGGGCCGGTGCGCAAGATCGTCATCGGCAATGAGAAAGTCGCCGATGTCCACTTGGACCCGAGTAACCCCAGCCAGGTGTTCATTGTTTCCAAGAGTATCGGCTCGACAAACGTGTTTTTCATGGATGCCCAGGGTCGCATCGTGCATCAGGCGGAAGTCCGCGTGACCCTTGATCGCGAAGCATTGCACGCGGCGTTGCGGCAATTGTTGCCCGATGAAACGATCGAGGTATCCGTCTTCCGTGACAGTGTGTTTTTGACTGGCAACGTGCATTCCGCCGCCGCCTCGGCCGATGCGGAGAGTATCGCCCAGCGTTTCGTGGCGGCTGCTGTTAATGTGACTAATATGTTGAAGGTCGCCGGAAGCCAACAGGTCATTCTTCAGGTCCGCGTGACGGAGATCGACCGGGCTACCCTGAAGAATATTAGCGTCAATAATACAGTATCCTTCGGCGGCAGGCGGTCAGTCGATTTTACGACGACCAGTCCGACGCTCGAGTCGTTCGCTTCGGGAACAATCGTGTCGCGGATCACCGGCGGCATCGGACCGACTACGTTTGAGGCGCTTGAACGCCAAAGTTTGGCGAAGACGTTGACGGCGCCGACGCTAACTGCCCTATCCGGGCAAACAGCCAAATTCCTGTCCGGTGGCGAGACCCCCGTGCCGACGGGTGTCGATCAGAATGGCAACGCGCTGATTGAGTTTCGCGAGTTCGGAATTCAGCTTGAGTTCACGCCAGTCGTCGTCGACGAGAACCGTATCAGCATGCGTCTGGTCAGTGAAATCAGTGCCATTGATACGTCCAATACGGTGACCGTGGCATCGCTGTCGGTCAACGGTTTTACCACCAAGCGCACGGAAACCACCGTCGATTTACCGTCCGGCGGTACGCTGATGATCTCGGGACTGTTGCAGGACAACATCAACGACACGATCAACGGATTTCCGTTCCTGAAGGACCTGCCGGTTCTCGGCGCCCTGTTTCGCAGTACAAGTTTTCAGCGCGACGAAACGGAACTGGTCGTGACGGTGACCGCTTATCTGGCGAAGCCCGCCGGCGCTGGCGCCGGATTGGCATCACCGACAGATGGTTTCGAACCCGCGAGCGATATCGACATTTACCTCCTGGGCCGGTTGCACCGTGAGTACGCAAAGGGTGAGCGGCCGTTCTGGGAAACTTCCGTCAAAGGGCCCTTCGGCTACATAATGAAGTGACATGACATGACCCGCCGCCTTTTCCACCCTGTCCAAATTTTCGTGTTTCTGGCGATGTGCGTCCTGTTGGTTGGGTGCAAAACCGGTCCTACCGACCCGCGCGAGACGTTTGCCATCGGCGTCAGCGAGGAAACGGTGACGCTGCCGCTCAACATACAACCCGCGGGCGAATTACTTTCCCCGGCCGACCGCAGCGGCTTTGAACGCTTTGTCGCTGATTACCATATGCGTGGCCGTCAACCGGTGACCGTTCGACTTCCGGCTGGCGATGAGGTGGCCGCTCGAGTTCGCCGTGCCTTGATCGGCGCCGGTATTCGGGCCCGTGAAATCACCGTCGTATCATCTGCTCAGGCGGGTGGCGCCGCCGTGCTTTCGTATGTCGCCAGTGTTGCCAAGGTGCCCGATTGCGGCCACTGGGGATCTGGGTCGAGTCTCAATTGGACCAACCGCAGTCAGTCCAATTATGGCTGTGCGACCCAGCGAAATCTTGGCCTGACGGTGGCTAACCCGGAAGACCTCAGAAAATCGGATCCGATGAACTCAATGGACGGCACATCGGGCGCGGTGATCATCCGGAGCAAACGCGCGGGCGCCGCTGCCGGCATTGGGGATGGCGCCGCCGCGGGGGCAGCAAAATGATTCACCATAATCGCGATGCGCTGGTATTGACAGATATGGGGGCGGTGCACACGTGATCCTCAGAATACCCATCGGAGGATTTCCGCTCAGCCAGGACACGGCTGCGGCATTGGAATCGCTGCGCGATGACCGGATGCTGTTTCGCTGCACGTTCGATATTCAGATGGGTGGTATCGACACGGCGGCGTCCTATCTTGCCGATCTTCGAACGCCCGACCTGCTGATTGTTGAGGTGCCGGCGGGAAAGGATCAACTGTTCTCTCATCTGGAAAGTCTGGCGAACGTTTGCGACCCGGAAACGCGGCTGATCCTGATTGGCGCCGACAACGATATCGAACTTTATCGCACGTTAATTCAACAGGGGATCAGCGACTATTTGGTCTCACCAATCGATACGACGCAGCTACGGGATTCAATCGCCAAGGTTTATCTGGGACAGACGTCGGATGCTTTCGACGGCCGTGTCATCGGCATGCTTGGTGCCGCCGGCGGCGTCGGCAGCAGCGTCATCGCGCACAACGTGGCATTTGAACTTTCAGAGGTTTTCGAGGACAAGGTCGCGGTCGTCGACCTCGATTTCCATTACGGAACGGCGGCACTGAATTTCAACATGCAGCCGCGCCAGACGAT
Organism: Rhodospirillales bacterium; assembly: GCA_038117225.1. Classification (GTDB taxonomy): domain Bacteria; phylum Pseudomonadota; class Alphaproteobacteria; order Rhodospirillales; family Casp-alpha2; genus JAYOFM01. Next base: position 23,892 of record JAYOFM010000024.1, read on the forward strand.
CGCCGACGCGCTGACCCAGGTCAGCCGCATCGATGGCGATCTGCTGGATCAGTTTTTCATGCCCTATGGCGAAAAATTGTCGTTGTTGGCGTCACCGGCATCGCTTTCCACAGGCTTGCAGATAACCCAGGAAAGTTTCGACGCGTTGATGCGCGCGGTAAAACCGATGTCGGCGTTTACCGTGCTGGATCTTCCGCATATTTGGTCACCGTGGATCGGTGACGCGTTGGCCTATGTCGATGATCTGGTCGTGGTGGCGAGACCGGATTTGACGAATTTGCGTAATGCGAAGAACATCATAGAATATCTGGGTCCCAAGCGCGGTCCGGACGCACCGACGCGTATTGTTCTCAATCAGGTCGGTGCCGCCAAGCGCGCGGACCTGACCACGACGGACTTTCGGGACGCCGTCGCGATCGAGCCGGCCTTGTCGATACCGTATGATCCGGAAGCATTCGGACGGGCCTTGAACAATGGCGAGATGATGTCCAAGGCCGCCGCTAAGAGCAAGGCCACGACGGCGATCGGCGAATTGGCGTCGCTGGTCAGCGACCGCGTGGTTGAGGAAACAGCGGGTAAGAAATCTGTATTTTCATTGTTCAAAAAGGCGAAGAAATAACATCGGCTCTTAACAGGAAAGACGCATAACCTAAGCCAGCACCTGGGCCATTAATCGGAACTGACGACAAATGTTTGGACGACGCGGAGTACAGCCACAGACCGATAGCCAGCCGGCAGCGGCGCCGTCGCCACCGCCGCCTCCGCCGCCGGCCAATCCCGTGGCGCCGCCCGCCGAGGTGGCGCGTCTGACCCCCGCAGACGACACGTCCGCTGGCTCTGTCTCCGCCGAATCACCCCCACCAGCCGCGCCCGAACCCGAGACGCCGCCAGCTATAGCCCCTGCGGATCGGGCACCGGCGAGCACCTCTGCGACAACGTCCGACATCCTGACCATGAACGGTCTGCCAGCGAAGTCCGGTATTAGTGAACGCCTTGCCGAAATCAAGGTCATGGTCTTCAACGATCTGCTGGAAGCGGTTGATCTCGCGGAAATTTCCAAGCTTGAGCCGGAGGAGGTTCGCGAGGAAATCACCGATATGACCGCCGAAATCATCAGCATGCGGCGTTTGGTACTGAGTGTTCAGGAACAGCAGCAAGTCGTGAAGGATATCTGTAACGATATCCTCGGCCTGGGACCGTTGGAGCCGTTGATCGAACGCGATGATATCGCTGATATCATGGTCAATGGTGCCGGCCAGGTGTTCATCGAAACCGGCGGTATCATTGAATTGACCGATATCACCTTCCGCGACAACGCCCAGTTGATGAACATCTGCCAGCGTATTGTCACCGCGGTCGGCCGCCGCGTCGATGAATCTAGTCCAATTTGCGACGCCCGGCTGCTTGACGGGTCACGCGTTAACGTCATCGCGCCACCCTTGGCCATCGATGGCGCCGCGCTGACAATTCGAAAGTTCAAGAAGGAAAAACTGAAGCTCGATGATCTGGTGAGATTTGGCAGTGTGACCGAGGAAGTGCGCCAAGTGCTTGAGGTGATCTCGGCGATCCGCCTCAATGTTCTGATTTCCGGCGGCACCGGTTCTGGTAAAACGACCTTGTTGAACATTATGACCGGGCACATCGACCCTGGTGAGCGGATCATCACCTGCGAGGATTCGGCGGAACTGCAACTGCAGCAACCGCACGTGGTACGGCTCGAGACGCGCCCACCCAACCTTGAAGGTGCCGGCGAAGTGAGCATGCGCGATCTTGTCAAGAACTGCCTGCGCATGCGCCCTGAACGCATCATTGTGGGCGAGGTGCGTGGCCCAGAGGCGTTTGATCTTCTGCAGGCCATGAATACCGGTCACGATGGATCCATGGGAACCATCCATGCGAATAACCCGCGTGAAGCGATCAGCCGTGTCGAGAATATGATTGCCATGGGCGGCTATAACCTGCCGGCCAAGGCAGTCCGCGAGCAGATCGCCGCCGCCGTGCATGTTATCATCCAGGCGCAGCGCCTGCGCGACGGCTCGCGCAAGATCACCCACATTACCGAAGTGATCGGCATGGAAGGCGATATCATCACGCTGCAGGATCTGTTTGTATTCGAATATGAAGGCGAGACCGAGGATGGCAAAATTCTCGGCGCCCATCGGTTCAGTGGCGTGCGACCGCATTTCTGGGAGAAGGCGCGTTATTACCAACGCGAGCAGAAACTAGCCCGAGCGCTGAACATGTTTGGCGCCTGATCGGGATTCGACATGGAAATGACTCCGCAAACCATCTTTCTGATCACGGGTGGCGCTATCACGGCGATGATCGTGCTTGGCGGCAGTTTCATTGGTATCAGCATGGTGGTTCGGCCTCGTATACTGCTGCGTCGACGCATGAATGAGATTGGTATTATCGGCGACACCGGTGCCGCCAACGGGGGGCAAGGGGAGAAAGCGGAATCACGACGCCAGAAGCGAATTCAGGACAAGGTCAAACAGCTCGAGTCAAAGAGCAACAAGCAAAGCCGTCGCGAGACCATTCGCGCAAATATTCTCCAGGCCGGACTTGATCTCAGCATTACGGTCTATTTCGTGTTGAGTGCCGTTGTCGCCAGCGTGTTCGCCATGGGCTATCTGGTCAGCGGCAACCCGCCCATTGGTGCCGTTCCCGTCGCCATCATCTCTGGATTGTTGCTGCCCCATCTATTCCTTAAATATCTCGCGGGTAAGCGCCAAAAGCTATTTACCTCCCATTTTGCTGATGCTCTTGACCTAATTGTTCGTGGTATCCGGTCCGGCCTGCCGGTGAACGAATGCTTCAATGTTGTCGCGCGGGAATTCGACCCCCCGGTGGGTGAGGAATTCCGGCTTTTGGTCGAAGGTCAAAACCTCGGTATGAACATGGATGATTTGCTCGCCAAGGGCATCGAGCGCATTCCCACATCCGAGTATAAGTTCTTTGCCATCGTTCTGGAGATTCAGCGCCAGACCGGCGGCAATCTAGCAGAAACGTTGGCCGGTTTGTCGTCGGTGCTGCGAGAACGAAAGAAGATGCGCGACAAGGCCCAAGCTATGGCCAGCGAGGCCACGGCGTCGGCGGCCATAATCGGTTCACTGCCGTTCGCCGTTGGCACTCTGTTGTCTGTCGTCAATCCAGATTACTTGATGGTCCTGTTTACCGAAAAGACTGGCAAGATGCTCGTCGCGTTTGGTCTGTTCTGGATGTTTCTGGGATCCATGGTCATGAAGAAAATGATCAATTTCAAAATGTAGGAGACGCGGAAGATGGCGGCGATCGCGCGCATGGGTTTTACCGAGACGATCTTCCTGCTGCTGGTGGCGGGCGCGGTCATTGCCGTCGTCGTTTTCGCCACCACCTTCGCCGTCAAGGGAAAGCGTTCGAAACGCATAAAATCGGTGGTCAGCAAACATCGTGGCGAGTTAAGCGCGCGCCAGTTGGAGTCCATGAACAAGCCGTCCGCCATGCGTCAACGCAAACAGAAGGCGCATGTGGAATTGGCACAGCGGTTGGTGTCGATACTGAACCTGCAGAAGCTCATGTCGTCGAAGGAAATCCGCGAAAGCCTGGCGCAAGCGGGCCTGCGCGGGCGTTCGGCGGTGACCATGTATTTAGCATCGCGCGTCTTGATCGCCATCGTCGGGTTTGGCGTCACCTTGTTGGTGGTAGGCCTGATGAAGAAATTTCCGTATCCAGACTTCGTACGTTTCGTGTTTGCCGGCGGAGGCGCCGCGATCGGCTTCTATCTGCCGAAGGTCTTGTTGACCAACATGGCGCAAAAGCGAAAAGATGAGATGACGGAAACGTTCCCCGATGCCCTTGATCTCATGTTGATCTGCGTTGAATCGGGACTCGGGGTCGAAATGGCGTTTTCCCGAGTCACCGAGGAAATCATGAACTCGTCACCCACGCTGGCGCAGGAACTCGGATTGACCTCGGCGGAACTCGCGTTTCTCGGGGACCGACGACAAGCCTATGAAAATTTCGCCAAGAGAACCGGAATGCCGGCGGTGAAGGCCCTGTCGACCACGTTGATCCAGTCCGAGCAGTACGGCACCCCCGTCGGCAAGGCACTCAAGGTCTTGGCCGATGAGAAGCGCGGCGAGCGCATGTCCGCGGCTGAAAAGAAGGCGGCGTCCTTGCCGGCCAAGCTGACCGTGCCGATGATCATTTTCTTTTTGCCGGTGCTGTTCATCGTCGTCATCGGGCCGGCGGCCATGCAGGTCGCGAGCAGATAGACAGCGATACGTGCCGCCGGAAACTCACCTCATGTTTGTCGCTCGGTACTTGGCGGAAACGGCGGAAATCCTTGCCGCTGTCGATCAGAACGCCGTCGAGGAAACGGTGCAAGGTTTGGCCCGCGTCCGCGCCCGCGGTGGCCGGCTGTTTATTCTCGGCGTCGGCGGCTCGGCTGGTCACGCCAGCCACGCAGTCAACGATTTTCGAAAAATCTGCGGTTTCGAGGCCTATACTCCGACCGACAATGTTTCCGAACTGACCGCACGTATCAACGACGACGGCTGGGATACCGCCTTCGTTGAGTGGCTGAAGGGATCACGCCTCTCCAAGAGTGACGGCGTTCTGGTATTTTCCGTCGGCGGCGGCAATCGGGAGAAAATGGTTTCTGTCAATCTGGTGCGTGCGCTTGAGCATGCCGAGACGGTCGGCGCCGCGATCCATGGCATCGTCGGTTCCGACGACGGATTCACGGCGCGCGTCGCGGAGTCATGCATCGTCGTGCCGCCGCTGCATCCGGAACGCCGGACACCGCATACGGAGGGCTTGGCGGCGGTGTTATGGCACCTGATCGTCAGCCACCCGGATTTGGCGTTGAATGAGACCAAGTGGGAATCCATGCGGTGAGTGAGGCTGCCACCGCAGGGGAAACGATCGCCACGCAGTATTTGATCATCGGCGGCGCCGGCTTCATCGGCAGCCACTTCGCCGATCATCTATTATCCGACGCGAACACGGCCCAAGTGACGGTCTACGACAATCTATCGTCCGGACACGCATGGCATCTGGATCGGCACGCGTCCGACGCGCGCCTGCGGCTGGTCACGGCCGATGTGCACGACCGCGAACGCCTGCTTCTCGCGATGCCCGGGCACGATGTCGTCATTCACTTGGCCGCCAATCCGGACATCTCCCGCGCTGCCAACGACCCAGATGTCGATTTCGATGACGGCACGGTGTTGACCCGGAATGTGTTGGAGGCCATGCGTGAGACCGGTGTTCCGCGCATCCTCTATGCGTCGGGTAGTGGTGTTTACGGCGATCGTGGAGATTCCGAGGTGGCGGAGGACCTTGGCAACATGCGCCCGATCTCCACCTATGGCGCCAGCAAGCTCGCCTGTGAGGCCCTGATTTCAGCCTACACCCACATGTTCGGCCTGAGCGGGCTGTGTTTTCGCTTCGCCAACGTGGTCGGTCCGCGCCAGACTCATGGGGTCGGCTATGATTTTCTCCGCAAACTTTCCGCAGATCCGACGCGGTTGGACATTCTGGGCGATGGCCGCCAAAGCAAATCCTACTTGCATGTGGACGATACGGTGGCCGCCGTCATGCTGGCGCATCGAAATTGCGCGATCCCCTTCGATGTCTTCAACGTTGCGACAGGCGATGCCATCAGCGTGCGTGACATCGCCGAACTGGCGGTTGCCTGCATGGGGTTGGCCGACGGAAGTGTCGACTATGTGTTCAGTGGTGGCGATCGCGGTTGGAAGGGCGATATTCCGGTCGTGCGCTTGAATGCCGACCGCATCAAGGCGCTTGGATGGCGATGCCGTCACAGTTCCCGTGTCGCCATCGAACGTTCATTGGCGGCTCTACGCGAAGACTTGGCGCGGGAGGCCGATTAACGTGTCACGTCGCGCCGTTTTCCTCGACCGGGATGGCGTCCTCAACTGGGCGACTGTTCGTGATGGCCGGCCGTACCCACCTGAAAATGCCGATGACCTCAAGTTTCTCCCCGGTGTCGAGGCGGCATGCCGACACCTGTCGGCCGCTGATTTTCTGTTGATCGGGGCGACCAATCAGCCTGATATTGCGCGCGGAACAACGACATTGGACGCTGTCGAGTCGATCAACGAGGCCGTCATCAAGGCGCTTGAACTCGACGATATCCGTATGTGCCCGCACGACGATGCGGACGGGTGTGACTGCCGCAAACCACGCCCCGGTCTATTGCGTGCGGCGGCGAGAGATTTTGACATCGACCTGCAATCCAGCATTATGGTCGGTGATCGCTGGCGCGACGTGGAGACGGGCATTGCGGTGGGATGTCGCACCGTATTCATCGACCATGGATATGATGAGCGGCTCCCAAGCAATGCGGATTTCACATGTGAGGGGCTGGCGCAAGCGGTGCCGTGGATCATTGGGGGATGTGAGCCATGAGCATGACACCGGCTGAACTTCGGGTGAAGATATTCGCCGACGGCGCTGATGTATCTGACATGGCACGTCTGAGTGAAAACCCGCTGATCCAGGGTTTCACCACAAATCCAACTTTGATGCGAAAGGCTGGTGTGGCGGACTATCGTGCTTTCGCGCGCGATGTCATTGCCGCCATCCCCGCGATGCCAATTTCGTTCGAAGTGTTCGCCGATGACTTCGACGCCATGCAACGTCAGGCCGAGGAAATCGGCACTTGGGGAGATAACGTCTATATCAAGATTCCGATTACCAACACCCGGGCGGAAAGCGCGGTGCCGTTGATGCGCCGTCTGGCCGACCAGGGACTCAAGATAAACGCCACCGCGATGTTCACGCTCGATCACGCGCGAGCGGTTGCCGACGTCCTGGGTGGTGGGCCGGCTGCCTATGCCTCGGTCTTCGCTGGCCGAATCGCCGATAGCGGGCGCGACCCCGTGCCGCTGATGAGCGAGGCTCTCGATATCCTGGCGTCGGCGCCCAATATCGAGCTGATCTGGGCAAGCCCCCGCGAAGTCTTTGATATTGTTCGCGCCAATGACATGGGCTGCCACGTCATCACCGTGACGTCCGATCTGTTGGCGAAACTGTCCTCGTTGGGTAAGGACTTGGACGTGTTCTCGCTGGAAACGGTGCGTATGTTTCATGATGATGCGCAATCGGCCGGCTATTCGCTCTAACCAATGATCATCACGCAGACACCCTTACGCATTTCCATCGGCGGCGGTGGGACCGACTTGCCGTCATACTATGAAAAGTTTGGCGGCTTCGTAATCTCGGCCGCCATCAACAAATATATCTATATCACCGTCAATCAGGCATTCCGGCCAGGATATTTTCTCAAGTATTCAGCCTATGAGAATGTCGAGAGCATCGACGATATCAAGCATGACATCTTCCGCGAGGTTCTGCGGCGGATGGAGATCGCGCCCGATACCGAAATTGTCAGCATCGCCGACGTTCCGACGGGCACAGGGCTGGGGTCGTCCGGCAGTTTTACAGTCGGGTTGTTGCTGGCGCTGCACGCCTACCGTCGTCTGCATATCGACACGGCGGAATTGGCTCATATGGCGAATGACATCGAAATGAATGTCCTGGGGGAACCGTGCGGCAAACAGGATCACACCATCGCCGCCTACGGTGGCCTCGCGTGCCAGGAATACCATGCGGACGGCGGCGTGACGGTGACGCCGCTGGCGCTGGACGAGGGAACGCTGACGGCGCTGCGCGAAGGTCTGATGCTGTTCTTCACCGGCTATAGCCGTACCGCCGCTGATCTGCTGCATGACCAGAAACATCGATCCGACGGGGACGATGCGGCCATGCTCGACAACCTTCATTTCATCAAGGACCTGGGCAACCGCATCAAGGCAGCCTTGGAAACCGGTGCGGTCGCGGACTTCGCCGGCATGATGCACGAACACTGGCAGCGCAAGCGCACCCGGTCCGCCGGCACGTCCAACGATCGCATCGACGCCATCTACTCCAGGGCACGGGACAACGGTGCGCTGGGCGGAAAATTGGTTGGGGCCGGGGGCGGTGGTTTCCTGTTGTTTTTTACCCATGACCGGAATCGCCTGCGCCGCGCCATGGTCACCGAAGGTCTGCAGGAAATGCATTTCGATTTCGACTTCTCCGGTTCGATCGTGCATTTGCGCGCCTGACCATGCAGTGTCTGATTCTCGCCGGCGGCCTTGGGACGCGCATGCGCGGCATCGCCGGCGATTTGCCCAAGACGCTGTTGCCTGTTCTCGGCCGACCGTTCGCCGACCATCAGCTGCGCTGGCTGGCGGCGGCTGGCGTTGCGCGCATCGTCTATGCCATCGGCCATCAGGGCACGGCGATCCGCGAATTTGCTGGTGACGGCGGCGATTGGGGCCTCGACGTGGTCTACAGTGATGAAGGGGACGCCGGCTTGGGGACAGCCGGTGCATTGCGTCTTGCCGTCGATCGTGGAGTAATGGATGAAGGATTCTTGGTGCTCTACGGCGATTCCTACCTGCCCATCGACTTGGCGCCGGTGTGGCGCGCGGCGGATCATGGCCGAATTCCCCTGATGACTGTATTTCGCAACGACGGCCGGTGGGACCGCAGCAATGCTGTCGTCGCGGGCGGCCGCGTAACCTTGTTTGAGAAGGGGCGCTCCGATGCCGCTGAAATCGGCATGGATTTCATCGATTACGGTATTTCCGTGCTCAATCGTGATCTGGTGTTGGCGCAGGTGCCGGCCGGTAAACCCGTCGACCTTGCCGGTGTGTTTCATCGATTGAGCATCGCGGGCGCGTTGAGCGCGTTTGAGGTGACACAGCGTTTTTACGAGGTCGGTTCGCCCGAGGGCTTGCGTGATCTGGAAGCATATCTTCGTGACCAGGAGGCCTGATCCGGTGCCGTCGGAAACGCCGGCGCGGAATCCGTCCGGGAGATGGCTGATACTCGCCGCCGTCGGATTCGTTGTCTTGATCCAGGCCGCGTGGTGGGGTTTCGGCGATCTCATGGTCGCGCGCGGCGTGTTCGCCGACGGCGACAGTTACACCCGTCTGATCCGAGCCGAACGCCTGGCGCTGACCGGCGATTGGCTTGACGCGCGGATTCCGCGCGCCAACGCGCCGCACGGCACCAGCGTCCACTGGACGCGGCCATTCGATGTTCTGTTGTTGATTCTTGCGTTGCCGTTGCTCCCGGCCCTCGGCCTCAAGAGCGCGCTATTTTGGGCCGGTGTTGTCGTAAGTCCGCTATTGCACGTGGCGCTGGCGGCGGCGGTGGCCTGGGCAACAACTCCGCTGTTGGGCCGGTTCGGTGGTGCCATTGCCGGCGCCTTGACCGCGACCCAGGTCGGCGTGCTTGGTTTCTCGCTGGTTGGGCGGGCGGATCATCACATGATGTTCGTCTGCCTGGCGGCGCTGGCGATCGGCTTTTTGATTCGATCGCTGTTTGATGTCGGCGGCGGCACGACCAGCGTATTTCGCGCCGGTCTCTGTCTAGCCATGGGATTGTGGGTGGGGCCGGAGTTCTTGGTTCTTATGGCCCTACTTCTGATCGTCATCGGTCTGCCATGGCTGACCGGTGCGCGGGGCTCGGCAAGGCGAGGCGTCGGCCTGACCGGGGGCTTGCTCGCCGGCCTCATGATCGCCGTGGCCATTGAGCGATGGTCAACCGGTTTTTTCGACATTTCCTATGACCGGGTTTCGATCGTTCATGTCAGCATGGTAGCCCTTTTGATGGTGTTCTGGGTCGT
>JAYOFM010000025.1:0-32936 GCA_038117225.1 Rhodospirillales bacterium
CAACTGGTCGGTGCCGTCGTCTTTCTCGCCGGCCGGACGGGAACCGCCCGCTAGCGCCCTTCCCGACGCCAGGCGAGACCGAGGAACACCAGCACCAGGGTGAGCAACAGCGGCCACGGCAGCAGCGCCACCTGACGCACGCCGGTGATGGTGAAGGCATCGTTGTCGACGAGACCGAGCCAGCCCTGGCCCTTGGTGTCCCGCCCGGGGCGGGTTCGGCGCAGTTCAGGCACCCCATCCTTCAACCAGGCGACGGCACCGCCCGTCGACTTGGCCAGCGGCGCCAACAGTGCCGGAGTCGCCCGCAGATCGGCAAGCTCGATGGGGTTAAGCGCACCTGACGCGGCGAAAGCGGTGTTGGCGACGTCGGAGACCCGATAGAGACCGGTTTCCTTGGCATCGAGTTTCGCCGAGGCGCGCCCGTCAGGGCCGGGGTTAAGCGTCAGCGCTTGTTCACTTCCCGCTGGCGAACGCACCTGGACGGTCATCGGCTCGGGCGACAGGGAGCGCCGCTCGACAACCAGCTTTCCGTTGGCCACCCTGGCGCGCAGTGCCTCTTCCTCCAGGTCTGGTTCCTTCATCAGCCAGTGGGCGAGCCTACGCAGCAACTCACCTTGCGGCCCACCGCCCTCAAATCCACGCGCCCACAGCCAGATGTGATCGCTCATGACCTGCGCGACGCGACCCTTGGCGACACGATCAAGCAGCAACAACGGCCGCCCACCGGTTCCCTGCATCAACGCATCGCCGGATTTCACGCCGCTCTCGATCTGGCGGAACCAACGCCCCCACGCCGGTTGGCCGCTCGTCGAGCCGGGCGCCACGGATCCAGGTAAGGCCCGGGTCACCGGATGGCGATGGCCGGTCTCCGTAAGGCGCGGATGATAGCCTTCCTCGACGATGCGCCCCGATGGCGACGCCGGCATGACCCGCCCCAAGGCAGTCGAGTACATGGAGCGAATACCAGCGAATTCCGGGCCCACCGCCAACAATAATGCACCGCCACCTTCCACGTAGTGGGCGATGTTTCGCAAATACGATGGCGGCAGCACGTCACGGATGACATAGCGGTCGAAGACGATGAGATCGAACTCGGCGATCTTCTCCTCGAACAGCTCACGCACCGGAAATGCGATCAACGACAATTCGTTCAGTGGCGTGAAGTCATCCTTCTCCGGCGGCCGCAAAATCGTGAAGTGCACGAGATCGACCGAGGGATCCGCCTTCAACAGATTGCGCCACGTGCGCTCGCCGGCATGCGGCTGGCCAGACACAAGAAGCACGCGCAATCGGTCGCGCACGCCGTTGACCGCGACAACGGCACGATTGTTAACCTCGGAAAGCTCGCCATCCCCGGGCGCGGCCTCGATCTCGATAACGCTCGGCCCGGCGTGATCGATCTCAAAACTGAACGCGTGATCCTGACCGGCGGCGACCAGCGCCGTCTCGACTTCCTCGCCGTCCTTGAGGATGCGCACCGCGACCCGCTCCTGGGCAAAACCCTTGGCCGCCTCTGTCACCCGATCCTCGATCCGATAGCTGAGTTTCACCGTTTGGCCGACGATGCCGTACCGCGGCGCCTTCGCGACGACCAGCCGGCGATCCCGCTCCGCCGCGTCGCCGGTCAACAGAACATGGACCGGGCCGGGAACACTCGTCGACGCCAGCGCATCGGCGTCATGCACCTGCCCGTCGGTTATCAACACGGCACCGGCGAAGCGTCCGGTGGGAACCGCGCCGATGGCGTCGGAAAGGGCGCTGGCGAGACGCGTACCCTCCGCGCCGCCGGTCGCGCTGTCGGCGAGGCCGGCATCACCGACCTCGACCGTGCGAACTTCCAAATCCTCGAAACGCCCCGCCTTCTCCGCCAGCGTCTTGCCGGCATCCGCCGTCGCCTGACGACGGTTACCGACACTCTGGCTGGTGGTGCGATCGAGCATTACCAGCAGGATGTCCTTTTCGGCGCGGTGCCGTTCGTCGACGGCAAGCGGGTTGGCCAGCGCCAGCACGAGGACGGCCAGAGCGACGCTGCGAACAAGCGCGCCGCGCCCGCCACGCACGGCCTGCCACAGCACCAACGCGGCGCCGATGCCGCCCAGCACGGCGATCACCGACCACGGCGCCAGCGGCGCGAAATCGAGGGCCGGACTCATTGCCCCAGCCTCTTGAGGATCGCCGGCATGTGCACTTGATCGGCCTTATAGTTGCCGGTCAGCACATGCATCACCAGGTTGACGCCGAACCGATAGGCCAGCTCGCGTTGGCGCTCGCCGCCCGGGACAACCGGATAGAGCGACCGCCCGGTATCGTCGACCGCCCACGCGGCGGCCCAGTCATTACCGCCGGCGATGACCGGCGATACGCCATCGTTAACCCGCGACCCGGCCCGCTCGACCCACACCGTGCCGCCGTCCCAGCGCCCGGGAAAACCCTGAAGCAGATAGAACGCGCGCGTCAGCACGTGGTCCCTCGGCACTGGCACCAGCGGCGGCAGGTCGAGGGCGCGAGCGAGACGGGATAGAATGCCGGAGATCGCCGCATCCTCGCCCCGGTCACGGGTGTCGAACAGAATGCTGCCGCCGTTTTTCATGTATTGCTTGATGCGCACCGCGGTACCGGAGTCGGCGACCGGCGCCGACGGGGTCACCGGCCAATAGATCAGCGGAAAGAACGCGAGTTCATCAAGCGCCGGGTCGATCGCCTGCGGCGCTCCCATTTCCGCCGCCGTGCGCCGCTTGAGGATCACATTAAGCCCATTGAGGCCCTGGCGCGATGTCTCATCCACGGCGGCGTCACCGGTCACCACATAGGCAATCCGTGTCTCCAGGCTGTTGCCGAGGAAATAAGCCTCGTTTCCGATATCCTGCGCGCCGGCGGCCGATACGACGGACAGGATGAACGCCGCGCCGCCAGCGACGGCGGGCCTGAAACGCACCCGCAGGAGCCCCCGCAGGGCAAGACTGGCAATCGTATCAATAAGGAAAAGAACCAGCGCCGCCAGATACAGTAACGGCCGCAGATCGCGCTCACGCCCCTCGACGTAATCCTCGACCACTTGGCCGGCGAGTGCGAGGGTCAAGGGTGAAAAATCATCCAGACCGGCGGTTAGATTGAGCGCGCGCCGCCGGCGCTCATCACCATACACGCCGGGTGGCGTTTTCGGCCCGGCGCGCGCCGCATCGAACGTGGCGGCCGGAATGGCGACGGCACTCGCGGACACCGATCCAAGGCGGCCAAACCCATCAAATAGGCGGCGTGGTTCCAATGGCGGACCATCGGCCTCCGCCGTGACTCCCTGGCTGAGTCCGACCAGACGCGACAGCATTTCGACAAACAATCCGGACAATGCCAGATTCGACCATTCGGTATTCGCCGTGGTGTGGATCAACACCAACCAGCCGTCGCCGTGCCGCGCCGCCGTGGCCAGCGGCGTGCCATCCGTCAGCGCCGCCCAGGTGTGATCCTGCAGATCGACGGCCGGTTGCGCCAGCACCTGACGTCGGACAACCACGTCGTTGGGCAATGGGATGCCAAAAAAAGGACTTTCACGCGGGAATACCGCCAGCCTGGCCGGTTTGGACCACGACAACGCGCCGCCGATTACGCGATCGCCGCGTCGCAGCGGAACTGGCAGCAGATCGTCACCGCTGGCGTCCGCGAACTGGCTGGTGGACTCGGCGAGGCGGGGGCCGGCGAAGCGCACGACGACGCCGCCTCGTTCCATCCAATCCTTCACGCGCGCCTCGTCGGCGGGATCCAGACGCCCCGGGTCAGCCATCGCCAGCACCGCCAACGGTCGCGCCAGCAGGTCCGCGATATCGCCCTCGCGAACTTCCGTCAACGGCGCCAAGGCGCGGCGGAGATAATACGTGTCCGACAGCAACGGCTGGTCACCGACGCTGCCTTGCCCCGACAGCAGTCCGACGGGCCGGCGCCGCCACCGTTCATCAAGCAGCACCCGCGCGGCGGCACTCGACACATCCTCGATTTCCAGACGCTCGAGTCGGTTCAGCAATTCCGGAGGCAACTCGAACGATACGGTTCCCGCCACCTCACCGTCGACAATCACCATATCCTCGCGGCCGAGGACCCGGCCGTCGGCACCGACGGCACGAACGCCGATGGTAATTTCCGGCCCCGCGACAATGCGCCGCGCGCCGGCGGTCAGTACGCCATTCTCGAACGTGGGGGGATCGAGCACGGGCGCCATTGCACTGGCTCCCTCGCGCAACGCCCGCGTTTCCGTGAATCGCGCGGCAAGTGATTCCGCGAATGGTGTCGCATCGGGTGTCGCCACCCCATCCGTCAGCCACAGGACGGCAGCCCCGGGGTCGACGGCGGCACTGTCCAATCGCGCACGCGCGCCGGCGCGGTCGACCGGCCAAGGTTTCGGCTGCAGGCTTTCTGCGATCTTGCGGGCTTCCGCCGCCGGCAACAGCCGCAACGGCGGCGGCGCGTCACTACCCGGTTCGGGTGCCGTCGTCAGCAAGGCGACGGGCCGGCCGGCACGGGCCGCGCGATCGATGGCTGCGATCATGGCATCGCGCCGTTTCGCCCAGCCGGCGGCGGCGGCCCAGCCGTCATCAATCACCAACAGAACGGGTCCTGATCCACCGAGCGGCGCCGATGCATTGAGCAGCGGATGCGACGCCCCCGCGATGACCAACGCCGCCAGGACCAGTCGCAACAACAGCAGCCACCAGGGTGTGCGCGCGGCACTTTCCTCCGGCGTCGTCAAGCGCATCAAAATACGGATGGGCGGAAACGCCATTTCCCGCGGCAACGGCGGCGTCAACCGCAACAGCCACCAGATCAATGGCAATACCGCCAACGCCGCGAGCGCCCACGGCGCGGCGAAACTGATGCTCCCCAAGCTGAGCATGGGCGCGACCTTACCGACCGCCGGCCGCCGACAGCGCTAGATATAGCGCCATCAACGCGGTCTCAGGCGAGCGATCGGTGTGGTGGCGCGAGAAACCCCAACTGGCGGCGCGCACCAACGCTTCCAAACCGGCGGTGTGGCGCGCCATCTCCTGTTGATAATCCTTGCGCAGCGTTTCGACGCGGCCGATCAGCACATCCCCTTCGCCCTCGGTTCCGTGGAATCGATAGCGGCCGTCGAAAGGCAAGGTTTCCTCCGCTGGGTCAAGCACCTGCACCACATGGCCACGCAGGCCATGATGCGCGAACGCGGTGACGGCGAGCCGGGTTTCATCCAGCGAAGCGAGAAAATCGCCGATCAGCACCACGCGACCATAGCGCGGCAGCGCCTCAAACACCGGCAGGCTCGCCACCTGGGCCTGACCACCCTCGATCATCGACCACATGCGGGTCAGCACGGCGCGCCCCGACGCGGGTATCATGCCGGTGTTCAGCAGCGCCGTGTGTTCGCCGCCGCGAATTAACAGCGATGCCAGGGCCAGCAACAACAGATCGGCGCGCTCGCGCTTTAGCGGCAGATCATCGGACGAACGGTAATCCATGGACGACGAACCGTCGCGCCACAGCCAAACGCTTTGCGCCGCTTCCCACTCTGTTTCGCGCACGAACACCGGGTCGTTCTTGGCCGATTGGCGCCAGTCGATCCGGCTGACCGGGTCGCCGAATTCATAGCGCCGGTACTGCCAGAAGGTTTCACCCTGACCGACCCGGCGCCGGCCATGCACCCCTTGCGATACCGTATGGGCAACCCGGTTGGCGGCGATCAGCAGCGGCGGCAACCCGGCCGCCAACGCCTCCGCCCGGTGATGCGTATCGCGTTTCGGCTTGGTCATGGCCATCGGCGCTCCAGGGCGTTGGTGGTCAAGCAATGACCTCGCACAGGCCGTCGATGATTTCGGAAATGGTCACGCCCTCGGCACGGGCGGCGAAGGTCAGCGCCATGCGGTGGCGCAGAATGGGATGGGCAAGCGCCAGCACGTCGTCGACGCTGGGCGCCAGCCGCCCCTCGACGACGGCACGGGCGCGCACACCGAGCATCAGCGCCTGCGAGGCACGCGGCCCCGGTCCCCAGGATACATTGGCCTGCACGGCGGCGATATCAGAGCTTTCCGGGCGCCCGGCGCGCACCAGCTCAAGGATCGCCTCGGACACGGTTTCACCCACCGGCACATGACGGATCAGCTGCTGGGCCCTTATCAGATCGGCGGCGTCCATGACCCGCACCGGTTCCTGCACATCGACGCCGGTGGTCTCGATCAGCACGCGACGTTCGGCCGCTTCATCCGGATATTCGACGTCGATCTGCATGAAGAAGCGATCCAACTGCGCTTCCGGCAGCGGATAGGTGCCTTCTTGTTCCAGCGGGTTCTGCGTCGCCAGCACGTGAAACGGGCGCGGCAGATCGTGATAGTGGCCAGCGACGGAAACTCGGTGCTCCTGCATCGCCTGCAGCAACGCCGACTGGGTACGCGGACTGGCGCGGTTGATTTCATCCGCCATCAATAGCTGACAGAACACCGGTCCCTCGATGAAACGGAAGGATCGCTTGCCGGCATCGCTTTCCTCGAGCACTTCGGCGCCCAGAATGTCCGCCGGCATCAGGTCCGGCGTAAATTGTACGCGCTTGTCGCCGAGACCGAAAACCGTTCCCAGCGTTTCCACCAGCTTGGTCTTGCCAAGTCCGGGAACACCGATCAGCAACAGGTGGCCGCCGGCGAGCAGCGTGATCAGGGTCTCCTCAACCACCCGTTCCTGGCCGAAAATGACATGGCCGACGGCGCGGCGCGCTTGCGCCAGGGTATCGGCGAGGGCGTCGATGTCCTCAACGACCTTGTTCGCCAATTGATCCGGCGCTCCCTGGAAAGTGGCGTCGTTCGTACTATCTTCATGTTCGACGGTGACTGACACGTGTGTGTCTCCTAGATTGATACTGCGATGCCCTCAAAGACCAAAACAGACGATGACCTCAACTCCCTGCCCCTGGCCGCCGCCCAAAAAGCCGGCGGCGATGCACGTTCCGTGCCCGCGGGGATTCCGTTGACCCCGCGTCAGGCGCTGCTCGGCGAAATCGACATGCGCATCGACAACAACGGTAATTGGCATTATCTCGGTTCTCCCATTAATCGCCAAGCACTCGTGACGTTATTCGCCAGTGTTTTGCGTCGCGACACCGCCGGCGACTACTGGCTGATCACGCCCGCCGAGGTTGCCCGCTTACGCGTCGATGGCAGGCCGTTCACGGCCGTCGCCATGCAGGTTTCCGGCGTCGGGCCTGATCAGAGCATCACTTTCCGGACAAATGTAGACAAAATTGTGGCGCTTTCGGCGGCGCGCCCGTTGCGAATGGAGACCGACCCCGCATCGGGCGAGCCGCGCCCGGTCCTCGTCGTCGCCGATGACGGGACGGAGGCACTGATTGCGCGGCCCGTATTCTATGATCTCGTTGATCTCGGGGTCATGGCCGAAATTGGTCAAAGATCCATGTTCGGTGTATGGAGCAGTGGTGAATTCTTCACCCTCGCCGGTCCCGACGATGCGGCTCTCATGGATATCATCGGCGAGGATACGACCGCATGAAGCCTGAAGACATCATCGCGCGGCTTGCCGGATCGTTCGACAATCCGGGAGTCCGCCAATCGCCGCGCGGCGATCATGACCTTAATCCCGGAACCCAGCCGGACGATCGCCTGACGCCGGCCGCTGTCCTGGTGCCGATCGTCGCTCATGTCAGCGGGCCGACGGTGCTGTTCACGCGGCGTACGGCGGAATTGGAACACCATGCCGGTCAGGTCAGCTTCCCGGGCGGCCACCAGGAGCCGGCAGACGCGACGCCCAATGACACGGCGCTTCGTGAAACCGAGGAAGAAGTCGGTCTGCATCGTCGCCATATTGAAATCGTCGGGCGGCTCGACCAGTATCTGACCCGCACCGGGTTCTCCATCACCCCGGTGGTCGGCCTCGTAGCGCCGCCGTTCGAAGTGACGCCGCAGGCGAGCGAGGTCGCTGAGATCTTCGAAGTACCGTTGGCGTTTCTTCTCGACCCGGCCAATCATCAACGAGCGCAACGGGAGTACAAGGGGCGAACGCGAGAATTTTATGCCATGCCGTACGGCGAACACTATATCTGGGGAGCCACCGCCGGCATGCTGATGAACCTTTACGATGTGCTGAGAGGCAATGAGAGGACCCGCTGATGTTTCGCGTCGTCGTCACCTATTTGCTGCCGCTGTTCGGCCCGCTGTTGCTTTACCTGGCCTGGAACGCCTATGCCAAGAGCCGCGCCAAGAAAGCCGGTGAAGACATACCGAGCATCGAAAAAGGACCAGTTTTCTGGTCTCTGGTCATCGGTTTTACTTTTTTGATCATTTCCCTGTTTACACTGGCGATGACCACCGGCGTGGAACCAGGCGAAGGGCGCTATGTGGCGCCGTACATGAAGGATGGCAAGGTAATGCCGCCGCGCTTCGAATAGGACCAACGACGGTGTGGCGGTCCGGTTCCATCACGCGGCTGCTCACGGCGATCACCGTTGCTAGCGCCGCCGCATTTCCTTGGCCGGCGCTCGCGCGGGATCAAGTCGATCTGGAACTCATCCTCATGGCGGACGCATCGGGCAGCGTCGACGATGAAGAATTCACCCTGCAACGCCGAGGTTACGCCCAGGCCCTGCGAGATCCTCGCGTTATCGATGCCATCCGCAATGGTCGATTGGGGCGTATCGCACTGAGCTATGTGGAATGGAGTGGTCCCGACCTGCAGGACGTCATCGTTCCTTGGACGACCATCGCCACCGCCGCCGACATCGCCATCGTGGCGCATCGGTTGGAAAACGTGGAACGCATGCTCTACGGCGGCGGCACGGCCATCGGCCATGCGCTGATCTATGCCGCCAATTCCGTGACCGAAAATACCTATGACGGCCGTCGGCTCGTCATCGATCTATCCGGCGACGATGCCAACAAAGACGGATTGGCAGCCTCAATGGGTCGCGACTATGCGGTCGGACGCGGCATCACGGTCAACGGCCTGGCGATCCTGGAATGGTCGCCGGGGCTCGATTCCTATTTCCACGACAATGTTGTCGGCGGCCCCGGCGCCTTTGTCGTCCGCGCGCGCAACTTTAAGGATTTCGCGGTCGCCATCCGCCGCAAACTGATTCGCGAAATCGCGGATCACGGCGGGGCTCGTCCACAGGGGCGTGGTCAGGGTCGCGTGGTATCGCTGAAGTAGTCCGCCGCCCACAGAAATAGGCCAAGACCGGCATTACCCGCTCTCCGCCGCTCACTCTCCCAACTGCCAACCAGAAACGCCGCCGCTGGCGCCAGACCGAATTGACGAAGAAATGGCTCGATCATGCCGTCCGTTGTCTCCTCGCCAACCACGCCGGACACGCGAACGTCATCGACCACGCGACCGGCCTCTGCATCGATCTGATCGACCCGGGCGCGTCCGCGCCTTGAATCCGAATCGTCGGCGACGACACACACCAGGCATTCGCGTAGGCGCGCGAGCTTATCGACGACGCCACGCAACGGCCGGACCCGGCCGTATCTGTCGGCTTCCACGCGGCCTTCGCGACCTCGTACCAGGGTGCCGGCGAAACCGAAGATAACCGCCTGCAAATTGACCCCGCGTTCAAGGATGACCAAAACGTAGGGATAATAGGATAAGCCGAGTTTGCGGGCTCGACCGACGCGCCGCCGCACCACTTCCAGCGGCGCCGTTCGCCAGGCGCGACGACGCGAGCGACGCCAGCAATGGTCGGACCAGGAGCGCCGACCTTCGATCGGGGGTCCCTGATTATGACCGAGCCACGGGGATGGCGGCGCGGCGGTGGACGGAACGGCGGCGGTCTCCCGTCCGGCATCGCGAACCCGCTTGTACCAATCCGATCGCGTGCGACGCGGTTTGTGAAGCATGGGTCTCTACCCTTTCGATCGCGGGCCGGCGGACAGTGTCGCGCCGATGGCCGCCGCGGCAACCAGAACGACGGTGCCCAAGGGCTCGGCCGGGCCGCTAAGGACGTTGGACGGTGACAGCGCCAGGGTCATTATGTCAGGGCGCCGCGCCGTGGCCGCCGTCGACGGTGACCACCGTTCCGCTGATATATCCGGCGCGGTCGGAGGCCAGGAAGGCGACGGTGTCCGCCACCTCCTGGACGCGGCCGGGCCGGCCGCCGGGCAGGTTCGCCGTCAGTTCCGGCCAGCGTTCCGCGTCACCAAACTGGGTTTGGGCGCGATCGCGCATCATGGTTTCCATGCGTTCCGTGTGCACCGCGCCGGGGCTGACCGCAAGCACCCGCACCCCGTCATGCAGACTGGCGCCACCGAGCGCGCGGGAAAACGCATCGAGCCCGGCGTTGGCGGTGGAACCGGCGATATAGCCGGCATTCATCTTCTGGCCAGCGAGTCCCGTGACGTTGATGATAACGCCCGAACCGCGCGCCACCATCGCCGCATAGAAGGCACGGGTCATGTTGATGTACCCGAACATCTTCAATTCCCACGAATCGCGCCAGCGGGCGTCGTCCATGGCGGCGAGATCGCCAGCCGGGATGGCACCGGCGTTATTGATCAAAATGTCCGGTGTCCCAACGGCGCTCAGCAGTCTGTCGACGGTCGCACCGAGCGCCACGTCCAGGGCGTGCAGGATAACCCGATTGTCGCCGCCGCCCAGTTCCGTCGCCGCGGCGCGCAGATTACCCAGGCTGCGGGACACCATATGCACGTGACACCCCTCGGCCAATAGGGTTCCGGCGATGGCCTTTCCGATTCCCTTCGAAGCCCCGGTCACCAGCGCCGTTCTGCCGTCGAGTCCGAGATCCATGACGCGTCTCCGTAAATGCGGGTCCAATGAGCATGATACTTTCCATCGCCCTCGCCATCATGGAAAATCGCCACCCTCGGAGGAGAAATTTCATGGACTCGGTGATGGACCTGTTGATCGGCGGCACGGTGCTCGACACCTCGGGCTTCGCGTTGCTGGCCGGGGTGTCGTTTCTCGGCAGTTTCATCGCCGGCGCGCTTGGCCTCGGCGGCGGTACGCTGGTGTTGGCGACCATGGCCATGGTGTTGCCGCCGGTTGTTCTGATCCCGGTGCATGGCGTCGTCCAATTGGGCTCGAACCTGGGCCGCGCGGTGTTGCTGGCGCGTCAGGTGATGACCCATATCTTGCCGGCCTTCATGATTGGCACCATCATCGGCGCCGGCGTCGGCGGCCAGTTGGTGGTCACCCTGCCAACGCCGTTACTGCGCGCCGTGCTGGCCCTGTTCATTCTCTATGCCGTATGGGCACCGAAAATTCAGGCCAGCAATCCGGGCAAGCGGACGTTCTTTAGCGTCGGCCTGGGCGGTGCCTTCGTCACCATGTTCGTCGGTGCGACAGGCCCTCTGGTTGCCCCCTTCGCCGCCGCCGCCTCCGACGAACGTCAGCGGGTCGTCGCCACCCACGCCGCGTTGATGGTCATTCAGCATGGCCTCAAGATCATCACCTTCGGCATTCTTGGATTCGCCTTCGGCCCGTACGTGCCGCTGTTGGCCACGTTGCTGGCATTCGGCTTCGCCGGCACCTGGGTTGGCGGCAAGGTGCTGGACAGGCTTCCCGAACGGATCTTTCGCATCGGCCTCAAGGCCATCGTCACGCTGATGGCCCTGCGCTTGCTGTACGATGCCGCGCGGGCGACGTTCGGCTGAAGGGTCGCGTCATGGTATCGCTCTGGGCCACCTTGGAACCGGTCGGCAAGATCGAACCGCAGCCTTGGCTGCAGGCGCCGCAAACGCGCGCCGTCATGACAGCCTTGTCCGCCGGCGGCACGGCGCCGCGCTTCGTCGGCGGCTGCGTGCGGGACGCGCTCGCCAAGCGACCGATCAAGGACATCGACATCGCGACACCGGATGACCCAGAAACGGTGATCGCACTGCTGCGCGCCGCCGGACTGGAGGCTATTCCCACCGGCATCGATCACGGCACGGTGACCGCCGTCGCCGACGGCGAACGCTTCGAGATCACAACACTGCGCCGCGACATGGAAACCGATGGCCGCCACGCCCGGGTGCAATACACCGACGACTGGTCGGAGGACGCGCTGCGCCGGGACCTCACCATCAACGCCATGTCAGCCAATGCCGACGGCGACGTTTACGATTATTTTGACGGTATCGCAGATCTCGCCCACGGCCGAATCCGCTTCGTCGGCCGCGCTTTCGAACGGGTCGAGGAAGATTACCTGCGCATTCTTCGCTATTTCCGTTTCTATGCCCATTACGGCCGCCCGCCGCTGGACCGGGACGCCGTCGCCGCCTGTCGCAGGCATGCGGAACGGCTGCATGATCTTTCGGGCGAGCGGGTGCGCGACGAGTTTCTAAAAATTCTCGCCGCTCGTGACCCTGCCGATGTGGTGCTGTTGATGCGCGCCAACGGCATCCTCGAACATGTGCTGGCAGAAGCCGGAGACGCCAGCCGTCTGCGCATGACCGCGTGGCTAGACAGCCGCGCGTTGGCCATCGACGGCGTGACGCCAGACCCGGTACGCCGCCTCGCCGCCCTGTTGCGCCCCGATTTGGAATCCGCCCATGTGGCGGCGGCCGCATCGCGTCTACGATTGTCGAACTGGGAAACCGATCGTTTGATCGCGATGACCGAACCGATCGATGGGCTGGACGCCGAAACCGATACGCAAGACCGGCGTCGCATTTTGCACCGGTTCGGCGCCGAACAAGCCCGTGACGCGGTCCTGCTCGCCTGGGCCAACGAATTGACCATCCAGCCGAAACTGCCTGCGGCTCGCACCGAGGCCTGGCGAACCTGGCTGGAGGAATGTGCTGATTGGCGAGGACCGGTGTTTCCGTTAAAGGGACGGGACGTGCTCGATCTTGGTGTCCCCGCCGGGCGGCGTGTCGGCGAACTCCTCAGAACCGTCGAGGCATGGTGGGAGGCCGGCGATTTTCAGGCCTCGCGCGACGATTGCCTGGCCCATCTACGCGACCTTATATAGTCATCATCACGTCTAACGGGGGATTGGCATGACGACACTGCGCATCGGTTTTGTCGGCGACAGTCTGGTGCTGGGAACCAATGACGACCGGTTCCAGGGCTGGCCCGGCCGCGTCTGCCAGCGCGAGGTTGCGGCCGGCCATGACGTCACCGTGTATAATCTCGGCATCCGCGCGCAGACCTCCGTCCAGGTGGCCGCCCGCTGGCGCGCGGAATGCGCCGAACGTCTGTTGGACATTCATCCAACGGCGCTGGTGTTTTCCTTCGGCATCAACGATATCGCCGACGAGAACGACGCGCGGCGGGTTTCATTCGAGGAGTCCGTGACGACGGCACGCACGATGATGACCGAAGCCATCGGCTGGCAGCCGACACTCTGGGTGGGACCGACGCCGGTCAACGATGCCGACCAGCCATTCCGCTCAGCGCCGACGGTGGCCTATCAGTTTTCTTCAGCCCGCGCGGCGGAACTCTCCGACGCCTTCGCCGACGTGGCCCGCGACTTGAACATTCCCTACCTGGATCTGTTCACGCCGCTTGCCGCCAACGATGCCTGGCTGAAAAGTTTTCGTGCCGGCGATGGCGTACATCCAACCGCACCGGGTTATGCCATAATCGCCGAGCGGGTAGCCGGTTGGGACGCCTGGCGCGCCTGGTTCGACGGCTAGAACATGGCCCCATCCGCCAGCTCCGGCTTTTCGATGCGCCTCACCTCGCCTACTCTCGAATATTCACCTCGCACCAAATGGAGCCCACCATGTCCGATGATCTGAATAGCACCGAACCGAATGTCGTCCAGAAAGAGCCCTATGCCGTCGAGGTGGAAGCCGGGCGGACCTACGTGTGGTGCGCCTGCGGACACTCGCAGAATCAGCCTTTTTGCGACGGTTCACATCGGGCCACCTCGTTCCTGCCCCTCGTCTATCACGCGGAGAAGTCCGGCACGGTAAATTTCTGCGGCTGCAAAAAATCCGGCAATCAACCGCTCTGTGACGGCACCCATAATAGCTTGTAGGGTCGTCGGCTGACGGAACGGTCGTCATGAAGGTCGCGGTGATCGGCGCCGGCGCCATGGGCTCGATCTACGCCGGTCTGCTGGCCGATGCCGGCCACGAGGTCTGGGCGGTTGATCTGTGGCAAGCCCACATCGATGCCATCCGCGCCGATGGGTTGCGGATCGAAGGCGCCAGCGGTGATCGTGTCGTTACCTCGGTCCGGGCGACGACGGACATCACCGATGCCGGGCGGTGCGACCTCTTTATCCTCGCCACCAAGGCTTCCGGCGTCGGGCCGGCGGCGCGAGCCATCGCCCCGTTCGCTGATGCCGGATCTCTGGTGCTGACGATCCAGAACGGCCTCGGCGCCGGCGATCGCATTGCCGCCCATATGCCCATCGACAATGTGCTGCTTGGCGTGGCGGACGGGTTTGGCGCTTCCATGAAGGGGCCGGGCCACGCCCATCACAACGCCATGAACCTGATCCGCATCGGCGAGATGAATGGCGGATTGACGGAACGCCTGGAAGAGCTGGCCGCGTTGTGGCGCGGCGCCGGGTTCAATGTGCAGGCGTTCAGCGATATCGACCAGCTGATCTGGGAAAAGTTCATCTGTAACGTGACCTTCAGCGGCCCGTGTACGGTGTTCCAGCGTTCGGCCGGCGAGGTCATGGACAACCCGGTGTCCTGGTCGATCGCCCTCGGCTGCATGCGCGAGGCTTACGCCGCCGGCCAGGCACAAAAGATCCATTTTTCCTTCGATGACGCGGAAGCCTATGTCACCGCGTTCGGCGCCAAAATGCGCGCCGCCCGCCCATCCATGCTGCAGGACCATGAAGCCGGGCGCCTTTCGGAAATCGATGCCATCAACGGCATGGTTCCCGTGTTGGGCGCCCGCCACGGCATTCCAACACCGTACAACGATTTGATCGCCACGACGATCAGGACGCGTGAAGCCGCGTTTTCGTAATGTCATCGCCGGCCATCAAGAGTTCGACGAGGCTTCCACAGGCATGCTGAGCGTAACCTTGACGTCATCCATGACCACGTTGGTTTGAAAACGCTGAACGTGTGAATTGCGGAAGAAGAAGCGGCGGGTGAATTCCTCGTAATCCTTCATGTCTCGCGCCGTCAAAATGATAATGAAATCAGCGTCACCCGTAACGTAATAGCACTGCATGACTTCCGGTGTGGACTGCATCCGAGTTTTAAACTGGTCGAGAATTTCCGGCCGCTCCCGTTCCAGTGTCACGGCGACGATCAATTTCAGCCGCCGTCCCACCGCATCGGACGACAAGACCGATAGATCCTGGGTGATAACGCCGTTGTCCCGCAGCTTCTTCAGGCGCTTCTGACAGGCTGTTGCCGACAGACCGACACGGGCGCTCAACTGTTCCGCTGTCAGCCGGTTGTTCTGCTGCATCAGGTTCAACAGCTTGGCGTCGAATTCATCCATAACGGCATCGATCCTCCATAATTCTTCAGAACCTATATTATGTACGTTTTTCGTATCGAATTATATAAAACAAGGTGAAAATAGTCCCATTTGTGGCGTTATATTACCGCCTCGCAACATTCAATCGGCCCCGTTTGGAATTTTGTCATGCACGACTTATCGCCACTCATCACCGACGCCCGCGACGACATGGTCCATTGGCGGCGCGATTTTCATCAGTATCCGGAACTGGGATTCGCGGAACATCGCACGCGGACACGGGTCGCCGAGTTGCTGCGCGGCTTCGGCGTTTCGGTCACCGAGGATGTCGGTGGCACCGGTGTCGTCGGCGTCCTGAAACGCGGCAAGGGCACCAAGGCGATCGGGCTACGCGCAGACATGGATGCCCTGGCGATAAACGAGCAGAACACCTTCGCCTATAAATCAAGACACGACGGCCGCATGCATGCCTGCGGGCACGATGGCCATACAACCATGTTGCTGGGCGCGGCGCGGGCGCTCGCCGGCGATAATGCCTTCGACGGTACCGTCGTCTTCATTTTTCAACCGGCCGAGGAACACGGGCGCGGCGCCCTCGCCATGATGGACGATGGCCTGTTCGATCGCTTTCCCGTCGATGCCGTATATGGCATTCACAACATGCCGTCGCTGGCGACCGGACACTTCGCCACCCGTCCCGGCCCGATCATGGCCTGCGAGGACAATTTCGAGATCACCATCCACGGTAAGGGCGCGCACGCGGCGCTGCCACACCGTGGCATTGACCCCATTGTTATCGGCGCGGAAATCGTCACCGCCCTGCAAAGTATCGTATCGCGGACGTTTGACCCGGTCGCGGCCGGCGTTCTGTCGGTCACCGATTTCGCGGTCGATGCGGCGCGAAACGTGATTCCGGAAACCGTCGTATTGCGTGGCGACACACGCACCTTCACACCGGAACTACAGGATCACCTCGAAAGCACCATGGAGCGGATCGTCGCCGGCATCTGTGCGGCCCATGGGGCAACACATGATTTCACCTATTCGCGTGAATTCGCAGCAACCATCAATTCGGCGCAGGAGGTCGAAATTGCCGTCAACGTCGCTCGTGACACAGCGGGCGCGGACAAGGTCGATGCCACCTGCCAGCCGATCATGGCGTCGGAAGATTTCGGCTTCATGCTGCAACGCAAGCCCGGTTGTTATCTGCTCATCGGAAATGGCGGCGATGGGCCGGGCGGATGCGGCCTGCACAGCCCGCACTACGATTTCAACGATGACATCCTGACGGTCGGCGCCGAATTTTGGAACCGCCTCGTACGCTCGCAACTTAACACCTGATATCGAAGGTTTTCAGCAATGAATTTTTCTCAATTTGACCAGGCCGAAATCGCGCTTCATTCGAATACGCGCGCGGAGTCCGGGCAGCCCTATGCGGCCCATCTCGATGATATTCTCAACCGCGCGGATTGCGCGACGGCGCGGCATGTCATTGAAGGATGGAATGGCTATCGGCCGACACCCCTGCATACGTTAAACGGCCTCGCCGACGACCTTGGACTGGCTGCTCTTTACTATAAGGATGAAGGCAGCCGCTTCGGCTTGGGCAGTTTTAAGGCGTTGGGCGGCGCCTACGCGGTGCTGCGCCTGCTGGCACGTGAAATTCCCAAACTGACCGGCCAGCCGGCGTCGGACGCGGATATCAGCGCCGGTAAGTATGCCGAATTCATCAAGGGTCTGACCGTCATCACCGCGACGGATGGCAACCATGGCCGCTCCGTCGCCTGGGGGGCGCGACAATTCGGATGCCCGTGCAAGATCTACATGCACGCGGGCGTCAGCAAGGCGCGCCGCAAGGCGGTCGCCGACCTCGGCGCCGAGGTCGTCGGCATCGACGGCTCTTATGACGAATCGGTTCATGCGGCAGCTGCGGACGCGGCGGCGAACGGCTGGTTCATCGTTTCCGATACGTCATACGAAGGCTACATGGATCTGCCGCGTCATGTGATGGCGGGCTACACAGTGATGACATCTGAAATCATGGAACAGTTTCCCGATCGCAAGCCGCCGAGTCACGTCTTCGTGCAAGGCGGTGTCGGTGGACTGGCCGGTGCGGTCTGCGGTCATTTCTGGCAGGCCTATGGCGCCGATCGCCCGCGCTTCGTCATCGTCGAGCCGGACCGCGCCGCCTGCTTGTACCAAAGTGCGTTGCACGGCCGGCCGACAGTGGTGACGGTCAGCGAAGAAACGATCATGGCCGGGCTATCCTGCGGCGAGGTGTCACTGCTGGGGTGGGATATTCTCAGCCCGGGTACCGATGATTTCATGACCATCACCGATGACCTGATTGCCCCCACCATGCGACGATTGGCGGCGGGCGAGGCTGACCCGGTCGTCGTCGCCGGAGAATCCGCCGTTGCCGGACTTGCGGGCTTGATCGCGGCGCGGCGTTCGCCGACACTTTCCGCCGTGCTGGGATTGGATACCAGTTCCACTGTGCTGGTCATCGGCACCGAGGGCGCCACCGATCCGGCGATCTACGAAACCATCGTCGGACACCCGCCGACGGCGGTCGCCGCGTAACCGCGATCGGAATCCAATCATGCGACGACCCCCGGATCGAGGCTTTGCCCAATCAGAGTTCGAAGAACGAACGCGACGAGTGCAGGACCGCATGCACACGGAACGGCTGGACGCCATTCTGCTGACCACCGAACCGGAGGTCCGCTATTTCACCGGCTTCTTCACCCAGTTTTGGGAGAGTCCGACGCGGCCCTGGTTCGTCGTTCTGCCGCTGGACGGAAAACCCATCGCGGTCATCCCTGAAATCGGCGCGGCGGGCATGGCGGCGACCTGGATTGAGGCGATTCATACGTGGCCAGCGCCACGGCCGGACGATGATGGCGTTTCGCTTTTGCTGGGCGTGATCGGCGCCCTGCCCCGTAAATTCGGCCGTTTGGGCGCACCCCTCGGCGCCGAGAGTTTTCTGCGCATGCCGGCGGCTGATTTTCAGGTTCTGCGGGATGGCGTCTCGAGCTTCGACATCACCGACGCATCGGCCCTGCTGCACCGAATCCGTTTCGTCAAATCGCCCGCCGAAGTGGCGAAGATCGAATACGTCTGTCAATTGACCTCCGACGCCTTCGAGGCGCTGCCCGAGGCTCTCGCCATTGGCATGAGCGAACGCCAGGCCTGTCGCCGCCTGCGGACCGACCTCCTGACGCGCGGCGCCGACAATTCACCATACTTGATCGCCGGTTCCGGTCCCGGCGGTTATGACAGCATCATCATGGGGCCGACGGATCGCGTGCTCGAGGACGGCGATGTGCTGATCATCGATACCGGCACCACGTTCGATGGCTACTTCTGCGATTTCGATAGAAATTTTGCCTTCGGACAGGTGGACGATGCCGCGCGGCGCGCCCACGACGTGGTCTACGCGGCCACCGACGCGGGATTTCGTGCCGCTGTTCCGGGCGCCACGACCAGCGCCATCTGGACCGCCATGTGGCGCGTGCTCGAGGCGGGCGGAACCCTCGGAAACAGTGTCGGGCGCATGGGCCATGGTCTTGGCATGCAATTGACCGAGTGGCCGTCCAACACCCCGGACGACATGACGGTTTTGGAACCTGGTGCCGTATTGACCCTGGAACCGGGCATGGAATTCGTCCCCGGCAAACAGATGGTGCATGAAGAGAATATTGTCATTACGGACGACGGCGCCCGTTGGCTGAGCCGCCGCGCACCGACCGAAATGCCGGTCGTCGGCGCGGACTGACGCCGGCTACTCGCCGTCACGCAGGCGATAGAGCACCCGGATCGCATTATCATCAAGATGCAGGCAGTTGAGAGCCGCCGCCGAGCGGTCACCCTCGACCCGAACGACGCGGGCGCGAATGCGCACCGGTTCGTCCTCGCCGTCACCATGGCCATTGACGCTGATGCCGTCGATGCGGATCAGCGCGCCGGTGGCGAAGCGTCGTTCCGGCTCCTCAATCAGGAAGCCACCGAAACTCCATTCCAGGGCCTCATAGGAACGGCCATTAACGGTCAGGGTCAGTTTTCCGTCTGCCCGCGAGAAGCGGCGACGGTCATCGTGTAAATCTGCCATGTCATCGCGGAGGCTACGGCCGGAACGACGCCGGGTCAGTGACCGGCGTCACGGATCAGAACCGCGATGCGATGGCGGCGAATTCTGGCTTGGCGGCGGTGACGTAATCGTCGAAATGGAGAAACAACGAACGATCGAGCCGGCCGGCGTTGAAGACGACCTCGTTCCACGCCCGAAAGCCCTCATCCACGACCAGCGCCAACGCCGCGCGGTCGAAACTGAACGGCGGGATGGCACCCATGACGCAGCCGGTCAGCACCATCGCCGTTTCAGGCGGCGCGAAGCGGCCTTTCTGTTGGCCCATGTGGCGCGCCAACGTCCTCATGTCGAGCCGCGCCACGCCGGGCACCACGGCCAACACGTACCGCGTACCCAAACCGCCGCCCTTGATCTCACAGACCAAGGCCTTCATGGCCTGGCCTGGATCATTGCCGCGAATGCGGCTGATCTGCTCCGATCGCCCCTCGGCTTCGTGTTCGACGACGCGATAACACGCCGCGTGGGAGTCGAGTAGGTCAAGCAGCCGTTGGTGTGGATCATTCGACGCCATGCACCTAGATCCCAACGATCAAGAAATCGACGGCGCGGATAATCTCATCGCGGGCATCGGAAACATTGGATACGGGTCTGTCGGGAAGGAATGTTCTCGATACGGCCGTCAGCTCCTGGATCAGCATCACCACACCCTCCCCATCGATCTCGAATTCCGGGTTCAAGTACTGCGCCGGCTGCACAATCCGCCGCCGTGCGAGCGGTGCCACGACCGTCGTTCTTATTTGGGCGAGGAAATCTGACTGCACTTCGATCAGATAGGGGATTTCATCAACGAAGCGGCCTGGATTGGTCCAGACGTCGAACTGTGCCATCAGAAGCGCCTATGATCGTCGCCGAATATTCCGCAGCGTTCAATATGGTCGTTGTAATCGGCGATGGCGCCGGCATTTTCTTGCTGCCATTCGATGCGGAGGCGTTCACGAAGGGCCGCAGCCAGCGCCGCTTCGAGCGTCCGGGACAGATTGATCCCGGCGGCTTTGGATCTCTCGAGAATGGCCGCGTCCAAAGTCACATTGGCGCGGACGCGTCGGGTCTTGCCTCCGGTCGCTTCCCGAACGGTAACAATTTCGGATGTCGTCATACGCCCTCTCCAATACGCATAAATATACACATTATTATACGTATTAGTAACCCGTATAACAAATGGAACATTGGGTCTTGTCTGTGTTCGCGACGACGGCAAAGATCGAGGCAGGAGAAATCTCATGACCGATCTAGGCCCCTCCACCGCCCCGCGTTTCATGGAGATCGCGACCTTCATGCGCGCGCCCTATGTACCCGACCTCGCCGATATCGATATCGCCATGGCCGGCGTGCCCTACGACGGCGGTGTCACCAATCGTCCCGGCGCGCGGCATGGACCACGGGAAATCAGGAACCAGTCGAGCCTGTGCCGGCGCATTCATCATGTGACCCGCACCGACCCGTTCGCCATCGCCCGCGTCGCCGACGTCGGCGACGTGCCGTTCGCGGAAGCGCATATCCCGGAACGGGCAATGGCCGAGATCGAGGCCTTCTATAAGACGATCCATGCGGCCGGCGCGATTCCGCTGACCGCCGGCGGCGATCATTCAATCACCTATCCCATCTTCAAGGCCATCGGCGCCGAACAGCCGGTCGGCATGGTCCACATCGATGCCCATACCGACACCTGGGACGCCTGGCAGGGCAACAAGTTCAACCACGGCGCCCCGTTCCGCCGGGCCGTTGAGGCCGGTGTGCTGGACCCCAAGCGCACAGTGCAGATCGGTATCCGCGGCGCGCAGAATTTCGCCGATGGCTGGGACTTTTCCGATGCCCACGGCATGCGCGTCATCTTCATGGAAGAGTTTGCCGAACTCGGCGTCGATGCCGTCATCGCCGAGGCGCGGCGGGTCGTTGGCGATGGCCCGACTTACATTTCCTTCGATGTGGATGGTCTCGACCCGGTTTACGCCCCTGGCACTGGCACACCGGAAATCGGCGGCCTGACGACGCTCGAAGCGCTCGCCCTGTTGCGCGGCCTCGGCGGTCTCGATCTCGTCGGCGGCGATGTGGTCGAGGTTTCGCCGCCGTTCGATCCGTCGGGCAACACCGCCCTCGTCGGCGCCTCGATCATGTATGAGATTCTTTGCCTGTTGGCCGAACGGGTCGCCCGCCGCTAGTGCTACGGGACAGTGGTCGCCGCTTAGACTGGCACCAGCACGTTGCCTTGCATCAGCGCGCGGGCGGTGCGGTAAACGGTCACCGTCTCGGCGCGCGGCTGATTGCCATCCATGGTGATCGCGGAGTCCACCGGCAACACACCCGATGGGTTGGCGAGACGAATATCGCCGTCGCCCTTTCGGCACAGACTTTCCGGGATACTACCTGGGATGCGACAGGCCACGGCTAGGCACATGGCGCCGGTCAGCGGCAGCACCCGGTGCACCTGGCCCATGGAAAGAATGCGAGCGGCGAGATCGGCGGATTCCGGCGCGACGGTGTCGCCGGCCAACGTGGCATAAGGCACGGGGGGCGAGACGAGACCAATGCGCGGATTGGCGAGCGCAGCGGCGTCCTCACTTGCGGCCAGTCCCATTCGCACGGCGGCGGCGCGGCGCAGACGCTCCAGCAGGGCCATCAAATCGGCATCGGCCTCAAGTGCGCCGAAACTTTCCGCCCCGGTCAGGCCAAAGCGCTCGGCGGCAACAAAGGCACAACCGGTGGAGGCATCGACCATGGACACCTCGAAGGCGCCGGCGCCGGCCAGATCAATCACGTCACGCGCCTGCCCGGTCGGCAGCAAGTGGCCGGTGGTGGCGCCGCCCGGATCGAGATAGTCCAGGCGGATGCATGATCCGGCACCGGCAACACCAGGAATGGTGAAGTCACCGCTCTCCTGGAATTGCCCATCGACGGTTTCGAAGCGGGCGTGATAGCGCTTTCCGGTATTGGTGTTGTGAACGCGCACGACGGTCTCGTCACCGTTCGCCGCCACCATACCGGCATCCACGGCATAGGGCCCGATCGCCGACGACAGGTTGCCACAGGTCGTCGAGTAGTCGACCACAGGCTGATCCACGGCGACCTGGGCGAAGGTGTAGTCCACATCGGCATCATTGACGCTGGACGGCCCAACCACGACGGCCTTCGACAGCGACGATATGCCGCCACCCATACCATTCAACTGACGGCCGTAGGGATCGGGGCTGCCGATGGCGGCGAGAAAGATTGGATCCCATAACGCCCGGTCCGCCGGCAACGCGTCGCGATGGAAAAACACGCCCTTCGACGAGCCGCCACGCATGAATACAGCCGGGATAGATTGCTGGGTCATGGCGCGGAGGCTAGCGCGGCGCGGCGGTCGGCGCAATTAACCGCAAAGCAGGTCGGAGACTTTGTTACAGTGATCGTTGCACCAAGACGCGAAGAGAAGAAAGAGCAGAACAAACTCCAGGAGCAGCACCGAACATGGAAACCCGCACCCTCGGCCCACTCACCAACATCACTCGCTTCACCCTCGGTGGTGGCGGTATTGGCCAGTTGTGGGGCGCGACGACACGAGAGGAAGCCGTCGCCACGGTCCGTGCCGCCGCCGATGCGGGAATCAACCTGTTTGACATGGCGCCCAAATACGCGCCGGCCGGCGCCTACGGGGAAGCGGAAGAGGTGATTGGATCAGCCTTCGAGGGCCGCCTGCCAGTTGGCATCCGGGTAACCTCCAAATGTCTACTCGGCGAAACGCCGCCGGCGCGTATCAGAGAGACGCTGCACACCTCCATCGCCGCGAGCCTCGCCCGCATGCGCGTCGAGCGCATTGGCTTGTTCTTCTTGCACTCGAATGTGGTGCCCGACGACCACCCGATGCGCGCCCACGCAGACGCGGCCATCCGGATGACCCCGTATTCGGTGTTCGTCGAACACGTGCGGCCAGCGTTCGAGGCGCTCATCGCCGACGGCGTCATCGATGCCTGGGGTCTAACTGGGATCGGCCATCCGCAAACCATCATGACGTTGTTGGGCGAGCAGCCGTCACCCGCCGCCGTGCAGTGCATTGCGAATCCGCTCGACAGTGCCGGCAGCCTGAAATTCCATTATGGCCCGACGCAGGCGCGCGACGTCGCGGCAACAGCGAGGCGTAACAGCGTCGGAGTAATGGGAATCCGCGTCGTACAGGCTGGCGCGCTCGCCGATACCATCGATCGGGAGTTACCGGACGACCATCCGGAAACCCTCGACTTCCATCGTGCGGAAGCCTTTCGCGCCATGGCCCGTGAATTCGGTTGCTCGGCCGCCCATCTGGCGCATCGTTATGCGCTGAGCATGGCCGACGTGGATACGGTGGTGCTGGGGGTCAAGAACCGCGCGGAGCTCGCCGATTGTCTGGCCGCGCTCGACGCCGGCCCGCTGCCGCCCGAGGCGATGGCGCGCATCGACGGGTGTTTTGCGGGATGATCCGCTTAGTGTCGCGGCGGCCTAAACCGAGCTCAACGTTTCGAGCTTGGAGAGAATGACGGCGGCGGCGTCGAGAATGGCGATGACCACACCGTTTTCGACGACAGGCAGATGCAAGAGCTTCTGCGACGCCATGATCGTCATGACGTAATCCAGCGAATTGGTCGGGCTGGCGGTCCATTGGGCCGGCACCATGAATTCCTCCACATCGCGTTTCAGAGCAGCAATTCCATGTGTAGCCAGGGCGCGGCGGACATGGGCGTCCGACAGCACGCCAATCAGCCCACCCTTCACGTCGCAGATGGTCAGCAACCCCACGTTCTGATCCTCCAAGGCGCGCGCGGCGTCGGCCAGCGTGGTGCTGGGCGCGATGGAATAAACTTGGCGGGCGGACCCGGCGATCATTTCGCTGACGCGGGGAACCCCATGGCGGTCACGACGGTTGCGGCGCGAACGCCGTTCGCACTGGCGGCGCTGGCGGTCATCGCGGGTCATGCTTGATGACGGCATGAACGCGGTATTGATGATATCGACGGTTGCGGTAATCATGATCGAACTCCTGAATTCCCGTATCTTTAGTTTTCTTGTTTGTCTTCATATCCCTCAAGGACCGACTAATCTTGTCGCCTCGGCATTCGCCGTTATCGCCAAGGTAGAACGTTGATGTAATCCAGGTATGACGATCGGTGATGTAATTGTTAAGTCGTGTTACAAGCCGCGGCCCCAGCAACAAAGGAAACCTCCGATGAACGACACTCCGAGCGGCGCCGTCGCCTCTAATTTGCCGCAACTGGACGCCGATGAAATCCTCAGCGGCATCCTTCGCTGGGTCGAAATCGAAAGCCCGAGCCACCGCCCGG
The DNA here is from genome assembly GCA_038117225.1 of Rhodospirillales bacterium. GTDB lineage: Bacteria > Pseudomonadota > Alphaproteobacteria > Rhodospirillales > Casp-alpha2 > JAYOFM01. The sequence goes on from JAYOFM010000025.1 coordinate 24,805, forward strand.
ACGCGGTCAATCACATGGTCGACCATGTGGAGGAAGGCATGGCCGTGCTGGGATTGAAGACCGAACGTATTCCCGGGCGCGATGGCTTCGGCGATATCCTCAAGGCGCGCACCCCTTGGGGCGGCGATGGGCCCGGCATTCTGGTGTTGTCGCATCTGGATACGGTGCATGAAATCGGTACCAAGGATAGCGACAACCCAATCCGCCGTGAAGGCGACAAGGTCTACGGTCCCGGCATCTATGACATGAAGGCCGGCGCTTATATCGCCTTTCACGCCCTGCGCCACATCATCCGCCAGGGCAACGAGACGCCGCTGCCCATTTCCTTCGTCTTCGTGCCGGAGGAAGAAGTCGGCAGCCCGACCTCGCGCGCGGTCATCGAGGCCGAGGGCGCGCGCAACAAGATGGTTCTGGTGACCGAACCGGCGCGCGAGGGCGGCAAGATCGTCACCGCCCGCAACGGCGTCATCCGCTACCAGGTCAAGGTCACCGGCCGGCCAGCCCATTCCGGTTCGCGCCACATGGACGGCCGTAGCGCCATCAAGGAAATGGCCAAGCAGATCCTGCGGTTCGAGGACCTGACCGATTACGAGCGCGGCGTCACCTGTTCGGTCGGTACCATTTCCGGCGGCACCGGCGTCAACGTGGTGCCGCGGGAATGTTCCATCCATGTGGACATGCGGGTGCCAACCATCGAGGACGCCACCGACATGATCGCCACTGTTGAGGCCTTCAAACCCTTCGACCCGGACTGCGCGATGGAAATCGTCACCGATTTCAACCGGCCGCCGTACGAAAAATCCGAGAAGATCTCCAAGCTGTTCGACCATGCGAAAAGCCTGGCGGCTGAAATCGGCTTCGACCTCAGGGACATGAAGACCGGCGGCTGTTCTGACGGCAACTTCACCGGGGCCATGGATATCCCGACCCTGGACGGTCTCGGCGCCGATGGCCAAGGGGCGCATACCTTGGACGAGTTCATTTACTATTCGTCGCTGGTCGAACGCTGCCGGCTGATGATCCGCCTGTTCGAGACCCTGGAATGAGCATTACCGACGGCAAGACCGCCGGCCTGATCCGCCAGTCGTTCTACTACCTGCGTCATGGCCAAACGGATTGGAACCGGGACGACCTGATACAGGGCAGCACCGATACGCCGCTCAACGATACCGGACGCGCCCAGGCTGCCGAGGCGGCGCGCTACCTGGCGGGCGCCGATATCGCGTTGCTGTGCGTAAGCCCGTTGGATCGGGCGCGCGAGACCGCGGACATCGTCAACCGGGCGATCGGCAAGCCCATCGAGATTATCGACGCGCTCGCCGAATGCGCCTTCGGGGTCAGCGAGGGAACACCACGCGGCAATCTGTTCACGGAATGGGAGAATGGCCACACGCCAGAGGGCGCCGAGCCGTATGACGCCTTCATGACGCGGGCCATCGAGGCGGTCAATCAGGCGCTGGCGCGGCCGGGCCCGGTGTTGATCGTCGCCCACGGCGGTATCTACCGGGCGGTGCGCGAACACGCCGGCATCCCACGCACGGGCGGCGTGCCGAACGCCGTCCCCATACATCATCAGCCGCCAACCGAACACCAACCCGCGTGGCGCGTCGCCACAATGAAATAGACGCAACGACCCGCGATCATGGTATAAGTCAAACATGTCCAACCATTGAACGTTTGAGGGAATCGCGCCATGTCCAAGGACCCCAAGGGCGAAGAAAAGCGCCAATACCCGCGCGTCCCGACCGACCGTACCGCCGCGGTCAGCGATGGCGAACGGCGCCACAAGGGCCGGGTGACGGACATTTCCGCCGGCGGCGCGGCCGTGAACTTGAAATCCGACATCGAGGATTTCGACCACAGCCTGGAGGCCGGTAATTTCGTCGAGGTGGAAATGGAAGGCCTGATGCCCTTGCAAGGCCACGTGGCGCGCACCATCGATGACGGCATCGCCATCGCCTTTGATATCGACGACGACGAACAAGAAGACCTGATCGACGCCATCATGTCCGGCAACGCCGGGCTCGATGTCGGCGATTGAGGCTCGGCGATCACGCCGGATCCGCGCCGATTGCGCCTGCCGACACACCTGATTATTCTTCGCCGATGATGCGAATCCTGTCGCCCCCAGCCGCCGCTGCCCTGCTCGCGACCATATTGTGCGCCCCCGTCACCCACGCGGATGGCGACGCGACCAAGGGCCGGACCATCGCCGAGAAACACTGTTCCCGTTGCCATGTGGTCGGCGAATTCAACAAATTCGGCGGAATCGGTTCGACGCCCAGCCTACAAGGCATCAAATACATGGCCGACTGGCGCGATCGATTTCAAACCTTCTACGCCCTGCGGCCACACCCCGCTTTCGTACGCATCCCTGGCATTGCACCGCCGACAAAACAGGCGCCGTATACGACACCCGTACATCTAACGTTGGACGACGTTGCCGATGTCCTGGCATTTGCCGAAACCCTGCCGACACCGAGATAGGACGCGAAACAATGTTCGCCCGGGACGAGGCCGCCACTGAATCACCCCCCGTCGACGACGCTTCTGTCTGGCGCACCGCCGACTGGACCGATGATGATTCGTGGATCGAACGCCTGGGGCATGACGACATTGCCGAAATCAGACAGGCCCTGCGTCGGCTTGCCGAACGTGGACTTTCATGGCCGTCGTTCGCCCGCGAAGATTTTTCGTTACCCACCCTCGGCCCGCGGCTCGCCGCCATCGCAGACGAGTTGGAACGCGGCCGTGGCTTCGTGTTGTTGCGCGGGCTCGACCGAGCCGGTTGGTCGGACGAGGAACTGACCGATATCTACTGGGGCCTCGGGCTCTATTTCGGCGACGTCATCGTGCAAAACACCGAGGGCGATCGGCTCGGCCGGGTCACCGATCATGGGTATTCATTCGCCGGCAATGATCCCTACAAGGCCGGTGTGCGCGGTCACCGCACCCGCGTCGAACTGCCGCCCCATTCGGACAGCGCCGATCTGGTCGGTCTGCTGTGCGTCAATCCGGCGCGGTCGGGCGGCGAAAGCGGCGTCACCAGCGCCACCGCCGTCTACAACGAAATTCTCTCCCGTCATCCGGAGTTCATGCCACCGCTGATGCGCGGGTTTTATATCGACCTGGTCGGCAAGGGCCTGACGCCGACGGAGACCAGCCGTCAGCCGATCCCGGTGTTCAGTTGGTGCGAAGGCCGGTTGTCGTGCCGTTTCAACAAGCGCCAGATCGAACTCGGCGCCGAGAAGGCGGGCACCCCGCTCACTCCTCTTGAGCAGGCGGCGGTCGATGCGGTGCAAGATATCGCCGAGGAACCGACTTTCCGGCTCATGATGGATTTCCGCCGCGGCGATATTCAGTTGCTCAACAATTTCGTCATTCTGCACTCGCGCGGCGTTTACGAAGATTTCGACGAGCCCGAGAACAAGCGCCTTCTGATGCGATTGTGGCTCAACGTCCCCAACGGCCGTCCCCTGCACCCGGCCCTCGCGGATCGCCTTAACACCGGGCCCCGCGGAGCTGTGGCGGTGCGGCCGTGAAATCGCAAAGCGAAGGAGAGCGCCCATGCCCAGTGAACCCGGCCTAATTCCCGCCCGCGCCGGAGTCGCCGTTCAATTGACGGCCGGCCAGGCGGTCAAGGTGGTCAACACCCACGGCACGCAGGTCGTCGATACCTGGGCCTTTAATGCGGATGATCCGTTTGAATTCATGTCCATGGAGCACTTCCGCGCCGACCATGATCGCTTGATGCCGGTGCCCGGGGACGGTCTACACACCAATCACCGTAGGCCCATTCTGGTTTTTGAGGAAGACACCTCGCCCGGCGTCCACGACACCCTGTACGCGGCCTGCGACACCTATCGCTACGAACGACTGGGCTGCGCCGAGTACCACGATAACTGTACCGACAACCTACGCCACGCGTTGGCGTCCATCGGCTTGCGCACGCCGGAAATCCCCTGCCCGTTGAATTTGTTCATGGTTCGCGCGGTACAGCCGGACGGGTCGGTCGAATGCCTGCCGCCTGTTTCCAAGGTCGGCGATCACGTGGTCCTGCGCGCCGCCATGGATTGCATCGTCGTGTTTTCCGCCTGCCCGCAGGACATGGTGCCGACCAATGGGCCCGACATGACACCGGTGGATGCGCACTACGTAGTGATTTGACGGCGGCGTCTTTCGCGACGCGTCGTTTTCCGACAAATGGCGGCGCGGAAACAGCGTAATCTAATTGTCGCCATGGTCGCCAAGACACCCGCCAGACAAGGCCGCAAGGGCCGACGCAGCCGCGAGGCCGGACCGCCGCCGGCTCCCGTGTTGTCATTCAAGCGGTGCATCCCACTCTACGAAATAGCACCGGCCGAGGCCGTGGACATGATCCACGAGACCTCGATGACGCTGCTGGAAACCATCGGCATCGAATTTCGCTCCGCGCCGGCACTCGAAACCTGGCGTCAGGCCGGCGCCGATGTCGACGGCGAGCGGGTACGCATCCCCCGTGAACTGCTGCTCGCACAGATTGCCCTCGCGCCGGCCGAATTCGTTCAGCACGCCCGCAATCCGGAGCGCAGCATCCGCATCGGCGGCGAGCATGTGGTGTTCTCGCCCAATTATGGCTCGCCGTTCATCCGCGACCTGTCCGGCGAGCGGCGCTATGCGCGGCTGGAGGACTTCGAGAACCTGGTGCGTCTCGCCTACCTGAGTCCGTCATGCAACCATTCGGGCGGGGTGCTGTGTGAACCCAACGACGTGGCGATCCCCAAGCGCCATTTGGATATGACCTATGGGCACATGCGCTATTCCGACAAGCCGTTCATGGGCGGCGTCACCTCCGGCGACCGCGCGGCCGACTGCGTAAAGATGGCCCGCATCCTGTTCGGTACGGAATTCGTTCGCGATCACGCGGTGATCATGGGTCTGGTCAACTGCAACTCGCCGCTGGTCTGGGACGACACCATGCTGGCCGCCATGCGGGTCTATGCCATGGCCGGACAGCCAGTCATCACCTCGCCATTCTGCATGCAGGGCGCCAGCGCGCCGATCACCACCGCCGGCGCGATGGCACAGATCAACGCCGAGGCACTGGCCGCCATCGCCTACATGCAGTTGCTCAATCCAGGTACACCGGCAATATACGGAATCGCGCCGTCGACGGTTTCCATGTTATCGGGCGCACCCATGTTCGGCGCCGCCGAGGCCATGTTCCTAAGCTTCCTGGGCAATCAACTGGCCCGACGCTACGGCGTGCCGACGCGGAGCCAGGGCATGCGGACAACGGCCAAAATCGCCGATGCCCAGGCCGGCTACGAAAGCGTTCAATCCCTGTGGCCGGCGATCATGGCCGGCGGCCATTTCCACACCCACGCCTTTGGCTGGCTGGAAAGCGGATTGTCCGCTTGCTTTGCCAAATTCATCATGGACGCGGATCAGATCACCGTGTTTCTGCGCCTGCTGGCTGGTATCACCATCAATCCGGAGACCTTGGCCATAGACGCCTTCGAGGAAGTCGGCCCCGGTGGCCAGTTCCTCGGCTGCGCCAGCACGCTGCGGCACTACCGCGACGCCTTTTTCATTCCGCCAACCAGCTTCATCGACACCTACGAGCAATGGCAGGAGGAAGGATCCGTCGACACGCTGTCCCGAGCCGTCGCCATCGCCGGCGCGCGCCTTGCGGCCTACGAAGCGCCGCCGATCGACCCCGGCATCGACGAGGAACTTCGCGACTTCGTGGTGCGTCGCAAGGCGGAACTTCCGGATAGCAAATTCTGATTTTCGCGCCGGCATCCGCTAACTGAGCGGCACGCGGGACTTCGCGCTCAGGGTGATGCTCGGAAACGGTACGATCGGCACCTGGACGGCGAAAGTAGTCGTACCGGTGATCGATACGTAATTAATTCCACCAGTGGTATCCTGCGTGGCGGCGAAGGTCACGCCGGTGGAACTAAGACCTGCATTCGTGTAGCGGGTCTGCGCATAGGTCGAGATCGTGGTCGTCGTGGCGCTCGTGTTGACCATGGCATAGCGAGCCGCTTCCTCGACGGCGAACTGCAGGCTCGACTTGATCCACATGGCGCGACCCATTTCGAACACGCCAAAGGCCATAATCAGAAATATCGGGGCGATCAGCGCGAATTCCACCGCCGTGGCGCCGCGCCGGTTTTTCGCCAGATTTGCGAGAGATGGCAGCCCCGTTCTCATTGCGTCCGCACCACGGCGGTGCCGGTCAAGGTGATGGTCGACCCGAGAAGCAACAGGGTGAAATCGTTCGACGCCGCGATTGTATAAAAATATCGGTTCGCGCTGGCGTCGGAACAGGTGCCGCCGCAGGTGATCGCGGTGCCGTCAGCGCACTCACACGATTGAGTCACCGTCACATCGCTGGTCGAGATTCCCGAGTTGGTCGACGCAACCACGGCGGCCTGGATTTCCGACGTTGTCGCCCCGGTATCGACAAGTACCAGCTGCGCCCCAGCGCGAGCCGCGCTAACCAGTTCCATCTTCTCGAACATCGCCAGTCCATAATTCGCGAGGCCAACCAACATGGCGGCAATAATTGGCGCGATGAGCGCGAACTCGACCGCCGCCACTCCCGCGATGGAACGCCGAAAACGGCGAATGCTTGATCGCTTGATCTGGATTTTTCTCTCAGCCCTATTCATCAATCGTTCTGGCATGATTTCGTTCGGTTCCAACATGTCGTGGCTTCAACCCTCTACTCAACCAGCGACACTGCATAGGAGGTGTAGATGGTATTCAGTCCGAGGCCGGTACATTGGTTTTCAAGATCCGCGTTACCGTTGAAGGTCACGGTGTTGGCGACAATCTGCAGACACCCATTGTCGTCGGTCGAGTTGCCACCGTTGAAGTTGACGTCGTTATTGGGCACATAGATCACGCCAGTCAGTTCCGTGTTCGATCCGCCTGTGAAGTCAAACGACGAACTTGGTGAACTCGGCGCATTGCTGTCCTGAAAAAATAGAATTCCCGAATAATCACCCGACGTCGGGGCGCTGAGGCTCATGGTCGAACCGCCAGCGATGCTGACGTCGGCATAGCCGGACCCGTCGCTGGCGGTCAGAATGATCGTCACGTCGGTCCCGGTCACGAAGGCGCCGCCGTTGATCTTGAACGTACCTTCGTCGATGACGTAGGTGCCGGCATCGAATGTGATGGTATCACCGCTGTTCACCGTGAGGCCGTTGCAGATCACGGCGTAGTCGTCGGCGGGATTGACGGAAATCGTTTCGCCGTCGGCGGGGCTGTAGGCACTGTTTCCGGAGCCGCTGTAGTCGCAACCATGAGCGGCCACGTCCGTTGGCACGGCGAGTGAACTATAGGGATCCGTGATTGTGCTGGCATTGGTCGAGGCACTTGAACAGACGGAGTAGGTCGGACTGCCGTCAATGTCGCCGACGGTGGTGATGCAATCCGTCGTCAGATCGGCATTGTTGCTGACATCCACAGATTTCGCATGGCTAGAATTGGTGGCGACCTGACAGCCATCCAGGCTTACGCTGGCGGTTCCAGAAACACTGACCGCACCGCTGGCGGTACTGGACAGCGCCAGCACGCAGGCTTCGTTGCCGCTTGGCGCCGAGTTGGCCGTGGCGGACGCGCTGACCGTGACCGACGTACCGAGAAACCAACTCGAAAATAGCAGCTGGACCGTCCGTGACACTGATACATTGACGGCAGTGGCATCAGATGAATAGGTACCCGAAGAAGGCGGATAGGCAACGGCTATGGTGTCCGTTGTCACGCTGAAACCGTTGCGGCTCGCGTCGGCTGTAGCCGCGGTCGTTACCGTCGTTGTCGTGGCGCTGGAGTCCATGGCCTCATAGGCGCCGGCGATGGCCGCCGCATCGGCGAGGGTTTGCACGTCACGGCGGTGCTGGAACCAATACCCCACTTCAACGCCAAGCCCGACGAGAAATGGCAGCATCAGCGCGAACATGACAGCGATGACACCGCGCCGGTCCATCATGAACCGGCGAAGAGCAATCCTTCCACCAAGCGATATACCCCCTTTTGAGTTCGCCATATCCGGCCACCTTGCGATTCCGCCCCCCACGATAAAGAACTCGAACACTGATCAGGTCCGGCGCCGCCGCACCGATCCCGCCACCGGTGCC
>JAYOFM010000026.1:0-32359 GCA_038117225.1 Rhodospirillales bacterium
TTCGGGCTTATTCCGTTCACGCCACCGGATTTCCTGATGATCGGTATCTGGCCGATCATCATGGGTGTCACCATGTATCTGCAGCAGAAGCTCAATCCGCAGCCGCCAGATCCGATTCAGGCCAAGATATTCCTCTTTATGCCGCTGTTCTTCACCTTCCTGTTGGCCGCTTTCCCGGCGGGCCTGGTGATCTATTGGGCCTGGAACAATGTACTGTCGATCGCCCAGCAGTGGGTCATCATGCGGCGCATGGGTCTGACCGGCAAACAGGCCTTGAGCTGAAGCGCCGGAACCCGTGGGCGAGCCGGCGATTCCCGGGGCGATGAGCCCTCTCGGCACGCCGGGCGAATTTGCGGCCGACGAAATTGAGGGCGCGCGGCTGCTATTCGCCCAACAGGCGGAGTTTCTGCTTGGCGTCGTGCGGGTCGAACAAATTCCGGAAAGCGACGTGCCCGAAATCGCCTTCGCCGGTCGTTCGAATGTCGGCAAATCCAGCCTGTTGAACGCGCTATTGGGGCGGCGCGGTCTGGCGCGCACGTCGAATACGCCCGGGCGGACGCGTGAGATCAACTTCTTCGCGCTCGACGGCCGCCTGACGCTCGTCGACTTACCCGGATACGGTTATGCCCGGGTCTCCAAGAATCAGGTGGAGGGATGGACCCGTCTGGTCAATCTCTACCTCAAGGGGCGCGTCGAGTTGCGGCGTACCTTGCTGTTGATTGATGCCCGCCACGGTCTCAAGGACAGTGACCGATCGGCCATGACCATGCTCGACGAGGCGGCCCAGCCCTACCAGATCGTTCTCACCAAATGCGACAAGGTGAAGGCCGAACCACTCGCTCGCCGCTGCGAGGATATCGCAGCCGAACTCGCAAAACACGGTGCCGCGCATCCCCATGTGGCGATGACCAGCTCGCGTACTGGCGATGGTATCCCTGAACTTCGCGCGACCCTCTCGGCACTGGCGATCCCGGCACAAAGAGGTTAGGTTCCCGCCCATGACCGAATATCGCGACGCCGACGACATCGATCTGCAGACCCGTGCCCGGGTGTTATCCGAGGCGCTGCCCGATATGCGTCGGCACAGCGGCGCGACCGTCGTGATCAAATACGGTGGTCATGCCATGGGTGACGATAAATTGGCGGCGCTGTTCGCGCGCGACGTGGTGCTGCTGCGCCAGGTCGGCGTCAATCCCATCGTTGTTCATGGCGGTGGGCCGCAGATCGGCGACATGCTCGACAAACTGAAAATAAAAAGCGAATTCATCGACGGTTTGCGAGTTACCGACGAGGCCACCGTGGACGTGGTCGAAATGGTTCTGGCCGGCAGTATCAATAAGCAGATCGTTGCCGCCATCAATGATGCTGGCGGTCAGGCGGTGGGATTGTCCGGTAAGGACGGCAACCTGATTCGAGCCGAAAAACTGCGACGCACCCGCCGGGATCCGGACTCGCAGATCGAAAGGGTCCTCGATCTTGGTCTGGTCGGCGATCCGACGGAAATTTCACCTGGCGTGCTCAAGGTGTTGTCTACAGCCGGTATCATCCCGGTCATCGCCCCCATCGGCCTTGGCCCGGAAGGCGAGACCCTGAACATCAATGCCGACACCGTCGCTGGCGCCATCGCCGCGGCAGCCGGGGCATCCCGCTTGATCATGCTGACCGATGTCGCCGGCGTCGCCGGCGTGGATGGAGAGCTAATTTCCGAGGTCAGCGCTAAAGGTGCTCGCGCCTTGATCGCCGATGGCACGGTTTCGGGCGGCATGATCCCGAAGATCGAAACCTGCCTCAGCGCGCTCGAGGCCGGCGTTGAAAGCGCCGTTATTCTCGATGGCCGCGTCCCGCACGCAATCCTGGTCGAGTTATTCACGGCCGGTGGTGCCGGCACCATGATCAGCGGCGCCGATTAACTTAATATCTCGACAATACGTGAGATCACGGCCTAGAGGCCCTGGATGAATTCCAACTGCCATTCCAGGTCGTCGTCACTCAGCGAGTAACTGTCGCCTCGGGCTTTTAAAACATCCTTACCAGGAACGCGCGCGATCTTCTGCTGGATGCGTTCGGCGGTTCTGGCGCCCAGCGTGGCGCGCCAGCAGATTGCCGCGATCCCCTTGGCGCTCTGGTTCTGGATGACTTTTTCGACGGTTTTGACGGGGATATCGGACATTACGGCAAGGGCCGTAATCGTGAAGACGCGCTCATTGGCATCGACAGCCTTCATGACGCGCGCGTCATTCAATTTGCCGGCCGTTTTCAGCTTCAATACCTGCTCCAGTACAAGGCCGGAATCCTCTTCCGGGTCGTCGTCTTCCGCCGTCGCAGCCTCTTCCATGTCGAGGCGCTTCTTGACGGCTTCGCGGACCGCGTCCAAAGCGTCCGAGCCAAGATCCTCGCGCGCGCTCAGCGTTGCCAGGAGGCCATCCGCGACGAAGCGCGCGAGCCGGGTCGCCGCAGAGGCGGAAAGCTTTGGTCGCGTGACCAGCGGCTCGTGCCACATATCGAAATCCGGCGCTTGATCGATAATCTTGTCCAGCGTTTCCTCGCGAATTTGCGCGCTTGGGTTCCGCAACAGAAATGGCACCGCATCGTCGTCATAGGTCGCGACAATGGAGTCGACGACATTTTCGCTGATGCCATCGCGCTGCGAGATCGCCGACAACCCGCCCGGCGCCGGTTGCGCCTTGATGAGGGCAAGCAGGTCCTCGTCCGTCAACACCGGCGAAAATTGCAGGACCGGCCCGGCAACGACGATTTCCGCATCCCAGGCCAATTGCCGGATGACCTCCGCCGGCGCGTCGGCTATGTCCTTCAGTGTCTCGGAGACAACCTGGCGAACCCGCGTCACCTGATCCTTGGCGAGGGTTTCCAAGGCCTCGTAGGCGGCCTGCCTGATTTTGTCGGTCTCATCTGCGGTGAGGCCAGGTGCCAGCCGCGCAATCTTTGCCGCCAGGTCGCCACGCACGGTGTCGTCGTTGTCGCGCGCCAACATGAGTTCGGCCTGCCGCGGCACCGCGTCGTTACGGGCGAGGGCGCGGCGAACTTCTGGCGCCGGGTCATCGACGAGGAAGTAGAGAATTTCCGCCTTGATGTCATCGCGTGCCGCGAGATCACTGCGCACGGCGACGTCCTCGTGGCGCGCGAGTTTCTTCGCTTCGTCGTATTCAAGAGGTTTTCTGGGTTTGTCGCGCTTGAAAAACCGGCCGAGCATTACACGTCGTCCTCTGCGCCCTTGTTGACGAGATTGCGGAAAAATTCAATCTGCCACGCCATCTGATCCTCGGGCAGCGGATAGGTGCCGTCGTCAGCCGGCTTGATGACTTCGGATGGCGAAATCCGCCCCATCCGCTGCTGTACGTGCAGGGCCATGCTGGCGGGCATGTTGGCTTGCCAACAGAGCGCCATGATGCCCTTTGGGCTTTTCTCCTGAAACATGCGGTGTCCGACATCCGTATCAACGTCCGCCAACACCAGCAACGCGGCGAAGACGAAGGCGTAGTCGCCGGCCTGTAGAGCCCGGTTGATCATATCCACGGATAATTTGCCGGATTTGTACTGGCGACGGACCATTTCCAACGGCGGATCGACGCGGAGAAAATCCACCGCCGCGTCATTGAACGACTCTGGATCGGGTTCTGCGGCCGATATTCGGGTGCGCACTTGATTCTTGACGGCGGCGAGCGTTTCCGGATCGAGATCGGCGCGTTGCGTCAAGGTCTGTAGCACATTGTCGGCGACGACGTTGGTCAGCCGCGCCGCCGCACCCTTGGGCAGTTTGGGTCGCGCCACAAGCGGTGCCTGCCACAAATCTATTTCCGAGGCGCGCCCAATCAGATCGTCGAGAGCCTCCTCGCGAATTTGCGCGCTGTCGTTGCCGAGCAGATCGCCGATGGCGTGGATGTCGTCGGTGTCGATGATTGCGTCGGCGACGGTTTCACTGACGTCGCCACGCCGGGAAATCGCGTTCAGACCACCCGTCGCGGGACCCGATTGAATGATCTCGACCAAGTCGGCGTCGCTTAGAACCGGCGAAAACTCAAGCACCGGCCCGGACACTTCCAACTCACTGTCGAGGGCAAGAGTCTTGATGATATCCGATGACGCGTCGGCCACGTCCTTCAAGGCATCGGACAGAATGGCGCGGACCCGCGTCATCTGATCGCGGGCGAGGGTCTCGAGAGCCTCCAGAGTGTCGTGGCTGATTTTATCCTGTTCGTCGGCGCTCAGCCCCGGGGCGAGTTGCGCGACCTTCTGTGCCAGATTGCCACGCACGTCGCCGTCGTGATCACGCGCCAACAGGGCGAAGGTCTGGCGTGGCGCCGCCGTATTTTCGGCGACAATGCGGCGGACTTCGGTCGCATCATCCTCCGCCAGAAAATACATAATTTCGGGTTTGACGTCCGCGCGCGCGGCCAGCGCCATGCGCACGGCGGGATCATCGTGGCGTGCGAGTTCTTTTTGTTTCTCGTATGAGATATGTTCCGCGCGGACGTCCGCAGTCACTTGTTCCGGCCTCCCGATCCGGGTTCAAGTTTCATCGGGCGCCACGATGGGTGCCGATGCGGCTTGCGTCGGCGGTGGCGCCATGGCGTAACCGCCCTTGTTGTTCTTCTTCACGGCGTACATAGCTTGGTCCGCACGGGCAAGAAGATCATCCAGGCTTTCTTGGGCAATTGGATCAAACACCGCAATGCCAATCGAGATTCCAAGCGGATTATCGGCATCCCCCGACATTTTCAACATCGCCTTGGATGTTTGAATAAGATCGGCGACGCGGCGTTCGGCGGTTTCCGCCGTGATGCCGTCCAACCACATGGCGAATTCATCGCCACCCAAACGGGCGATGACGTCGCCCGGCCGCGAGAATTCGTGGAGCATATCGCGCAGAAACAGAATGGCATCGTCACCGGCCTGATGGCCGTGCACGTCATTGACGCGTTTGAAATTGTCCATGTCGACGTAGAACAACGCCGCGGTCTGGGAGTTGCGCTGCAAACGGCCGACCCGGCGCGGCAGCTCTTCCTCGCAAAAGGCACGGCGATTCAGCAGGCCGGTCATACTGTCGGTGCGGCTCAACGCAACAATACGTTCGTGATTGGAAATCTGTTCGTTGGCGATGCCCAGTTGATTGGCGACATCCGAGATCAGCAGTTGGTGATCCTCATCCCAGGTGCCGCCTTTCGTCGATTTCCAGATCGCTAGGGCACCGTTGAACTGGCTCCGATAATGGGTCGCGGTTACCAGAACCCGCCAATCGGCGGCTTCAAGCTTCAACACCTCGCCGCCGCTTTTCAGATTACCCAATGCCGACAATAAATCATCCAATCCTTCGGCGTTGCCGTAATCGGCGGCGACCGCAAATCGCTTGAGATCGTCCATGCGGTAGATGCGCGCACCGGCCGCGCCCAAGGCACGCGCCGTCGCGGCGGCGGCGGCGGACAGCATGTTGTGGGGCTCCAACTCGTCACGAACTTGGCTGACGATGTAGTTCAACAGCTGTTCCCGGTGGCGTGCCCGCGCCAACGCGGCCTCGCTCTCCCGCTCGTCGGTAACATCACGGCAGACGCCGCGACAGCCCAGCCATTCCTGGCGACCATCCCGATCACGTGTCAACGGCAGCGTCGATAGAACCACGCACGCGGTCAATCCGTCCTTGCGTTTTAGCCACAGCTCGACGTTCTCCAACTGGCGTTCACTGATGAACGGCACCGGGGCAAATTCCTCGGCGTCAACGACCAGATCTTCCGCCGGAGTGCCGATCAACTGGTCTGCCGTGTAGCCGAGCGCGCCTTTTGGGGTGACGAAGACAAATCGGCCCTCGGTGTCGACTTCCCATGAAAAATCACTCGACACCTCGACCAAGTCCTTGAACCGCTGGCGCGATTCCACAAGCGTCGATCGCAGGTTACGTTCCATGGTAAGATCGCGGCTTAGAACCATCACCCTGTCGATCACGCCGTGTCCGTCGTGCTGTGGGATCGCGGTGATTTCCAGCACCACCTCGCCCTTGGAACTGGCCAGCGAAACGGGGCCGCCGACGATGGTGCCTCGGTCGGCCGCCTTATTGATCATGTCATGAATTTCGGGGGTGCCGCCGCGGGTCAACAGCGTGGCCAGACCCTGTCCCTTGGAATTGCTGTCGAGAACGGTGGCGTCCGGCGCCGCCATGACCGCCGCGCCGGGATAACCGGCAAGAACCGTGGCGTCGGACCGCTGTTCGGCCGGCGTCGACGTGGCGTCAGCTGCCGTCGCGTCGGCGGCCATTTGTATCGTTTCGGAAAGATCGTTGGCCATATGGACTGTGACGCTACGCCTGTAATTTCACCTGGGACGAATCAAACCCCCGCCGCGCACGTTTCGTTGCGACTACACATAGAAAAGTGTAAGGGATTCAATCCGATCGTGCCAGCGCGGAATAACTCGATTTTGGTACTCCGGGCCTTGCGTCAAACGTCGTACTCGCTCAGTAATACCCGCCATGAACGGTGCTGATGCCAACTCCACATCGATGATCGACCTTATTCGGGCAGAGACATGGGTCTTCGACCTGGATAACACGCTCTATCCGGCCTCGTCGCGGCTTTTCGATCAAGTTGACTGGCGTATGACCCATTTTATTGCCGAATACCTTGATGTCGATCCGGTCGCGGCGCGTAAGGTGCAGAAGACCTATTTTCGCGAGCACGGCACGACCATGCGCGGCCTGATGGAGCGACACGGCCTCGATCCGAAGATTTTCCTCGACTTCGTCCATGATATTGATCTTTCACCGATCTCACCTTGTCCCGTGCTGGCTCAGTCGCTCGATCGCCTGCCCGGCCGCAAGATCATCTTCACCAACGGCTCCGTCGGGCACGCCGACCGCATCACCCGCCACCTCGGTATTCACCACCACTTTGAGGGCGTTTTTGACATCGTGCAGTCGGACTATGTGCCAAAGCCCGCTGCCGCCGTTTATCAGCGCTTTATCGAGATTTTCGATGTCGACCCCGCGACGACGGTCATGGTCGAGGATATGGCCAAGAACCTGGTTCCGGCGGCGGCGCTCGGCATGACCACGGTCTGGGTGCGTACCGACACGACGTGGGGCGGCGAAGGAGCGGATGACGGCCACATCGATCATGTGATTGACGATCTTTCGGCCTGGTTGGGAAGTCTCACCGGTGGCGCCGACGATTGACAGGAATCGGCGCCTCGCGCATGGTGCCGCCCGCCTCGCTGGAACTCAAAAATGACGGACCCTTGAAAATGACAGACATGGATAATCTGCAACGCGTGATCGACGCCGCTTGGGAAGGCCGTGATGACGTTTCCCCCGACACCAAGGGCGAAGTTCGCGATGCGGTGGAAAGCGCGCTCGGGCTCATGGATACCGGCAGCGCCCGCGTTGCCGAAAAAACCGACGGTGAATGGGTGGTCAATCAATGGCTCAAGAAGGCGGTGCTGTTGTCGTTCCGGCTATACGACATGGCGCCCATTTCCGGTGGCCCCGGAGGCGCGCCGTGGTGGGATAAGGTCCCGTCGAAATTCGAAGGCATGGGTGAAAATGCCTTTCGCGCCGCCGGTTTTCGGGCGGTGCCCAATTGCACGGTCCGGCGTTCGGCGTTTATCGGCAAAGGCGTGGTATTGATGCCGTCCTTCGTCAATCTCGGTGCTTATGTGGATGAAAATACCATGATTGATACCTGGGCCACGGTTGGATCGTGCGCGCAGGTTGGTAAAAACTGTCATATTTCGGGCGGCACGGGGCTTGGCGGCGTGCTCGAGCCTTTGCAGGCCGGACCGGTCATCATCGAGGACAATTGTTTCATCGGTGCCCGTTCGGAAGTCGTCGAGGGTGTTATCGTTGAAGAGGGCTCGGTGATTTCCATGGGGGTCTTCATCGGCGCCTCGACCAAGATCATCGACCGGGAAACCGGCGAGGTCCACATGGGCCGGGTTCCGGCCTATTCGGTGGTGGTATCGGGCACCATGCCAGGAAAACCGCTGCCCGATGGTTCGCCGGGACCGTCGCTTTACTGTGCCGTGATCATCAAGCGGGTCGATGAACGCACCCGGTCCAAGACCTCCATCAATGACCTCCTCCGCAGTTGACCCGGTCGACCTCAGCCAACGCTTGATCCGGTGTCCCAGCGTGACGCCGGAGGAGGGCGGCGCGCTTGATCTTTTGGAAGAGATGCTGGCATCGCACGGATTTACCTGTTTTCGCCTGCCGTTTTCGGAATCCGGCACGCCGGATGTCGATAATCTTTATGCCCGGCTCGGTACCGCCGGTCGCAATTTTTGTTTTGCCGGTCACACGGACGTGGTGCCGCCGGGGGATACCAAAGACTGGGCATCCGACCCGTTTCAGCCGGAAATCCGTGACGGCATGCTTTATGGCCGAGGCGCGGCCGATATGAAATGTGCCATCGCCGCCATGGTCGCGGCGGCGGCGGCGTTCATTGGCGCGCGGGACAAAGAGTTCGGCGGTTCGATCAGTTTCCTGATTACAGGTGACGAGGAAGGTCCCTCGGTGAATGGCACCCGCAAGGTACTGGCGTGGATGCGGGACGAAGGCGAGACCATTGATGCTTGTCTCGTCGGCGAACCGACCAACCCGACGGTGCTGGGCGAGATGGCTAAGATTGGCCGCCGCGGCAGCATGAACGTTGAGCTTATCGTCGATGGCGTACAGGGCCACGCGGCTTATCCGCAACTTGCCGACAACCCGATACCGCGCATGATGCGATTGCTGTCGGCGGTCAATGACGTGCCCCTCGATGCCGGCAGCGAACACTTCCCGCCGACCACTGTGACCATCACTACCTTCGATGTCGGGAACCCAACCACCAACGTCATTCCCGCGCGCGCCCGGGCGCGTTTCAATATCCGCTTCAATGACCGCCATACCGCCGCCAGCCTGCGGCAGCTGCTGGCTGAGCGCCTGGATGCCACCGGCGAGGCGTATGCAATGAGCCATTCGGTTTCGGGTGAAAGCTTCCTGACGCCGCCCGGGGAATTGAGCGCCATCGTCGGGGACAGCGTGCGCGCGGTAACCGGCAGGACGCCCGAATTCAGTACGACTGGTGGCACCTCGGATGCCCGGTTCATCAAGGATCATTGCCCGGTGATCGAATTCGGTTTGATGAATGAAACCGCCCACAAGGTCGATGAATTCGCGCCGGTGGATGATATTAGGGCGCTTGCCGAGATCTATGCGGGCGTTCTCGAACGGTATTTTCCGGACCAAGTGTGATGCCACCAGGATTCCCACCGACGGCGGAGATCGCGCGCTATCTTTGGGGTGCCTGGCGTCTGGTGAAGCGGGACACGCAAGGGCTTGAGGTGTTCGGTCACACGGTCGATGATTTCTGGCGCTCGTTTTGGGCGGCGGCGCTGGTGGCGCCGTTTTATCTGGCAGTGTCGTTGCTGCGGTATGTGGTCGACCCAAATGCCGGCCCCTTTATCACCACCATCGCCGCCGAGACCGCGGCGTACGCCAATCTTTGGCTGGCGTTCCCGTTTGCCATGTTGTTCATCGCCCGCGGTCTTGATCGGGAAAAGCAGTATATCCGTTATATCGTCGCCTATAACTGGGCGTCCGTGCTGCAAAGTGTGTTTTACACGACTGTCGTGCTGGTCGGCATGAGTGGTCTGTTGCCGCCCGATGTCGCCAACCTGCTGGGCTTCGCGGCGCTGATTGCCATCATTGCCTATACGTGGTTCATCACCCGCGTTGCGCTCGACATTCCGGGTCTGACGGCAGGCGGTTTGGTCGCCATTGATCTGACGTTGGGATTGGTGATTCAAAGTATAAGCGACGGACTATCTCGCTGACGCGTCACCAATCTAGATGTCGGTACCGCCGCCGCCGAACTTCAGCATTTCCATAATGGCCTTAAGCCACGCCCAGTCGGTGCTGGTGAGTATCCAGCCCATGCCGACCACCAGCCAAAATTGCACGGATGTGACGAGGCCGAGCACGGCGAGAAGCAGGCCGAGTATACCCCACAGGGCCTGACCCACGAATAGCGCGATAATTGAACAGATCATCGCGATGGGGGAGAACACTAAACCCGGCCCGAAGACGCCGAGGACACCGAAGCCGATGGCGCACCAGCCAACGACAGGTTTCTTCTCCGGTGTCGGTGGAGCGGCGCCTTCCGAGTTCATATTTAGCGGTATCTGTTTCATTCGCATAACCTTATAGGCGTTCGCGGCCATTGGCTCAACGTGGCGCGCGAGACAGTGCTAATAGTGAACGGCCTTGAGATATAACCCCTGCGCCGGTGCCGTCGGACCCCCGGCACGGCGGTCCCGCGCCGCGAGTGCGTTGGCGAGGTCGTTCGTCGACCACTTGCCGTGCCCCACCCACTGCAGGGCGCCGACCATGTTACGGACCTGATGATGCAAAAACGAACGAGCACGCGCGGTGACGTGAATCTCGTCGCCGCATCGCGCCAGCGAGAGTTCGTCCAAAGTCTTTTCGGGTGAGGCCGCCTGGCACTCGCTGGCGCGGAAGGAGGTGAAATCGTGATGCCCCAGCAAAACGTTCGCGGCGGCCGCCATGGCCGCCATATCGAGCGGTCGCGCCACCCACCAGACGCGCGCGCCATCCAGCGCGGGTGCTGGTCGGCGATTAAGAATCCGATAGAGATAAACCCGCTCGCGGGCAGAAAAGCGGGCATGAAAATCCTCATCCACCTCGACGACGTCCAAGACCGTTACCGGCAGCGGGCGCAAATGAGCGTTCAGCGCGTCCCGCACGGTCTCCGCATCGGCATCGCGCTCGATTTCCAGGTGCGCCACCTGACCAAGGGCGTGGACGCCTGAATCCGTACGACCGGCGCCCTCGACGATGACCTGTTCACCGCAGAAACCCTCGACGGCTGTTTCAAGCGCCGCCTGGACGCCGAGGCCATTGTCCTGGCGTTGCCAACCGACGAACGCACTGCCGTCGTATTCAAGTGTTAGGCGATAGCGGGTCATGGCGCGATGGGTCACCAGGGTAATCTGGAACAAAAACTAACGAAACTTAACGCATCGATGGCCATGCTGCCCTATACTTGCGCTACTTGGATATGATCTCGGTTGGGCCTGCGTCGCGGGGGGAAGCATCATTGTCGTCGGGTAGCGCCGAATAATGACGGAGACGAGCACCAGCGTCGACAGGGATTCGCTGCATATTCTGCCGCTATCCATCTTGCCACTCGAAACACCGAGTCTGCGCCGTGCGCGGATGATAAAGAACGCCAAACTCGATAGTGTTGTCGAAATGTTCAACAGCGTCAGTTCCGGTTCCGGGCAGCTCAGGGTTGATGACCTAGCCGGTGAATTTGACTGGGACGAAGAAGCCGGGCATCCGGATTTGGTGATGCTTCGGCGATTATCGCGATTGCCCAGTTACGATGTCTACAGCCTGCGGATATCCCTGCGCGAACTCGACATAGCGATTGATGACCACGAAGCGCTGCAACTCTCGCCTGAAATCAGCGCCGAACTGGCGCCCTACATGACAGATTTTACGCGCCCGCTGATCGCGCAGATTTATGGTCAGGATGATCTGGAGATACAGTCTTTCGCCGATATCGTCGGGTTGTTCCGTGACCCGGATGTGGGACGAGCGCTGTCGCGATTGAAAACCATGGCGGAGAAGCTCGGCATCTCGCCCGAGGACGTGCCGACGTTCATCGAGGATTACGGCGATATTTTTCTGTCGTTGTCTTATTACCGAAAATGCCTCGATTCCATTGAGCCGATCGTGGCCGAATTCAACGAGTCCATGGCCGATATCAAGGGAAACTATTCTCTGCGCGAGGATCAAAACCTGATGAAGACCGTCGACACGATGCAAACAACGATCATGGAACGCATGGTCGGGACCACGGGTTTGATCGAGAATTTCGAGCGGAGCACCAAGCACATGTGGGACGATATCTCCGCCGAACGCTTCAAGCGCCTACGCGAGATGATTACCAGTTATCACACGACCATCGGCGGCGTTCTTTGCGCGTTGTCGGTCAAAATGGCGGCGTGGGAACGTCTATTCCCGAGCCGCCATATCGGCAGTCCGGCCAAGCGCTCAGAGTTCATCATGGTTCATCTGCGCCATGGCATGGACCGGATGCACGCCATGAACGAAGACGCGCCCATGCCTTCCGCGCTCGACTAATCACCGTCCCGGCGCCAGTTAATCCAGCCGTTCGCCGGGTTCCAGGACATATCCGCGCAGAAATGCCGTTGCATCCTGTGCCGCCTTGCCGGCGCGCTGTACGAGCCGAGGCCTTACGACACCACGACCGCAAGCAACGGTGAAAACGTCATCGATGACGGTTCCCGGCACGGTATCGACCGGACCGTCCAACGACCAGTCGGCGAGCGCCAGCACCTTGATGCGTTCGCCGTGATGGTTGAACCAGACGCCGGGCCAGGGGTTGAGGGCACGCACCTGACGCTCGATCGCCTCGGCGGACGTGGTCCAGTCGATGCGGCCCTCGTCTCGCGTCAATTTTGGGGCGTAGGTCTCGCCGTGTGCCGGCTGCGGCATTTCGACGCCGCGACCGGCATCGAGATCGGCAAGCGCCGGGCCGATCATGTCGGCGCCGAGCGCCGCCAGAGTGTCGTGTAGACCCGACGCCGTGGTATTGGCGCCGATCGAGACCGCGTGGCTCGCCAGCAGCGGGCCGGTGTCGAGGCCTTCATCCATGCGCATGATCGAAATGCCGGTCTGTTCATCCCCGGCCAGGATAGCCCGCTGAATTGGCGCCGCCCCCCGCCATCGTGGCAGCAGAGAGGCGTGAATGTTGATGCATCCAAGCCGCGGCGCCGACAAAGCGGGCGCCGGCAGGATTAAGCCGTAAGCGACGACAACCGCCGCATCCAGATGAAGTTCGGCAAAAGCCGCTTGCACGTCTGGATCCTTGAACGAGGTCGGGGTTCGCACCGCCATCCCCCGTGAGGCGGCGTCTGCGTGCACCGGACACGGCCGCGATTTTTGACCACGCCCGGCGGGCCGCGGCGGCTGCGCATAGACGGCGACAATGTCGTGGCCGGCGCTGCACAGCCCGTCCAGTGCTGGGACGGCGAAGTCAGGGCTGCCCATGAAGGCGATGCGTAAGCGGGTCATCGTGCGGGTTTCATTCGGTGGCGCTCAGCCGACCGCCGCCGCCGCCAGCTTCTTCGCCTTGGTCAACTTACGCAGGATCATGTTGCGCTTGATGGCGGATACATGGTCGACGAACAGAATTCCGTCCAGATGGTCCATCTCGTGTTGGATGCAGGTGGCGAGAATTCCATCGGCGTCGAGCGTGCGAATTTCGTTCTGATGGTCGAGATAACGTACCCGCACCGATTCCGGGCGAACAACCTCCGCATAGTGTTCAGGCAGGGACAGACAGCCCTCCTCGTGTACCCGGTCATCTTCGGCGACATCGACAATTTCCGGATTGGCCATCAGCAGGGCCTGCGGTTCCTCGCCTTCGCGCGCGATGTCCAACACGATGACCCGACGGTCGTCACCGACCTGGGGCGCGGCAAGCCCGATGCCGTCGGCGGCGTACATGGTTTCCAGCATGTCATCCATTAACTGGCGCACGGCGGCGTCGACGCGCTCGACCCGGCGCGCCTTGATTTTAAGGCGCGGGTCGGGGGCTACGATGATCGGCAATAGGGCCATGACGAGGCTTTCTCGGTTCGACGGTGCACACGAAATAGGGTTTGCTCTGGAAACCGTCAAGTCGGGCGTCTAGCCTTTGCATTGTGAAATGGCCGCAAGGGGGTTGCATGGCTTGGCAGAGCATCATCGGCATCGCCGTTTTCATCGCCATCGCCTGGGGATTCAGCGAGGACCGTAAGTCCGTCTCTTGGCGACTGCCAGCCGCGGGCATCGCCGTCCAGTTGCTTCTGGCCTTGCTGTTGTTGAAGCTACCAGCGACGCAGGCTTTGTTTCTGGCCGCCAACACCGCCGTCGAGGCATTACAGGCGGCAACGCGGGAAGGCACGACGTTCGTTTTCGGTTATCTCGGCGGTGCGCCGCCACCGTTCGCCGCGACGCAGGCGGGGTCGACGTTTATTTTCGCCTTTCAGGCGTTGCCGCTGATCCTGGTGGTCAGCGCGTTGTCGGCGTTGCTGTTTCATTGGCGGGTGTTGCCGGTCATCGTGCGGGGCGTCGCCTGGGCATTGCGGAAAAGCCTCGGCGTCGGTGGCGCGGTTGGCGTGGCGACGGCGGCGAACGTATTCGTCGGCATGGTCGAGGCACCGCTGTTGGTGCGACCCTATCTGCGCCAGTTGAGTCGCAGCGAGCTGTTCATCGTCATGACGGCGGGCATGGCAACCATCGCAGGCACGGTCTTGGTGCTCTATGCGACGGTTCTGGATGGCGTCGTCCCAAACGCCGTCGGCCACGTATTAACGGCGTCCCTATTGAACGCGCCGGCGGCGGTGATGGTGGCCCGCATCATGGTGCCGGGCGATGACAGGACCGCCGGCGGTTTGGACGATAGCGATGCGGCGACCGGCGCCATGGAAGCGGTTACCCGAGGCACCATCGACGGGGTTCGCCTGCTCATCAACGTTGTCGCCATGCTGGTGGTGATGGTTTCGCTGGTGGCGCTGGCCAATCTGGTGATCGGCGCGTTGCCGGATGTGGCTGGCGCGCCGCTGACACTGCAACGCCTGCTCGGCTGGGCCATGGCGCCGGTGGTCTGGCTGATGGGCGTGCCGTGGTCGGACGCCGTCATCGCCGGCGGCCTGATGGGGATCAAGGTGGTGCTCAACGAATTCATCGCCTACCTGCAACTGGCGGCAATGGCGCCAGAGGCGGTCGGCGATCGCACGCGCACGATCATGACCTACGGGCTGTGCAGTTTCGCCAACTTCGGCAGCCTGGGCATCATGATCGGCGGCCTGGTGACCATGGCGCCGGAACGCCGGGCCGATATTGTCGGCCTCGGCGGCCGCACTATCATTTCCGGTACCCTGGCCACATGCCTGACCGGTGCGATGGCGGGGCTGTTGCTTTAGCGCTCGACTCTGACCCGGTAGACGACGTCGATCGTGCCCGACGCCGGCACCGAGATGCGCCATACGGCGCGGGCGCCTTCGCGGATGTGGCTGCCGCTGTCTTCAAGAATTTTCCAGTCGCCGGGAATGTTCTCGTCAATGCGCACCAGCGCCGCCTTTTTGCCGCCGTTTTTCAGTTCGATCCGGTAGGCGGATTCGGTGATGCGTTTGCTGATGTGCTGGAAGGCGGTTTGCACGCGCCTGGTGGTAACGTCGAAGGCTTGGCCCATGGTCAGGGTGACGCTGCCGCCGACGGGCGTGTTGTTGATCTGATCCTCGCCGACGAACTGCAGGTTGTCCTTGGTGTCACGCGCATAGATTCGCGCGCGACCGCTCGGCAATGGCTGGCCAAGGCCGGTCTTTGGGCCATTATCAAAGCGCAATGTTACCTGCGGGTGGTCGGGGCGGGGCTCACCGCGTTGGGCGCCGAAGACCGTCGGCGAGCCGCGGCTCACCAGCTCCCTAGCGACGGCAACGCCGCGCACATTCAATAAGGTTACCTGTCGGATTTCCCGGTCTTTGAGCGACACGGAATTCGGCAACGCGTAAAGATGAAAACTTTCCAGCGACTCGCGCGCCGGAGCCGCGCCCTTGGCCTCGGGCGCCATGGCGGCGTCGGCCATCGCCATAGTCCGCATCAAGCGTGGTGGCGGCGCCTGACGGCGAACATTGCCGGCGACCAGCCGCACGGTCGCCTTGTCGAAGGCGATCCCACTCTGGTTTCGCAGCGCCGCGCGGGCATCCAGATCGAGGCGTTCACCATCGGGCGCCAACTCAATCGTGTAATGGGCCTGCCAGCCCATGCCGCCGCTTAGATAGGCGAGCCCGATGTCGCGTTCGCCGCTGCCGCTTCCGTTGATAATTGCCAGGAGTGCCGGGCGTGGCCGCAGGCCAACGGGCTGGTCGAAGAAAACGAGACGCCCCGGGACGCCGGTTTCGATGCGATCACCGATTTTGAGCACCACGCCGCCGCTGACGCTCAACACCCGCGCCTCGACGACGCTTTCCACACCGGAGGTCGGGTGAGTCTTGACGATGCCGACGCGACCGCCGAGTGCGTGTCTGAGAAGGTTGTCCGGCGTCAGTAGATCGGATTCGAACGAGATGGCATCAATCCGCGCACCGCTACCCGCATCAATGCGCACGCTGGTCGGATCGAGCCGATGGCTGACATGGTCGAAGGCCAATGTCATCGGGCCGTCGACGAATGGGACCCGCCGAGTTTCGCTGATCAGTGCCAAATCCCCTTGATAAAGCGTCAGTGCCAAATTGCCGCGTGATGCCGCATCGACGGTGATCTCCGCCGCTCTGACAGCCGGGGGCGCTGCGGTGGCGAGGCTGGACAGGAACGCGACGGTGGCGAGGCGGGCGAATCGGAATTTGATCATGGCTTCGGTCCTGTATGGGGAACGCCGGAAATCCGCACCTGTTTGCGCGTAACGCCGCGGATGTGCGACTCTTGCACGGGAAATAGGGTGAAACCAAGGCATGCAGGAATTTTCCATCGTCGTCGGGCGCGATCTGTTGATGATCGTCGGGTTCATCGTCGTCGTCGCGATCGCCGCGATCGTGGTGATGGCGAGCGGCGCGGCACGCCGTCGTGCCGAGGCCGATCTGCGACAGCATCACATCGCCGATACGGTCGAACGTCTTGCCCAGGCGCAGGCGGAACTCACCGGTCGTCTTAGCGAAAGTCATACTTCGGTCAGCGAGCGGCTGGACGGACTGGGAAAGCGGGTCGGCGACAGCCTGATCCTGCAAACAGAAAAAACTGGTGAGCGGTTGGAAGTGTTGCAGCGCCGTCTCGCGGTCATCGATGCGGCGCAGAAGAACATCACCGACCTGTCGCAACAGATGGTTGGCCTGCAGGATATCCTATCCAACAAGCAGGCACGCGGCGCGTTTGGTGAAATTCAGCTGAACGATTTGGTGAAGGCGGCATTGCCGGCACACGCGTACGCCTTTCAAGTGACCATGAGCAACCGTGCCCGCGCCGACTGTCTGTTGACGCTGCCCAATCCGCCCGGGCCGATCGCCATCGATTCCAAGTTCCCGCTGGAAAGCTACGAACGTCTTCAGCAGGCCGACAACGACGACGCCCGCAAGATCGCCGGCCGCACTTTTCAGGCCGATGTTTCCAAGCACGTGAAGGATATCGCCGAGCGCTATATTATTCCCGGCGAGACAGCGGAATCGGCCCTCATGTTCCTGCCGTCGGAAGCAATTTACGCGGAATTGCATGCCAACTTCCGCAACGTCATCGAGGAAAGTTTCCGCCGCCGAGTGTGGATCGTGTCGCCGACCACGCTGATGGCAACGCTCAATACTGTGCGCGCGGTTTTGCGTGACGTGCACATGCGCGAGCAGGCGGATGTCATCCAGGGCGAGGTACGCAAACTGCTGGAGGACATGGGGCGGCTGGACGAACGGGTCGACATGTTGCGCAAGCAGTTCGATACGGCCTCGAAGACACTGGACAAGGTGCGCACCTCGACCGATCGCGTGACCCTTTACGGCAATCGAATTGACCAGCTGCAGTTGGGTGACGAGGACGATGCGCCGACAATAGAACCGCCAAGCGTTCGTCTCGTTTCCGATTCTTGACACGATTACCATTGGATTGCGCTAAGGTATGCGTCTCGTAATGACAGGCGCGTTGGCGCCCGGAAAGGTTGAAATGATAACTTCTGGATTCGCGATATTTGCGGTGACGTTCCTGGTTCTGGCGCTGATCCTGGTATTTCTTGGGGTCAAGGTGGTTCCGCAGGGCCGGGAATTCACGGTCGAGCGTTTCGGCAGATATACCAAGACTCTCAGGCCGGGCTTGCATCTGATTATTCCCGTTGTCGACCGCATCGGCCGACGCTTGAATGTCATGGAACAGGTCCTCGATGTACCGACGCAGGAAATTATTACCCGCGACAATGCAATGGTCAGCGTCGATGGGGTGGTATTTTACCAGATTCTAGATAGTGCCAGCGCCGCCTATGAGGTCAGCCAGTTGGAGGTCGCGATCCTCAATCTGAATATGACCAATATCAGGACGGTGATGGGGTCCATGGACTTGGACGAACTGTTGTCCCAGCGCGACAAGATCAACGCGCAGTTGCTGATGGTCGTCGACGAGGCGACCTCGGCCTGGGGTGTCAAGGTGACGCGCATTGAAATCAAGGACATCTCGCCACCGCGTGACCTGGTCGATGCCATGGCCCGCCAGATGAAGGCGGAACGTGAAAAGCGGGCCAACATCCTTGAGGCCGAAGGTTTCAGGCAGGCGGAAATCCTTAAGGCAGAGGGTGAGAAGCAAGGCACTATCTTGGAAGCCGAGGGTCGTCGCGAGGCCGCGTTCCGGGATGCCGAAGCGCGCGAGCGCGAAGGCGAGGCGGAAGCCAAGGTGACGACGTTGGTATCGGACGCCATCGCCAGCGGCAGTGTTCAGGCGATCAACTATTTCATCGCCCAAAAATACGTCGAGGCGCTCAAGGACATCGCATCGGCACCGAACGAGAAAGTGATCCTGTTGCCTATGGAGGCCTCGGGTATCCTCGGCTCTCTCGCCGGCATTGCTGAACTGGGGAAATCCGCGTTTCAGGACCGTGGCCGCGTGGGCTCCGTAAATGAAGGCTCGCCAGCCAGTGATAAACCAAATCCCGATGGTTCATCGGGCCCGTGGTCGTGACGGAGGTGGACATGGTGGCGTTCATCGAAAGCCTGTCGCCGTGGCACTGGTTTATCCTCGCCGTGGCGCTCGTGGTGCTCGAAGTGCTGGCCCCGGGGGTAATATTCCTCTGGCTTGCCATCGCCGGGTTGCTAACTGGAATAGCGGTGGTCGTCGAGCCGACGCTTGCCTGGGAAACCCAGGTCTTGATCTTCAGCGTGTTGTCCGTCGTCAGTGCCGTCGCCGGGCGCATTTGGATCAAACGTCGGCCGACGGAAACAGACCATCCGGAACTCAACCGCCGTGGCGAACGCTACATTGGCCGCCAACTGACGCTCGACGCGGCAATAATCAATGGTATCGGCAAGGTACGGCTGGAAGATACCTTCTGGAAGGTGCAAGGCCCTGACCTGGGCGCCGGGACCGTGGTTAGCGTCGTCGGCGTCGACGGCACGGTCCTGCGTGTCGAGGCCGCCGGAAAGGTATCAGAATCGTCGACGGTTAACGACGAACGCTGACCAGTTCCCGCAAAGCGTTCTCGGCCTCCTTGAAGACACTTTGCCAATCCCCGGGAGCGGGTTGGCGGAACATCCATAGGGACGGATACCAGGGGCTGTCCGGCCGATTGTCCATCCAGAAATAACCAGTCGGTTGTGACATCAACCCCCACACCGGTCGCGCCAAGGCGCCGGCCAGATGCAAAACGGCCGTATCCACCGTGATGATGAGGTCGAGCGCGGCAACGGTGGCGGCGGTATCGGCAAAGTCCCGAAGTGAATCCGCAAGATCGATGACATTGAGCGTCGGATCAAGATCGGCCAGTTGTTGCTGCTCGGTACCGACCTGCAGGCTGAAAAATTGGATTCCTGGTACGCGGATCAGCGGTTCGAACAGGGTAACATCGCAGGTGCGGAGTTCAGCTTCCTGTCGTGTCGGGCTGCCGGCCCAGACAAAGCCCACCTTCAATACGTCTCGCGCCGCGACGACAGCGGATGCCGGTGCGGCGTCGGTCGGTAACGCCAGATAAGGAACATCGGCGGGCAGGGACTCGAGTGTCGTGCCGAATGCGTAGGGCAGACTCAACAAAGAGATCTGAGCATCGTGCGCCGGAGGCTCGGCGCCCAAGTCGATGGCCTGATCGACGCCCGGGATGCTGGAGAACAAGCGCGTCAATTGTGGCCGGCATTCGAGCACGAGGCGATCGACTCGCTCGGCGGCCATGGACACGAAGCGGCAGAACCGTATGGCGTCGCCGAAACCCTGTTCCGTATGAATGAACAGCGTGCCGCCATCTAGATTCTCGCCTTTCCAGGTCGGGGCCGTCCAGTTCCGGCGCTGCGACGCAAAGGAGTCGGTTTGCCAGCGCCATTCGTATTCCGCCCATCCGTCTTCCATGTTGCCGCTCTGCAGCAGCGCCAGCGCTAAATTCCAGTGCAAATCGGCGCTGTCCGGCTCGAGAGCCGTCGCCTTCATCAAATGTGCCGCCGCCTGTTCCGACCGTTCCGTTGCCTGATAGCCGGCGGCGAGATTGCAATGGGCGGCGACATGACCCGGGTCGAGCGCGATGGCGGTTTCGAACGAGGCGATGGCGTCATCGAACCGGTTCGACGCGCGCAGCGCATTGCCGAGGTTGAAGTGCTTTTCAACATCCTCGGGGTCCAGTTTGACGGCGCGCTGGAAGCTGTCGACGGCGGCGGCGGGGTCACCGAGTTCCATCTGCGCGTTGCCAAGATTGAAACGCGCCGAGGCATCCGCCGGGTGCAGCGTCAGGACTTGATTGTAATGCTCCACCGCTTCGTCGGCACGACCGAGTCCGAGCAGGGCATTGCCGAGATTGTTCAGCGCGGCGGGAAAGCCGGGTTGCAAGCGCAGCGCTTCCGTGCCGGCTTCCAGTGCGTCCGCATGGCGCTTGGCGTCGTTAAGCGCGCTGGCGAGGTTCGCGGCGGCCTCCGCCGAACTCGGTTCCAGGCGGCGCGCGGTTTGGAAGACGGCGATCGCTTCATCGATCTGGCCGAGCTGTTGCAGGCCGTTGCCAAGATTGACGTACGGGACGAAAAAATCCGGCGCCAGTTCCGTCGCCCGCTGCAGCAGCGGTACCGCGGTGTCCGCCTGTCCGACCGCCAGCAGCAACGTGCCCAGCAGATTGAGTGCATCGACGTTCTTTGGATCCTTGGCGAGGACTTTCCGGTAGAGCTCGCCGGCCTCAAGCAGTTGGCCGGCCTGATGCTGTTCGAGTGCGCGGCGCAGGAGTTTTTGCGGCGAGGCCATCGATCAACCCGCGACCGGCCGGCGCGCCTTCAGCGCCTGCTGCAACGTGCCGTCGTCCAGGTAATCGAGTTCACCGCCGACGGGCACGCCATGGGCGATGCCGGAAACCGTAATGGAAAGTGGCGCCAGACGATCACCGATGTAGTGCGCCGTCGTCTGGCCATCGACCGTCGCGGGCAACGCCAGGATGACCTCGTGGACGGCGTCTGCGTCCGCGCGGGTCGCCAGGTGAGGCACGCGCAAATCATCCGGCCCGATTCCGTCCAATGCCGACAGCACGCCGCCCAGCACATGATAAAGGCCGCGATAGCTGGCCGTGCGCTCGATGGCCCAAAGGTCCGCCACGTCCTCGACCACGCAGATGACCGCGCGATCGCGACGCTCATCGCGGCACAGGGCGCAGGGGTCGATGCTGTCCAGATTGCCGCAGTCGGAACAGGTGCGAATAGTCTCCGCCGTTTGCGCCAGGGCACGTGCCAGGGGCGACATCAATCGGTCCCGGTTTTTGACCAGATGCAATGCGGCGCGGCGGGCCGAGCGTGGTCCCAGCCCCGGCAGTTTCGCCAGTAGGCCGATCAGGTTTTCGATATCAGATTCGGCCATGGGCCGCGTTAGTCCGTTGACGAGTGTTCAGAAAGGAAGCTGCAGGCCCGGCGGCAGCGGCAAGCCGCCCGTCAGCTCCGACATCTTCTCTCGCATGTTGACCTCGACCTTCGCGCGGGCATCGTTGAAGGCGGCCAGGATGAGGTCTTCCATGACCCCGACCTCATCGCCGGATACCAGCGCCGGGTCGATTTTCAGGCTCTTGGCCTCGCCCTTGCCATTAAGAACAACTTCACACATGCCGCCGGCCGAGGACCCGGTGACCTGGAATTCGGCCATCTCCTCCTGCATCTTGGCCATGCGGCCTTGCAACTCCTGCGCTTGCTTCAGCATCTGTCCGAGGTTGGTCATCAAGATCTCCGGCGGATCGGGTCATTGGGCGTCGCGGTCAAAGCAGTGTATAACATCCGGTACCATGCAGCATCAAAGCCTGTTCGTCTTCGATATCGAGACCGTGCCCGACACCGACTCGGTGCGGAACCTCACGGGTTTCGACGGCCCGGATGTGGAAGCCCGCCGGGCCGAGCTTGAGCGCTATCACCTGGATATCACCGACGGCCGCAACGCGTTCCCCCGCCAGCCGTTCCATCGCATTGTCGCGATTTCGTTTTTGGAGGCGGAAATCGACCGCGACGGCCGTATCGAGGCTTATTTGATGCGCGATTTGCGTTCCGGCGGCGAAGCGGGCTTCGACGAAGCCAAGCTGGTGCAGGGATTCTTCCAATACTGCGAGCGCTTGCGCCCGCGTTTGGTCAGCTTCAACGGCCGCGGATTCGATCTGCCGGTGCTTAAATACCGCGCCATGGTGCACGGAATTACCGCGAGCTGGCTGCATCAGGCCGACAACAAGTGGGAAAATTATCAAAGCCGTTATGCTTCCGATTGGCACTGCGATCTGATGGAAGTGTTATCGGATTATGGCGCGTCGGCGCGGGTCAAGCTGAATGAGGTCTGCAGCGTCATGGGCTTTCCCGGGAAATTCGGTGTCGATGGCGCCGACGTGGCTGGGATGGCCGATGCCGGCCGGGTTCAGGATATCCGCAATTACTGCGAGACGGACGTGCTCAATACCTACCTGGTTTATCTGCGTCTGCAATTACACCGGGGCTCGATCAGCCGCGATGGCTACAACAGCGCCGTCGCCGATATCATTACCTTTATCGAGGCGGAACAGGGAACGCGCCGGTACCTCAGCGAATTTCTCGCCGCCTGGGGTGCCGCATCGAATGATACATTCTTGCTTTGACCGTTTCAAAGGTCGGGCGGGTCGGCGGTCTCTTCGTCCGGCGTGGTCATCGTCGCGTCGTTACCAGCATCCTCACGGTCTAGATGGCGCACCGAATCGATGCGCGCGCCGGGGAACGTCTCCATGACCGCTTGCACCAGGGGATGCCGCGCCGCCTCGTCGAATTCCGCGGCCGCCGTTGCGTCGCGATGCTCGGCCAGGGTCTCCGCACCCGTTTGATTGGACACGGTCACCGTCCACGGGTCCGCTGCATGGCGATCGAGGAACTTTCGCAATGCCTGAACCATATCCGTCGGCGCGCCCTCGGCGAGTTGGAATTCCAACTGCCCGGGTTCAAATCGTACCAGCCGTACATGGTGTTCGAGGAAATAACGCAGCCGCTGGTCACGAACCTCGGCGGCCAAGGCGACGATATCCTCGAACGTCGCCAACCGCGGCGAAATAGCGGCCTCGGGGGCGGGGTCGGTCACGGTTTCCGGCGCGGTTTGGGGTGCCGTGGCTGTCTGAGCGGCATCGCCGGTTCCGGTCATGCGGGCCCCGCCGTCGGTAGGCGCGGGCGGCGCGGCGGGCTTGGATGCCGGTGCGCCGCCACCGGCGGGCGTGGCTTTCAACGCATCTTCCGGCGTCGGTAGATCGGACGTGTAGGCAAGCCGCACCAGGATCATTTCCGCCGCCGACAAGGGAATCGGCGCGGCGCGGACCTCGCCCAGGCCTTTCAGCAGCATCTGCCAGGCGCGGGCCAGATCGGGCATGGCCAAGCGCTCGCTGAGATCCTTGCCGAAGCGCCGTTCGATTTCCGGCACGTCAGGCGCGTCCGCGGCTTCCGGCACGATCTTGATTCGCGTCAGCCAGTGAACGATCTCCAGCATGTCCTCGAGGACCGCCGCCGGGTCGGCGCCGTCGTGATACTGGCCCGCCAACATGTCGAGGGAGGCGGCGATGTCGCCCTTGAAGGTCGCTTCAAGCAGCTGAAACGTCTGCCCTCGGTCGGCAAGTCCCAGCATGTCCCGAACCTGGATCTCGTCGACGGCGCCTTCGGCCTGTGAAATGGCCTGGTCGAGAAGCGACAATCCATCCCGTACCGAACCATCGGCGGCGCGCGCGATCAAATGCAGCGCCGCATCGTCGATGCGGGCCTTTTCCTTGTCGGCGATCATGCGGAAATGCGCGCCGAGGCCTTCCACATCGACGCGGCGCAGATCGAAGCGCTGGCAGCGCGACAGTACGGTCACCGGGACCTTGCGGATTTCCGTCGTGGCGAAGATGAACTTTACGTGTTCCGGGGGCTCTTCCAGCGTTTTCAACAGCGCGTTGAAGGCATTCTTCGACAGCATGTGCACTTCGTCGATGATGTAGACCTTGTAGCGGGCGGAGGTCGGCCGGTAGCGTACGCCGTCAATCAATTCGCGAATGTCATCCACGCCGGTGCGGCTGGCGGCGTCCATTTCCAACACATCGACATGCCGGTCCTCGGCAATGGCGCGACAATGCTCGCAAACACCGCAGGGTTCCGTGGTCGGTTCACCAGTGCCGTCCGGGCCAACGCAATTGAGCGCGCGGGCGACGATGCGGGCGGTCGATGTCTTGCCGATACCGCGCACGCCGGTGAGGATGAAGGCGTGGGCCAGACGGCCTGTCTTGAAGGCGTTGGTGAGCGTGCGGACCATCGCCTCCTGGCCGATAAGGCCGGAAAACGTCGTCGGACGGTATTTACGGGCAAGAACCCGATAGTCGTCCGACGCCTTGGCGGGGGCGGCGTTCACGGGTGTGTCCACGGGGTGATCGTCGTTCATCGGGAATCCGGCGCGAATGGCGGAGAAGTGGAAGACCGGACACCGACCCGAGCCGAAACTCGTTACGGCTGCTTCCTTCCGGATCTGACCGGGTTGGCGAGGAGCTCGTCCGGCGCCGATCTTCCGATGCCACTATAGAACCGCGCGGGCCACCGGCCAAGGCCCGGTTCGGCCGTTACGATCGAAACATGCCGTTCCGAGAAGCTGATCGGGTGACGGTGATCAGCCGCCCGCCGTCTGCACCCGTTCCTCGACGATGATGATGCCGCTGGGGCCCGAGGAAAAAATCCAGGGCACCAGAATCACACTGTCCTCGAACTCATAGTGTCCGTCGAGAATAGCGACCATGCGAATCTCAGCCGTCTGGCGACCGGGGATGCTGACTGAGCGGATGCAGGTTTCTTCCTGGCGTTTGCCGTCGAGCGCGACGCTGAGAACGGCATTGCTTTGGAAGAACTTGCCGGCGCGAAAAACATGCAGGCCATCATCGCGATTGCGGATGCGAAGGATATACGGGCGACCCTGACGTAGTGTCAGTATCATCGGCTCGAATTCATCGTTGCGGACCCGCACATCGACGCTGGGCACGCGAGCCCAGTTGATCTTGGCCTGAGCCTTTGTCGAGATGCGTTTACAATCGAGCGCGGCAAAGCTGTCGACGCCTTGTGGCGACGCACAGGCAGCCAAAGTTACCGCGGCCAAAAGTACGGCTACCGGTCCCCAAACCTGGCGTAAGGGGGCTGTCTTAATACCCACGTTCGTCTCCACCTACCGTTCGTTTAACGACACCGGCACCCAGAAGTGCGAGACCCGATCTCTCGGTAGGTTCTTTATTGCACCCCAATCCTTAACGATCCCTCAACAGCTAAATTTTAACCCACAAGCCCTGGGGGGCGTCGCGTGGCGGCGGCACATTTTGTTGCCACGTGGATGACCCTGTGCGAGGCTTCGCGCCATGTCCCGACGTCTCATGTACGCCTATCACCCGCTTGAACGAGCCGGCATTTCTCGCCGCGATGACGCTTGGCTGGCCGACCGATTGACCGGCGACGTGCGCGTCGTGCCGGTGTCCGGTTTGCGCAGCCTGATTGCCATGGACGACCCGCCCGTGGCGGTCATGCTGACCAATGACCACGCGCGGCAAACCATGGCCATCGCGCGTGAAATTTCCGTTCTCGGGACGCGCGACGACATCACCTTCATCGCCGCCGCCGTCGACGAGGCCGCGGAGAGCGATATCGGCGCTTGGGCGGGACGCGGCGAATTCATCGACCTTCGCCAGACCGGCCGCTTCATGGACCGTGAACAGGCAAGCTTGCTGGCGCATGCGCGCGGGTTGGTCTACTGGCATTCCCGGCACATGCATTGTGGCGTCTGTGGCTATCCGACCGAAAGCCGGGGCGCCGGTCACGTGCGCCGCTGCGCCAACACGGATTGCGCGACCGATCATTTCCCGCGCACCGATCCGGCGGTCATCATGCTGGTCTATCGCGATGACATTCCCGGTGGCGCCTGTCTGCTTGGCCGCCAGGCCGGTTGGCCGGTTGGCATGTACTCGACCCTTGCCGGATTTGTCGAACCTGGCGAAAGCCTGGAACAGACCGTGGCGCGCGAGGTTTTCGAGGAAAGCGGCATCGAAGTCGACGAGGTGACCTATCTGGCGTCACAGCCATGGCCATTTCCGGCATCCCTGATGCTCGGATTTCATGCCCGTGCCGCATCGACCGAGATTCTTGTCGATCACGACGAATTGGATGACGCGCAGTGGTTTCGTCGTGATGACGTGCGAAACTTCGCCGAATGGGACGACGCCGTTGGCGATCAGCCGCGCCTGCCGCGTCGGGACTCGATTTCCCGCTGGCTGGTCGAACAATGGTTGGCGTCGGGTTCTTAGCCGTTGCTCCGCCCGAGTTGTTCCAGCGCCATGGCGACCAATTGATCGGGTTCATGCGCGATATTGAGGACGACGGCGTCGGGCGGCGGCTGCAGGTCGTTTAACTGGCTATCCAGCAGTGACGGCGGCATGAAATGGCCAATCCGCCCGGCAAGGCGTTCGGTGATGATGTCCTTGTCGCCGGCGAGGTGGATAAATCGAATGCCATTTCGGCCATCGACGAGGCGTCGTCTGTAATCGTCCTTCAGCGCTGAACAGGCGAGCACCACCGTCTCGCAAACCGCGAGCCACTGGCCGATGGCGTCAGACAGTGTGGCCAACCAGGGTGCTCGATCGCCGTCGTCGAGCGCTTCACCCGCCGTCATTTTCGCAACGTTGGATGCCGGATGGTAGGTATCGCCCTCGACGAAGCGGGCGCCAATGGCATCGGCGAGGCGTCGGCCGACGGTGGTCTTGCCGGCGCCGCTGACGCCCATGACGATGATCACCCGCGCCGGCGTATCTGGCCCGGTTTCAGGCGCCATCGTCCATGCCGTGCCAGTCGATATGACGTGCCGTGCCGTCCTGGGCGGTCACGCCGTGGGCACCGAAATAGTCCCGTTGCGCCTGCAACAAATCGGCGCCGAGGCGCGGGGCATTGGCGGCGACGAGATACTGAAGGCTCGCCGACATGACCGGGATCGGCACGTTGGCGTTAGCCGCGACCGCAAGCAGGTCGGCCCAAGTTCCAGCGCTGCCAACAGATCCTGATGCCAGGATTCTCGACAACACGGTCCACGGATCGGGTGATTTCCTCAATTCTGCGTGCCAGATTTCAATGGTGTCGCCGCGCAAAATGCTGCCGGCACGCCATAGATGGGCGATGGCCGCGAGATCCCCGGGCCAGCCGTCTGTTATCGCCGCGCGCGCCAACAGCTGAAATCCCTGCGCGAACGCCGCGTGGCGGCTGGCGACGACGGCGGTGCGCACGTGGTTCAGGGTGATGGCGGTCTTCGCGTGTTTCTGCCTGGTGACGGCGGGCGTCGGCCGCGTTGCCGACAGGGATCGCGCCGCGACGGCGGCGGCGATGCTCGGCACGGCGACCCCGAGTTCAAGCGCCAGGGCAACACACCAGCGACCGGTCCCTTTCTCGCCGACCCGGTCGGCGAGGCCGTCGAGAACAGGCGTGGCGTCCGTCGCCTCGCGGTGCCTCAAAATGTCGATGCTGACCTCCATCAGGAACGACCCGTCGCCCGCATCGGACCACTGCTCCATAATTGCGGCGACATCGGCGTCCTCCATGCCGAAGGCGGTGCGGAGGACCAACCGGGCCTCCGCCAGAGCCTGCATCTCGGCGTACTCAATGCCGTTATGGACGGTCTTGGTGATATGGCCGGCGGCACCGGGACCGATCCAGCCGGCGCAAGGTTTGCCGTCGGCCGATGCGGCGACGGCCGTCAGGATATCGGCCACGGCCGCGTGGATTGCGTCATCACCCCCGGCCATGATCGCGCCGCCCTCGCGCGCGCCACGCGGTCCGCCAGAGATACCGACACCCAGAATACCGACGCCGAGGGCATCGAACGTGGCCTGTCGGCGGGTCGTGTCGGCGGCGTTCGAATTTCCGATATCGATGACGATATCTCCCGGTGACAGATGTTTCTTGAGCCCGTCCAGCGCGGCATCGACGGCGGCGCCGGCGGGCACCATCAGCATGATTCGCCGCGGCCGCTCCAATCCGCCGATGACGGCGTCGAGGTCATCGACAACGTCGATCCCATGAACCGTCGATCGTCCGCGCAGCCGCGCCTCGGGATCGAGATGGAATGCGACAACCGAGATGTCATGGTCGATCAGGTTGTGCGCAAGATTGGCTCCCATTGCGCCAAGGCCGATCAAGCCGATTTTCGCACGGGCCATGATTCAACCACCCTAACCGAGGTATGTACGCGCGGGGAGGCCGCGAACACCAACGTCGATGGCGAAAACGCCGCCCGACAACGGGGCGGCGTCGAGTGCCGTCGGATCCAGGCCGATTCGTGCCGACGTGACGAACAAGGTCGATAGACCTTCCCCGCCGAAGGCCATGCTGGTCGGGCGCGGCACTGGCACGGCCACCGTGCGCTCAAGCTCGCCGTCGGGGGAGAAGCGGAGTAGCCGATGGCCGTCCCAGACCGCGCTCCACACTCCGCCTTCGGCGTCGACGGTCAAACCGTCCGGGAAACCGTCGTCCTCGCCGAGCCACGCGAAATCGCGATCACCGCTGATTTCCGCCGACGTGGTATCGAAGTCATAGGCAATGATGCGTCGCCGCGTGCTGTCGGTGAAGTACATCGTCGTTCCGTCGGGACTCCAGTCGATGCCGTTGCCGATGACAAACCCCGATCGCATCAGACTGACGGCGCCGCTCGGCTCGAGGCGGTAGAGGTTTCCGCTTGGCGCCGTTTCGTCGTCGTCCATGGTGCCGGCCCAGAAATTGCCCAGCGGGTCGACCGCGCCATCGTTGAAGCGATTGGTCGGCAGCGCGGATTCGGGATCGTTGATCGGTGCAATGGCCCCCGTCAAGGAATCGAGAAAGGCGAAGCCCGATCGCAACCCCGCCACCAGACCTCCGCCGTCGCGCAGCGCAATGCAGCCGATTTTCTCGCCCACGTTGACCGTGGCCTGTTTGCCGACCGCCAAGTCGAGACGATGCAGTCGACCGGCAGTGATATCGATCCAATGCAGAACGCCATCGGCGGCGTCCCACAATGGCCCTTCGCCCAGTGACGCGTTGGCTTGCCAAATACAGTCGACGACGGCGTCAACTGTCGTCGTCACGGCTTAGGCCGATACGGTGGATTGCGCGGACTTGAAGCGATACGGGTGGCCCGGATAGGTACCGAGAATGCGGACTTCTTCCGAGAAGAACGCCAGTTCTTCGAGCGCCAAGGCCAGATTGCGGTTTTTAGGATGGCCTTCCACGTCGGCATAGAACTGGGCGACGACGAATTCATCGCTGACGTAGCTTTCCAGCTTGGTCATGTTGACGCCATTGGTGGCGAAACCACCCATCGCCTTGTACAGAGCCGCCGGAATATTGCGTACCCGAAAGACGAAGCTGGTGACCACCTGATCCGCGTCCGTCGGAACGTCGATGGGTTCCGGTGCCAGAACGACGAATCGTGTCGTGTTGTGGGCGGCGTCCTCAATGCCGGCGCGCAAAATTTCCAGGCCGTCAATCTCGGCGGCGAGCGGCGAACTGATGGCGGCCTGGGTCTTGTCGCCCCATTTGGCGATATCCATGGCGGCGCCGGCGGTGTCAACGTGCTCGACCGGCTCGACGCCCAGTTCGCGAATTAGAATGCGACACTGGTTGAGGGCGTGAATATGGCTGTGGACGTGGGTCAGATCCTCGATCCGCGCACCCGGCACACCGAGCAGTTGATGGTTCACCGGCAGGAAAAACTCGCCGACGATGAACAAACCCGATTCGGGTAGCAGATGATGAATGTCGGCGACCCGTCCGGCGACCGAATTATCGATCGGAATCATCGCTAGCGCTGCCCGGCCGCTGGTGACGGCGTCGAAGGCGTCATGGAACGTCCTGCACGGAAGCGGAGTCATGTCCGGGTAGGCCGCATGGCAGGCCATGTTCGAATAGGCGCCGGGCATGCCCTGGAAGGAAATGAAACTCTCGGGATCAGTCATGGCTCGGGTCCAGAAGACGGCGCGCGCGCTCAAGGTCGGCCGGAGTATCGACACCGAGGGGAATCGTGTCAACGCGGGCGGCGTCGATGCGCATGCCGGCTTCCAGGGCGCGCAACTGCTCCAGGCGCTCGCGTATCTCCAACACCCCCGGGGGCAGGACGACGAAACGTTCGAGCGCATCGCGCCGGTAGGCATAGATGCCAATATGGTGATAGAGCGGGCCGTCCCCCGACGGAATGGTGGCGCGGCTGAAATAGAGCGCGCGGCCGATTGTCTCACCATCGGTGATAGCGACGGCGGCCTTGACCACGTTGGGGTTATTGATCTCGTCCGGGTCGGTGATTTCGGTGACCAATGTCGCGATATCGACATCATCGTTGCGCAGCGGGGCGAGAGCCGCGCGAACGTCCGCCACGGCGATGGTCGGCAGATCCCCCTGCAGATTGATCACCGCATCATGGTTGTGATCAGGGTCAATCATTGCAAGCGCCGCCGCCACGCGATCCGACCCCGAGGGCAGAGCGGGATTCGTCATGATGGCGTGCCCGCCGGCACCCTCGACCGCGTCGACGATGGCTTGATCGCCGGCGGCGACGAGAACCGGGCCGACATCGGCCTCGCGTGCCCGATCGACCACATGCGCGATCATCGGACGCCCGTGGATGTCGGCAAGCGGTTTGTCCGGCAGTCGGCGCGCCGCCAATCGCGCTGGTATGACGACGATGGGATTGTGTGGACCAGTCATGGCATGAACTTAAGCCGCCAGGGACGTCCGGCGAAACGGATTTATTTACCATCACGGTTGCGGGATATTGAACCCGGCGAGCCATGCGGTTATGTTCGCTTCGCAATATCGTCTATGGGGTGGCATCAATGCATTTTTCTTTTTGGGAAAAGGCCGGGTTTGCGCTGCTGGTCGCGGCTTGGGTCGCGTTCGGTTCGCACATGCTGGGCAACATGCTCGTGCATGCGGAAAACCTGGAGAAGCCGGCCTACATGGTCGAAATGGCCGACACCGGTGGCGACAAGAAGCCCGCCGGCGACGCGCCGGTCGAGAATGCGCTGACGTTGCTGGCCTCCGCCGATGCCGCCGCGGGCGCGAAGGTATTTGGCAAGTGCAAGGCCTGCCATACGGTGGAGAAGGGCGGCAAGAATAAGGTTGGTCCCAATTTGTGGTCCGTGGTTGGCCGCAAGCAGGGCGGTGGTGACGGATTTTCGTATTCGGGCGCCATATCCGGCCTCGGCGGCAATTGGGGGTATGCGGAATTGGATCAATTCCTGGCCAGCCCCAAGGACTACGCCAAGGGCAACAAGATGACGTTCGCCGGCCTCAAGAAGGCCTCACAGCGCGCGGCGGTTATTCTTTATCTCCGTTCCAACAGCGATAATCCGCCGCCTCTCCCATGACCGACGGTGGCGTCGGGGAGCCTGAACTCGCTTCCTATCTTGCTTTCGCGGAACGTCTCGCCGACGCGGCGCGAACTGTCACGCTGAAGCATTACCGCCAGGGTATCGGCTTCGAGGCCAAGGACGATCACAGCCCCGTCACCGCGGCGGATCGGGAATCCGAATCCGTCATGCGGGCGATGATCAAGGACGCCTACCCCGAACATGGCGTCGTCGGCGAGGAAGAGGCCGCGACGCTTCCGGACGCGGAATTCGTCTGGGTGTTGGACCCGGTCGATGGAACACGGTCCTTCGCCATCGGCAAGGCCACCTACGGTGTCTTGGTGGGGTTGGAACACCACGGCCGGCCGATCATCGGGGTGATCGACGAGCCGCCGCTGTCAACCCGTTGGTGCGGCGTGCGCGGGCGGCCGACGACCTACAACGGTGCGCCGGCCCGTGTCCGCGACTGCACGGGTGTCGCCAATGCGTGGCTCACCGCCACGTCGCCGCAGATGTTCCGCGAAGGGATCGAGTTCGAGCGTTATGAAAACCTGCGGCGACGTTGCGGCCAAGTGGTCTATGGCGGCGAGTGCCTGGGGTATGGTTTCCTTGCCTGCGGCTGGGTCGATCTGGTCGTCGAGGCGACACTTGGGCAGTATGATTATTCGGCGCTGGTGCCGGTGGTCGAGGGGGCCGGCGGCATCATCACCGATTGGGCGGGTGCGCCGTTGACGGGGGCTTCCGACGGCACCGTGGTCGCCGCCGCCAACGCTGAATTGCACGCCGAGGCGCTGGCG
>JAYOFM010000027.1:0-31988 GCA_038117225.1 Rhodospirillales bacterium
GCGCCGCGTTTCTTGATCTCCATCAATGTTAGGGCGGCCCGGTCCGCGTAGGGTAACCTGGCGATCGGCGTTCTGGTCGGTGTGTTGTTGTCGGGCATTTTCTTCTCGTGGAAGATCGCCCAGGTTTTCCGTGTCACCTCCTGGCTGTCCTAGGACGGGACGTCGCGACGGTATCTTGTCGAGGGCCAGTTGTTCTTTGCCTCGGCGGATGACTTCATGAAGGCCTTCGACTTCAAGGAGGCGCTGGAAACGGTGACCATCGATGTCAGCCGCGCGCACATCTGGGATATTTCCAGCGTTGCCGCGCTGGATTCCGTGATCCTGAAATTCCGCCGCGAGGGCGCGGACGTGGAGACCGTCGGCCTCAACCTGGCGAGCGAGACGATCGTCGATAAACTCGCCATCCACGACCAGCCCGGCGCGCTCGAGCGCCTGATGGGTCATTGAGGGGGCAACCGGCATGACCAGACTGATCGCGCTGATCGACGGATCGATCTATTCCGAAAGTGTCTGCGACCACACCGCGTGGGTCGCCGGGCGAACCCGCGCCAGCGTTGAAATCCTGCATGTATTGGGCGGCCGGGAGGTTTCCAGCGCCCCGGTGAACCTGAGCGGCAACATCGGTCTCGGCGCCCGCACGGCGTTGCTGGAGGAACTGGCCGAGCACGACGCGCAAACGGCCAAGCTGTCGCAAAAGCGCGGCCGGCTGATCCTGGATGGCGCCCGGGCGCGTCTGCTGAATGCCGGCCTGAACGAGGTTTCGATCAGGCTGCGCCATGGCGAAATCGTCGAAACTATCCAGGAGCTCGAGAAGGATGCCGATCTGATTATCGTCGGCAAACGCGGCGAGGCCGCCGACTTCGCCAAACTGCACCTTGGCTCCAATCTGGAACGCATCGTCAGGTCGAGCCATCGGCCGGTCCTGGTGGCGGCGCGCGCCTTCACCCCCGTCAGGCGGTTCCTGATTGCTTTTGACGGCGGGCCGAGCGCGATCAAGGCGGTCGATCACATCGCCAAGGGAACCCTGTTTAGCGGCCTCGAATGCCGGCTGCTGATGGTCGGCGCGGCGACGCCGGATGCCCGAACGCGGCTCGACCATGCGGCCAGCCTGCTGCGCAACGCGGGCTACA
This sequence comes from Rhodospirillales bacterium, assembly GCA_038117225.1. GTDB lineage: Bacteria > Pseudomonadota > Alphaproteobacteria > Rhodospirillales > Casp-alpha2 > JAYOFM01. Next base: position 1,131 of record JAYOFM010000027.1, read on the forward strand.
CGGTGGACGCCGGAATCGAGCAAGGCCAGGCCGAGGACCGTATCGCCAAGCGGGTCGAGGCCGACGCCATCAATTTGGTTGTCATGGGCGCCTACGGCCATTCCCGCATCCGCAGCCTGATCATCGGCTCGACGACCACGGCGATGATACGCTCGTGCAAGGTTCCGGTGATGTTGTTCCGCTAACCGACGCACATGGATCGCGCGTTGGCTGGGGCGTCGCACGAACGCCAACGCCGAACCCCGCCGCGCGCGGGGGCGTCGGACGGGGTTCCGTGCATTAAGCACTGTTCCCAGCCTAGCCGGGAAATTTATCCGGGCGGGCGAGACGCCTCGCCCGGTGTGTTGGTTTTCGGTTTTTTCGCGGTGCCGGGGCGCCCAACGGCGTCCTGCTTACCGTGCCCCCTCGAACCCGGGGGCCGAATGGTGATCAGACGGAGTCATGTAGTTACCTACCCTCCCTGCTGAATCTCTATGTCGGAGGCGACAATGCAGAGTCTACGCCCATCGGCGAAACGGGTCCAATCACGTTTTCGGCGCCGTCTCGGTCGTGCCGGCCATTGCCCCGGAAACCCCTCCTGCCGTAACCTCCTTGCCATGACTGATCCGAGCGCGCCGACCGACTTCCCGGATTTCAAGCGCCTGCGCTTTTCCGCCCTGCGGTCGCGGCCGCAATTCGCCTGGCCGAACGGCAAGCGGCTGGCGTGCTACATGGCGTTGAACCTGGAGCACTTTATCTATGGCGAGGGCGGGGTCGATCTGGACCGGCATTCGCCACCACCCAATCTGCGCAGCTATCTGTGGCGCGAATACGGCAACCGGGTCGGCGTGTGGCGGGTGCTGGATCTGTTCGACGAATTGGAATTTCCGCTCGGCGTCATCGCCAACACCGCCGTCTATGACCACGCGCCGGAGGTGATGGCGGCGCACCGGGCGCGCGGCGATGAGATCATCGGCCACGGCATCACCAATTCGAAACCGCTGGCGGCCATGGACGAGGCCGAGGAGCGGGCGTTGTTCGAGGGCGTGACGGCGCGGCTGACGACGGAGGAAGGCAAGCCGCCGCGCGGCTGGCTGTCGCCGTATCTGTCGCCGTCGGAACGCACGCCGGATCTGCTGGCGGAATTCGGTTATGACTACGTGCTGGATTTCGGCATGGTCGACGATCAGCCGTTCTGGTGCGACACCGCCAGCCAGCCGCTGCTCTGCATGCCCTATCCCATCGAGTTGAACGACCAGCCGGCGATGGTGTTTCGGCGCGACACGGCGCGCCAGTTCTTCGACAACGCCATCAATCAGTTCGATGAGATGCAGCGCGCCGCCGAGTCCTACGCCCAGGTGTTCGTCGTCTCACTGCACAGTTTCATCGTCGGCCAGCCCTATCGCTTGAAGCATCTCCGCCGCCTGCTCGAACACATCAAGGCGCACGCGGCGGAGACCTGGATCACCACGCCGGGCGCGGCGGCGGCGTATTATCGCGAGCTGCCGCCGACGCAACGCCTGTCACCCTGAAACTCGGGAACGTCCGTCATGCCGCTCACCGTCACGCCTTTCGACCACGCTCCAGCCGGCATCGGCTTCGCCGCCGAGATCACCGGCCTCGACGTGGCCCAACCGCTCGACGACGAGGCGCGCGACGCGGTGGTCGCGGCGCTCGATGAATACGCCGTCGTGGTGATTCGCGGCGCGCCGATCTCGGAAGAAGCACAGGTCGCCTTCGCTAGAAGATTCGGGCCGCTGGAAGCCAACAACGGGGTGTTGAACACCGATATCAAACGCCGCATCTCGCCCGACCTGGTCGATGTCTCCAACCTGGACGAGGACCATGCCTTGCTCGGCCGCGAGGACAGGCGCCGGCTGTTCAATCTGGGCAACCGGTTGTGGCACACGGACAGTTCGTTCAAGAGGATCGCCGCCAAGTATTCCATGCTCAACGCCCATACGGTGCCGCCGGAAGGCGGCGAGACGCAGTTCTGCGACATGCGCGCGGCGTGGGACGCGCTCGACCCGGCGACGCGGGATACGGTGCGCGATCTCATCGCCGTGCATTGCATCCGCACTTCGCGCGGCCTGCTCGGCTTCGATACCTTCAGCGACGCCGAGCGCGCGGCGCTGCCGCCGGTGCGCCGGCCGCTGGTGCGGGTGCATCCGGGCTCCGGGCGGGAATGCCTTTATCTGGCGTCGCACGCCGGCCACGTCCTCGGCCGGCCCGTCGCCGAGGGACGACTGATCATCCACGATCTGATGGAGCACGCGACGCAGGCGCGCTTCGTGTTTACCCATAGCTGGCGGCTCGGTGATCTGTTGATCTGGGACAACCGCTGCACCATGCACCGGGCGCGGCCGTTCGACACCGCCCGATACAAACGCGACATGCGCCGCGCCACGGTGCTGGAAGACGCCGCCTTGGCGGCCGAGGTCGACGACGAGTCGGCGGCCGCCTAGCGGCGTCGCGGGGGATTAAGCGTCGCGCGCGCCTCGGCGGCGGCGACGTGGTTTTTCACGGTGACGAAGCTGTCGGGCACGACGGAAATGGAATCGATGCCGCAGTCGACAAGGAACTCGGCGAAGTCGGGATGGTCGCTCGGCGCCTGACCGCATAGGCCGACCTTCGCGCCGACCGCGTGGGCGCGATCAATGACGGCGCGGATCATCCACATCACCGCCGGGTTGCGTTCGTCGAACAGGCCGGCCAGGTCGGCCGAGTCACGATCGACGCCGAGAACCAGCTGCGTCAAGTCGTTACTGCCGATGGAGAAGCCGTCGAAGCGCGCGGCAAATTCCTCGGCCAGAATCACGTTCGACGGAATTTCGCACATGACATAGATTTCCAGCGCCGCCGCGCCGCGTTTCAGGCCGCATTCGGCCATCACCGCGAAGACTTGGTCGGCCTCGTCGATGGAGCGACAGAACGGAATCATGACGATCACGTTACGGAACCCCATTTTCTCGCGCAGGCGCCGGATGGCGCGGCATTCGAGGGCGAAGCCGTCGCGGTAGCGCGGCGAGTAGTACCGCGAGGCGCCGCGGAACCCGATCATCGGGTTCTCCTCCTGGGGCTCGAAGTCTCGGCCGCCGGTCAGGTCCGCGTACTCGTTGGTTTTGAAGTCGCTCATGCGGACGATGACCGGCTTCGGATGGTAGGCGGCGGTGATACGGCCGAGGCTACGCGCCAGACGATCGACGAAGTAATCCGCCTTGTCCGTGTAGGCGGCGGTCAGGGTTTCGATTTCTTGTCGCGCGGCCAGGTCCGTGACCCGGTCAAAATGCGCCAGCGCCATGGGATGCACCTTGATGGCGTTGCTAATGACGAATTCCATGCGGGCCAGGCCGACGCCGTCCGCCGGCAGGCGCCACCAGCGGAACGCAGCCGCCGGATTGGCCAGGTTGAACATGATCCTGGTCGCTGTCGTCGGAATGGCATCGAGCGCCACTTCCTGCGCCGAATGGGCCAGATGGCCGTCGTAGACGAAGCCCTCGTCGCCCTCGGCGCACGACACCGTGACCTCCTGTTCGTCGTGCAGCACCTGCGTCGCGTCGCCGGCGCCGACGATGGCCGGCAGACCCAGTTCGCGGCTGACGATGGCGGCGTGCGAGGTCCGGCCGCCGTGGTCGGTGACGATGGCGGACGCGCGCTTCATGATCGGCACCCAGTCCGGGTCCGTCGATTCGGCCACCAGCACGGCGCCGTCACGAAACTGTCCGATCTGGTCGGGATGGCGAATGATGCACACCGGTCCGGTCGAAATGGCATCGCCTACGGCCAGGCCCTGCACGATGCGGGTGCCTTGCTCGTCCAGCCGATAGGTCTTCAGGGCGGGTGCCGAGCGACGCCGCGATTGCACGGTTTCGGGCCGCGCCTGAACGATGAACAGGGCACCGTCGCGGCCGTCCTTGGCCCACTCGATGTCCATGGCGACGCCGTAGTGGCGTTCGATCGTGCAAGCCCAACGCGCCAGCTGGATCACGTCGGCGTCGGACAGCACGAAGCCCCGCCGCTCAACCGCCGACGTCGGCACAACGCGGGTGCGCTGGTCGCCGGTGGAGGTGTAGATCATCTTCGTTTCTTTGCCGCCGCAGCGCTTCTCGACGATGGGCACGATCGACGGATCGTCGAGCAGCGGCTTGAAGACCTGGTATTCGTCGGGATCGACGCTGCCCTGGACGACGGTCTCGCCCAACCCCCAGGCCGCCGTGATGACGGCGATCCGATCGAAGCCGGTTTCCGTGTCGATCGAGAACATGACCCCGGCACTGCCGCGATCGGCGCGCACCATCCGCTGCACGCCGACCGACAGGGCGACCGCCAGATGATCGAAGCCCATGGTATTGCGGTAACTGATCGCGCGATCCGTGAACAGCGACGCATAGCAACGGCGGCATGCCTCGAGCAGCGCGGCCTCGCCGACGATGTTCAGAAAGGTTTCCTGCTGGCCAGCAAAGCTGGCATCGGGAAGATCCTCGGCGGTCGCGCTGGAGCGCACGGCGACGTCCATATCCTCGGCGTCCGAACGGCGGCACAGGTCGCCATAGGCGGCGACGATCTCGGCTTCGGTGTCGGCCTGCCAATCGCCCTTCATGAACGCGCGGCGCAGGGTGTGGCCGGCCTCGGACAGGGAAATCTTGCCGGCCTCCAACTCGGCCATCACGGCGGCGATGACCGGCCGCAATCCGTTGGCCTCGACGAAAGCGCGATAGGCGGCGGCGGTGGTGGCGAACCCGGGCGGCACCCGCACGCCCACGTCGCCGAGGTTGCAGATCATTTCGCCCAACGAGGCATTCTTGCCGCCGACCAGCGCCACGTCGGCGCGGCCAATCTCATCGAATCGGATGATCTGCCGTTCCCGTTGCCCCATCGAATGATCCCTTCGCTTCGCTCATGACGGTTACCCTCACATCAACGCGCGCATGCCGGCATATGCTTCGTCGCCGCTTTCAGCGCACCGAAAGATGAAGGCGTTTCATGGATCACAACTCCTCCCACAGGCGACGTTCGAATTCCAACTCGTTCTCGAACTCGGCGGTGTCGCAACTCGGCAGATCGGTGACCGATAGAATGCTGTAACCGGTTTCGCCGGCGCCGCGAACGACGACATGGCGGATGCCGTTCTGCTCCATCAGTTGAACCGCCTCGAACCCATTGCGATCGCAATCCAGACATACGGGATCGCGGGTCATGACCTCGCGGACAAGCGTCTTCATGGGGTCGCGCCCGAGGTCCAGCACCTGTTCAACGAAGTTACTGCCGGTGAAGATGCCGCACGGTTTTCCGTCCTTGAGGACGAGCGCGGAACCGACGTGGCGTTTCTGCATCGCCTTCACGGTCTCGCCGACGGTCGTGTTCGGCGTGACATGGAAGAGGTTCTGTCCGGAAACGATATCTCTCAGTTTCTCGCGTAGCATGGACGGCCTCCGTCAAAAACTGTGTCGAAATAACGGTCTCGACAAAGTCGAAAAATACGAGGAACCGCGCCGCTCCACCATGATCTGGGACAAACGTCCGACAATGTCCGGAAAATCGTGCGCGAAGCGCAATACAATGGAGTGTGGACGGCGCCTAGACCGCGCGCGCCGGCGAGATCATGCCGGCCTCGCAGGCGATGATCTGCAGCGCCAGGTAGCGGGAATAGATGCGGCACTGGGCGAGGCTGCCGGCGGTGAACCAGAGGCCCGGCTGCGGCGTGCGTTTCCACATGTTGCGTAATTCCCCGTCCGCGCCGAAACCCCACACCGGGCCGAGGCGATCGGCGATGGCGTCGCCGAGATAGGCGCGCACGGTGTCCTGCTGCTGCTTGAAGCCGGTGGCCAGCACGACCAGATCGGCGGCGTGCGTTGTGCCGTCCTTGAGCCGGACGCCGTCGGTGTCAAAGCGCTCAACATCGTCCCAGTGGAGCAGGTCGATCTTGCCGTCGGCGATCAGTTCCGAACAGCCGACGTTGAAGTAATAACCGCCGCCGCGCTGCATGTAGCTCATCTGGAAGCCGCAGTCGTCGACCCCATCGTTGAGCTTGAAGCCGCGCGCCGCCAGCGCATCGAGCAGCGGCTTGTCGACCTGCTTCGACGACCGCGTCAACAACTGGTAGCCGCGTTTCAGCACCGGAAATGGGAACGAAGCGGCGAGCAGATCGCAATCCTCGATCGGCGGTCCCTCGAAATACAGGCCATAGGGTTTCTGCGCCTCGGCCAAACTAACGATGTGGGTGGAGGCGCGCTGGATCATGGTCACGTGGGCGCCGCTGGCACACAGATCATGAGCGACATCGTGGCCGCTGTTGCCGGTACCGAGCACCAGGGCACACTTGCCCTTCCAATCCTTGCCGTCGGTGTAGACGCCGGAGTGCAGCACCGTGCCGGCGAAGTCATCAAGGCCCGGCAGATCGGGCACCACCGGGATGGCGCTGACGCCGGTGGCCATGACGATGTGGCGCGGCCGCAGGGTGCGCGTGGTGCCGTCGCCTCGTTCCAGCGTCAGGGTCCAGGTTTGCGTGGCGTCGTCATAATCACCGCCGATCAGCGCGATGCCGGTCCAGGCGTTGAGTTCCAGCGCCTCGACATAGGTTTCGAACCAGTTGGCCAGCATGTCCTTGGGAATATAGACCGGCCAGGTCGGCGGGAACGGCATGTAGGGCAAATGGTTGACGAAGACTTCGTTGTGCAGGGTCAGCGAGTGATAACGCCGGCGCCAGTTGTCGCCGATGCGCTCGTTGCGATCGATAATCAGGGTATCGACGCCCATGTGGGTCAGTCGCGCGGCGACCGCGAGCCCGGCCTGACCGGCGCCGACGACGAGGACCGCCGGATCACGGTCGTCATAGGCGCGCGCCCGGTCGCGCAGGTCGCGCCAATTTTCGCCGCCGAATTCCCGCTTGAAGGCATCACCGCCGGCCCGCGCCTCGCTGAACCGCTCCGGGTGGCCGTGCAGGGATTCCAGCGACGTCAGCAGGGTCCAGGCGCGCAAGGTCCCATCAACCGCATCGGGGGTCAGGCGCAGCACCCCGGCGCCAACGCCGGCGGCGGTAGTGAATTCGAGAATCGCCTCGATGGCCTCGGTGCCGGCGCGGGTCACCCGGCGCGGCGGTGTGCGGCCGGGGGCCAGACGGAAGCCGCTGGCCCGGGCGCCGGCGAGGCTGCGGCACAGCGTGTCGGCGATGGCGGCGGTGCCATTGCTGGTTTCGATATGCCAGGTGAAGGCCAGCACGTCGCGCCAGTGGCCGTCGTCATGAAACAGCGCCGCGGCGGCGATGGCGTCATCCGCGCCCAGCGCGCTATCGAACGCGGCCAGCCATTCGGCGGCGGCGGCGGTCTCGGATAGCGGGGGCGCGGAGTCCATGGGCATGGGACAGCCTAGCCGCGTTCGGGGCATGACCTCAATGGCCGCCTAGCCGAGCATCGCTTCAATGGCATGGTCGGCGTTTTCCGCCACCTCCAACGCGCCTTCAAGATAGCCGCCAAACCCAGGCGCCACCTCGGTCGACCCCATGATCAGGCGGCCGTCCCAAAGCCTCGACAATGCGGCCGGCAAGCCATAGGCGGGATGATGGCCGGGGCCGACTTGATCGAGCGGCGTCGCCGTGTCGCCGTCGCGGGCCCAGTCCTGGACGATCAAATCGATCGGATCGGCGGCGGCCTCGCCGAACAGGCGGGCCAGTTGATCGCGGGCGAGCGCCGGAATGTCATCGCCATGCGCCTGACGGATTTCCGCCGGGAACCCGACGAAACCGAACAGCGCATAGGGGCCCCCCGTCGGCGGCGATGCGTCGTGGATTTCCACCATCGGGCCGCGCTGGCTCATGGCGTCGCCGGACAGCCCGGCCTGACGCCAAAACGGCTCGGCATAAACCGCGACGATCTTGGCCTGATCGGCCATCCAGGTCGGGATGCGCCGCATGGCCGAAAACGCCTCGGCGCCGATATCGGGGGTGAAGTGGATCCCCTCCGCGGCAACGCGGGGCGGCACGGCGAGGACCGCAAGGCCACTCTCGACGGCCGCCACGCCGGCGGCATCGAATTCGGCGACGATCCGGGCGCCCGAGCGGGTTAGCCGTTCGACCCGCCGACCGGTCAACTGACGTTCCGCCGGCAACGCCGCCGACAGGCCGTCGATGAGCCGGCCAAGACCGCCAACCATGCGCAACGAACCCTGCATGGAGGCGAAGCCGGCGCCACGGCGGACGTGGCCCCGTTGATCCTCGGCGACGATATCGCCCTCGGCATATTGCTCGAAAATATCCAGGTTTAGGGTCTCGGCCAACGCGGCGATACGCGGCTGGCCGGGCCAGAACCACGCCGGGCCGAGATCCACATGCGCCGTCTCGCCGTTCGCGGTGACGGCGCGGGTGAGAATGCGCCCGCCGAGACGCCCGCGAGCCTCGACCAGATGATAGTCGATCCCCCGCCGCATCAGCATGTGCGCGAGGGCGAGACCGGCGAGGCCGCCGCCGATGATCAGAACCTCGGTTTGGATCGATGCCGGCGGCGCCTCTCCGGGGACGCCGCTCAATGCTCGGCCAATGCCTTCAGCGCGGCGCGGGCGGCCGCGTGTTCCGTAAAGCGGTGCATGTCCGTCGCCAGCGCGCGGCGAAACAATGTGGCGGCGCCTTGCGTGTCGCCGGCAAGCAGGCGCGCCTGCCCGAGATAGAAAAACACCTCGCACAACCGGCCCCGGTCGGTCGGCGGCGGGGTCGCGGACGGCGGCGGGGCGGCGGCGGCCGCCAGCGCGTCCGGCAAATCCAATCCGCCGATCAAATGACGCAGCGCCGGCGCCATGCCGCTGTCCATATGGGCGGCGGTGGCGGCCATGAAACCGGGGTCGGCGTCGCCGGCGTGCGCGCGCGCGAGATACAGCCAGGTGCGCGCGTATACATCGGCCGGGCGAGCCTCGACGGTCGATTCGAAATCAGCGCTGGCGGCCATGAAGTGACCCTGCGCGAACAACACGACCCCCCGTTGGAACCGCGCGCCGGCGTCGCCGGCGACGATATCGAGAATCCAGTTTGCATCCGATAGCGCCCCTTCCAGGTCACCCTGGGCATGGCGCAAGGCGGCGCGACCGAGGCGCGCCCGCTTGAAGCCGTTGGCCCATTCCAGTGCGCTGTCATAGTCCGCCGCCGCCGCCGACAGCTGGCCGAGCGCGAAGTGGGACGCGGCGCGCAAATCAAGCGCCGCGATGACACCGCCGTCGGCCGCCAGCACGGTGTCATAGTCGACGATGGCGCCCCGGTGATCGCCGCCGTCGGCGCGCGCCGCGCCACGGCCATAGATGGTCGCCGGATCGCCGGGCTTGATGGCGAGCGCCGCGTCGTAGCCCTGAACGGCGTCCGCATAGCGGCCAAGACGCGCCAATGCGGCGGCACGCGCGGTCATCAGCACGGCATCGTCCGGACGCGCCACGAGCGCGGCGTCATAGTCATCAAGCGCCGCCCAAAAATTGCCCAGCTGCATTTGGATGGCGGCGCGATTGGTCAGCGGCGCCGGGTCGCCCGGCAACAGGCTCGCGGCGCGGTCATAGGCTTCCAGGGCGTCAATCAAATGACCGGCGTTGAGCAACGCCATGCCGCGCTCCATCCACGCCGAACCCCGGTCCGGCGTCAATGCCAGTTCGGCGGCGTGGTTTTCGGAAACCGGCGCGCTCAGTATCGCCGTCGCCAGTGCCGCCCAGACGATTGCCCGCAATCCCATTTTTCTTCCCCACGGTCGCCGTGCCTGTGCGGCCCGTGAGCAGCATCATAAGCATCCATCGGCATCAGCGCCACACCATGCCCGGAGTCAGGGAACGTCGAGCGGATAGTCCATGACGATTTCATAGTTGGCGCCAGCACGGCCGAGATGGCTGCGGTAGAGGTGGAACTGATCCACGAGCATCGGTTCGGCGACGAAGCCGGCGTTGTTCTCGATCCACGGGGTGACGTCGTGCAGTGGCACGTTCTTCATCCGCGCCACGGTCACGTGGGGCGTGAATCGACGGCCTTCTGGCGGCAAACCTCCCCGCACGGCAGCGCTTTCCACCCGGTCCCGCAGATCCGCCAGGGCCGCCTGCGGCGCGGTACCGGCCCAGGCGGCGTGCACACGGCCGCGCCGCTCGAACACGCCGACGCCGGACAAGGCGAGGGAGAACGGCGGCACCCGGACAACGCCAAGTACCGCGTCCAGGTCCTCGGCCATGTCGGCGTCGACATCGCCGATGAAACGCAACGTCAGATGCAGGTTTTCCGACGCCACCCAACGCGCGCCGCGAATACCGCCGGCGAGCCGCGCCAACGCTTCGCGGGCCTGTGCCGGCAACGCAATGCCGACGAACAGGCGCATCTCATGGCACCGGATCTAGCCGGCGCATCACGGCGCCGGGTTGGGGTTGTCGGCGTGGACGGCGTCGATGGCCGCCAACAGGTCATCGCCGAGAACCAGGTCGGCGGCGTCGAGATTTTCCTCCAGCTGGGTATTGGTGGTGGCGCCGATGATGACCGAGGTCGTCCACGGTCGGCCCATGACGAAGGCGATGGCCATGGCCGCCGGGCTGAGCCCGTGTTCGCGGGCGAGTTCCACGTAGGCGCGGGTGGCGCGCACCCCATTGGGTTTGAAGTTGCGCTGGAAGTTGGGAAACAGGGCGATGCGGCTGCCTTCCGGCGCCGGTCCGTCGAGATACTTGCCGGTCAACGCGCCAAATCCGAGCGGCGAGTATGCGTAAAGGCCGCAGTCCTCGCGCATGGCGATTTCGGCGAGACCAACATCGAAGGTACGGTTGATTAGACTGTAGGGGTTCTGAACGCTGGCGACGCGGGGCAGGCCTTCCACCTTGGCCAGTGCCAACATGCGCCCGAGTCCCCAGGGGGTCTCGTTGGAAACGCCGACGGCGCGAATCTTGCCGGCATCGATTTGCGCCTTCAACCCCGCGAGGACCTCGGCCAACGGCGTCCAGTCGTCGCCTTCGGCGTTGCCGTCCACATGGGCATAGTCGAATTTGCCGAAGTAGTTGGCCGCCCGCTCCGGCCAATGGGTCTGGTAGAGATCGATATAATCGGTGCCGAGGCGCTTGAGGCTGAGATCGACGGCGTCGGCGATGTTCTCGCGGGTATAACGCAGCGAAGCGCCTCGAATGTGGCGGAAGCGATCACCTGGCCCGGTGATCTTGGTCGAAACGATCACCCGATCGCGGTTTCCGCGCGCCTTCATCCAGCTGCCGAGAATCTCTTCTGACCTGCCTTGGGTTTCGGGCGCGGCGGGAAACGAATACATTTCCGCAGAATCCATGAAATTGACGCCGTGCGCGAACGCCAGATCAAGCTGCGCGTGGCCTTCGGCCTCGCTGTTCTGGTGTCCGAAGGTCATGGTGCCCAGCGAAATCGGGCTAACACGGATGTCGGTACGGCCTAGCGGTCGCAAGTTCATGGTCGAGAGGTCTCCCGATTAGGGGCAGGGGTTTGGGTCGGCGACGGAATCACAGGAACAGGGCGATGACCCCGGTATAGCCATATAGGCGGTCGTGGGAAATTTCGCCATTGGCGTAGAAACCAACCAGCGGCACATCCCCCAGCGCATTGCGCACCAGCGCCATTTCCTGGTCGTCATCGCCGAACATGGCGGGGCCGCGGGCGACGCAGGAAATATAGACGCCGCCGCGCGCCGGCGACGGCAAGCGCGCCTTCAGCCGGCCCAGCGTCGCCACCAGATCTTCCGCCGCCGAGGTCGGGTCGCGGCGCACGAACATCAGCCGCGAGCCGACCGGCGCCGGGCCGCCGACGGCGAGCCAGCCCCGTTCCGGATCAATGGCGACCAGGTTGCGCACCATGAAATCACCGGTGTCGGAGCCTTCGACCGGGAACGCGGCATGCACGTACCCGGCGATGCGGTTGAGATCGCGCGCCAGCAACTCGCCGATATCGTCCTTGAAGACGCCCAGCGCCTCCTCGCCGTCGAGCGTCATGACCACGTTATCGACGCTTTCGGTGACCATGCGGGACGGACCCAGTGGCGTGCAGCCCTGGGTCAGCGCCGTCGCCACCTCGACCTCGGGGGCAAACAGCGCACCGGAAATACCGCCCTCGGTGACATCGCCGGCGATCTGATGTTGCGGCCCGCGCGAACAGGTCAGCCCGCCGATCAGAAACGGCGCCACCCGCGCCGACAGCATCTCGATCCGCGATGTCAGGTCGGGCGTCGCCGGGTCCGCATGTATGATAGCGAATGGCGGCGAAACCCGATCGACCCACGCCCCGAGACTATCGCGCAATGTGCCGTCATCGCCGACCGACGGCATCAGACGCACCGACCCTTCCGGCAACTCGGCGACCATCGCCACCGCCGCCGGCCGGTCGAACACGGCGCGGCCGGTGGCGGCGACACCGATGCCGAGGCTGCCGATCCAGTCCTCGATACCGGTGGTGCGCCGCAGATAGGTCAGGATACTGCCGAAGTCGGCGGCCAGCGAATCGGTCGCATACAGAAAGCCGAGACGCGCGGCCGTCACGGTGGCCGATTCCGGCGGCGCCTGGTCGAGCAGGGAATCGGCAAGGCCCTTGGCGATCGCCCCCCAGTCGTCCCCTTCCGCCAACGCCATGGGGAACGGGCGCGGGCCGGGCTCGGGATCGGCGTCGCGGACGGTCATGATCGGAACCTCATCGTGGCAATAGTTTTCAAGATCATAGGAAGGTTTTTCGGCGATATTCCGGGATTTTCATGAGAATACGAGCGTTTGATGACAATGACGCGAAAATTATCCCTCAGGCTATTGAAATCCACGCGGTTGCCAAACATATTGTGACTCAGGTGGGAGACCGTGACGCCGTCGCGGCCCGTCCCACCACGGAAAACCACTAAGGAGTTTGAGCAAAATGGCTCTCGGACCCAATAATCCCTTCCAGCAGCGCGCCGCCACCATGACCGGTGCGGAAGCGCACGCCGCCGGAATCGATGTCGGCCTGCGCGCCTACATGCTGAAAGTCTACAACTACATGTGCATCGGGCTCGGCCTGACCGGTGCCGTGGCGTTCGCCACCTCGACCTCGCCGGCGATGATGCAGGCGATCTATGGCACACCCCTGCAGTGGGTCGTGATGCTGGCCCCGTTGGGTCTGGTGTTCTTCTTCGCCGCGCGCATCCACGCCTTGAAGGCATCGACTGCGCAGGCCCTGTTCTGGGTCTATTCGGCCATGATGGGGTTGTCGCTGGCCTACATTTTCGTCGCCTATACCGGCGAAAGCGTCACCCGGGTGTTCTTCATCACCGCCGGTGCCTTCGCGGGGCTCAGCTTGTATGGCTATTCCACCAAGCGTGACCTTTCCGGCATGGGCACGTTCCTGATCATGGGCGTCATCGGCATCGTCATCGCCATGATCGTCAACATGTTCCTGGAATCCTCGGCGCTGCAATTCGCCATCTCGGTGATCGGCGTGCTGATCTTCGCCGGGTTGACCGCCTACGATACCCAGCAGATCAAATCCATGTACTATGAAAGCGATGCTGGCGAGGTGCATGAGAAGAAGGCGATCATGGGCGCGTTGAAGCTCTATCTCGACTTCCTCAACATGTTCGTCTTCCTGCTGCATATCTTCGGCAACCGCGAATAACCTCGCGACCCGTCGATCGAAAAACCAACCGCCCGGTGGATGCGTCCGCCGGGCGGTTTTTCGTTGGGCCGAGACCGATTGATCAAGCCCCTCGGCGCCATCGGCGCGTCAGCGCGTACATGCCGAGCCCGGCAACCAGCCCCCAGAAGGCGCTGCCGATACCACCGAACGACAGTCCCGAGGCGGTCACCAGAAAGGTGATGGCGACGGCGATCTGATCGTCTGGTTCGGCCATTGCCGCGCTCAGCGCCGACGCGAAGGCACCGAGCAGCGCCAGACCGGCGACGGCGGCGATCAGAAACGCTGGCGCGGCGGTGAAGAAGGCGGTGATGGCGCCGGCCAGCAGGCCGAACACCACATAGCCGGCGCCGGCCACCACGGCCGCCCAATAACGCCGCGCCGGATCCGGGTGGGCATCCTTGCCGGCGCACATGGCCGCGGTGATCGCCGCCAGATTGACCGCGTGGCCGCCAAACGGCGCCGCGGCGAGCGTGAATATGCCGGTGCCGGTGATGATCGGCCCCGCGCCGGGGCGATAGTCGTTGGCGTGGAGGACGGCGATGCCGGGAATGTTCTGCGATGCCATGGTGACGATGAACAGCGGCAACGCGATACCGATCATGGCGGAGACGGTAAACGTCGGCGTCACCAGAATCATTTCGGGCCACAACGAAATTCCATTCAGCACCGACAGGTCCGTCGTCCAGACGACGATACACGTGGTTACCAGCAGCGCCGCCGGCACCGCGTAAAGCCGGCTGATCTTCCACATGATGGCCCAGGCGGCGATGATCGGCAGGGCGAGCGTCGCATCCTCGGCGACCGCGCGGATGGGCGCCAGACAGAAGGTCAGCAGCACGCCGGCCAACATGGCGCTGGCAAGCGGCCTCGGAATGGCTTCCACCCAGCGTCCCAACGGCCGCCACAGACCGACGAGAATGATCAGCACGCCGGTCGCCAGAAATGCGCCCACCGTTGCGGCGAAGCCGCCCTCGATTGTTCCGGTGGTCGCCAATAGGGCGGCGCCCGGAGTCGACCAGACGATGCTGATCGGCAACCGGAACCTGAGCGAGAAATAGATGCCGGCGAGGCCCATGGCGATGGAGAGCGCGATCAATCCGGACGCCGCCTCGGCCTGACTGGCGCCGACCGCCGCCAGCCCTTGCAGGATGATGATGAACGAGCTGGCAAAGCCGACGAAGGCCGACAGCAGGCCGGCCACCATGGCCTGGAAAGAAAAAGTCCCGCGCACCCCTGTCCCTCGCTTGACCACCGTCGATTGGACGGCAGCAGTATAGATATTAGGCCGCCTTGACTAGGTTGGCGTACACATGCTCCCCGGCGATCGCCTCGCCGACGAGTTGCAAGAAAACGGAAACGGCAGTACATGGCGGCGGACTCAAACACAGCGCATCAGGAATACCGCCCACCATGCCAGACACCGCCCGCCCGCTGATCGGCTGGGCCGCCGCCGTCGGCGTCATCATCATATGGTCCGGCTGGCTCGTGGTGTCGCGGTTGGGTGTCGTCCAGATGATGACCATCTACGACATGATGGCCCTGCGATTTCTGGTCGCCACCATCGCCGTGTCGCCGTTTCTGTGGCGCTATTGGCCGCGACACCTGCGCTGGTGGCAGATCGCGGTGTTCTCGTGCGGTCAGGGCGTGCCGTACCTGCTGTTCGCCTTCGCTGGTCTACAGTTCGCGCCGGCGGCGCACGCCGGCATCATGATGAACGGCACCCTGCCGATCTTCGCCGCCATTCTCGGCTGGCTATGGCTGAAGGACCGGCCGGACCGCTGGCGGGTCGCCGGCATGGCGGTGATCCTGATCGGCTGCGGCCTCATCGGCTGGGACCGGGACACCGTCGGCGTCGGACCGGATGCCTGGATCGGTCATCTCATGTTTCTGGCGGCGGCTTTGTTCGTCGCCATCAATCTGATCGCCACCAAGGCCTGGCAACTGACCGCCAAGCAGGCGATGGTCGCCATTCCCACGGTCAATCTGGCGTGGTTCGGCCCGCTCTATCTGGGCTTCCTGCCCAAGGCGCTGGCCGAATCACCTTGGTCGGAGATTATTTTTCAGGCGGCCTACCAGGGCATCGGCCCGAGCCTGCTGGGGGTGCTGTTCTTCACCACCGCCATCCGTGCCATCGGCACCTCGCCGACGGCGGCGATGATGGCGATGGTGCCGGGCGCGGCGGCTTTGCTCGCCATTCCGGTACTCGGCGAATGGCCCAGTATCCTCGCCTGGGCCGGGGTGGTTTTGGCCACCGGCGGCATCCTGCTGGCGGCCGGCTGGCGGCCTCGCCAGCGCCCAGGCCAACGCGGTATCTAGCTAGCCAAGCGCATCCGGCGCCACGCCGCTGTGGAGCAGGCCGTCGATGTTATCGAGGGCGCGGAAACCCATGGCGTTGCGGGTATCCACCGTGGCGCTACCGATGTGCGGTGTCAGAAAGGCGTTGTCGAGATCGCGGTAACCGGGGTTGAGGTTCGGTTCACCATCGAACACGTCGAGCCCGGCGGCGGCGATGCGGCCGGATTTGAGCGCCGTGATGAAGGCATCGTCGTCGATGATGCCGCCGCGGGCGGTGTTCACCACCACGGCGCCCTCGGGCATCATCACGATACGCCGTGCATCAAGGAAGCCCGCCGTCTCCGGCGTCATCTCGCAGTGGATGGACAGGAAGTTTGCGACCCGGAGCAGGCTTTCGCCATCGGCGTGATACGTGGCGCCCTGCTCGAGGTCCGGCGTAAGGCGGCTTCTATTGTGGTAGTGAATGTCGAGTCCGAAGGCGCGGGCGCGCCGCGCCAGCGCGCGGCCGATGCGGCCCATGCCGAGAATACCGAGGCGGCGTCCCTGCAAGCCGACACCCAGCAGTTGCGTCGGCGTCCAGCCGTGCCAGCGGTCTTCCGTTACCATGGCCAGCGCCTCGCGTGCACGCCGGGACGCGCACAGCAGCAGCATCATGGCGATATCGGCGGTGGCTTCCGTCAGCACGTCCGGCGTATTGGCGGCGACGATGCCGCGCCCGCTCAACGCCGCCACGTCCATGTGCTCGTAGCCGACGGAGAAAGTGGCGACGATCCGTACCGAGTCCGGCAGCAGCGCCACCTGCGCCGCGTCGAAGGGATTACGCGAACTGCACAGAATGGCATCGCACCCCAAGGCGGCGGCGGCCAGATCCTCGCGGCTCATCAATTCATCCGTTGGGTTGTCGACGCAATCGTAATCGCGCCGCGCGCGCGCCATGACGGCGTCCGGGAACACCCGGGTCAGCAACAGTCGGGGTTGGGTCATCGGCCTTCTCTATTCGTTAGATGCAACGTCCGCCATCCACTTCCAGGCAAACGCCGGTAATGAACTGGGCATCATCGGAGGCCAGGAACATTACCGCGGCGGCGATATCCTCGGCCGTCGACATGCGGCCCAGTGGGATGCCGGCGATGAATTTTTCACGGATTTCCGGGGTGTCCTCGCCGCCCATGAATTCGGCGGTCAAGCCGGTGGCGCCGATCACCGGGTTGACGGCGTTGACGCGGATGGCGTCGGGCGCCAGTTCCACCGCCATGGATTTGGTCAGCGTCACCACCGCGCCCTTGGTGCCGTTATACCAGGTCAAACCCGGGCGCGGCCGCACCGCCGCCGTCGACGCGGTGTTGATGATGACGCCGCCGCCGCGCCGTTTCAGCGCCGGCACGCCGTGGATGGCTCCGAGATAGATGCTTTTCACGTTAACATCAAAAAGCCGGTCGAACTCGGCCTCGTCGACGTCCAGCATGGGGCGATTGCGCTGCGCGATGCCGGCATTGTTGACCAGAATGTCGAGCCCGCCGAATTCGTCCTCGGCGCGCGCCACCATGGCCGCCACATCGGCGCTGTCGGAGACATCGGCGCGTTGAAACACGGCGCCGTCATGCGCCTGGGCGACCCGGTTGCCGTTGATTTCATACCGGTCGGCGACGACGACCCGGCAGCCTTCGACGATGAAGCGCGCGACGATGCCTTCGCCGAAGCCGGAGCCACCGCCGGTGACCACGGCGACCTTACCCTTGAGTTTCATGCGTGCCCTCCCCGGTTGATGACCGACCGAGGGCCGAGAGTGCCGCCCTATATCGACGGAGGCAAGTTTCGAAGCGGCGCTCGCAGGCCAGCTAGTAGGCTTGGCCGCGCAGCACTTCCATGGCGGAATTCAATTGCGACATGCGCCGGTGATCGCCGAGCTCGCCATCCGGATGATGAATGGTGGCGAGCATGCGGAAGCGCGCCCTGAGGGTCGACTGATCGGGCATGCGGCCCGGCGGCAGGCCGAGCACGTGCAGCGCCTCGTCGCGGGTGCGCACGCCGTCCTCCAACGGATCGAACGACAGCACCGAGACCATGGCGCGCAGCCGAATCAATTCCTCGTCGGCCTCGGCCGAGCCGTCATCAATGCTTTCCGGCGTCAGCTCCATGACCGGTTCATCGGCTGCTTCCAGGCGCACGCCGGTTTCGCCGCGTGCCATGGCGAGCGCGATGGCCAGCGCCCGGCGCAGGGTCACCGGATCATAACCGGCGGCCATGCGCACCTGCAGGCGCGGCTTACGGCGCCACGGGCGACCCTTCGCGGAACCGGATTTGAGGATTACCACCTCGCGATCACTGGCTGTCGGCTCGCCGGGATCCGGATAGTCGCGAATGTCGTCGATCGGCACCACCAGCAGCACCGAGCGGGCGATATCGCCGGCATTGACGCCGCGGCGGTTGGCCAGCGCCAGGACATCGTCCCGAAACTGGCTGGCGCAGGGGATGGTGTAGGCTTTCTTGGTCATGGTCATCTTCCTTGGCCGGCTGGTCGTGTTCGTGTGTATTTCCATTGCGCCCGTAAATATTGGCGCTGAATTCTGCCCTGCACAAACAGTGCCCGACAACGACTTTACGCTTGGTTAACGCGAGGCCAACTACGTGGGTCGTTAGGTTCATGACGCGCGGAAATTCGCCGCGATCCGACGGAGAACGACATATTATTATTAATCTTATAAATACGATAATTAATATAAATTATTGATATTTATGTTTTTTGATTCAATTTTGCAAACTGCTATCTCCTATCTTCCGCAACGGTTATGTACAGCCCAGACCGTCATTATTGAACCAGACCCGCGCCCTGAACGACGATTATTTTAGCGCCACGACACCGTCACGCGGGTCGATTCGCCCTATCGTGACTGCAATCGTCGTTAAGCGACGTCGCCGCATCAGGTTTTACGCATAATTCGTTGTGTATTCGGCAGTGATCGTCACGCATGGGTAACGCCAAGGGTGCCGGCGGACCATGGATTGATCCTAATGCGGTGCCGACAACAGGTGTCGATTAAGCGCGGCGACCGGCGCCTGACCGTCCACGCCTGAGTCGTTCGCGTTGGCGATACGTCGGTTTCGATAGCGTGTCAGCAACCTCAGTCCGACGATCTTCGGCGCCAGCGAGACCGCCCCGTCCATTGGGTCGTTAGAGCTTAAAATGCCCGGAAACATAGGATTGTTACGGCTCCGACTGATTCCGAATCGAGACCCCAACGGCATCGGAACACGGCCGGGGTCGGCCAACCGCCGGCCGCCCCGACGACGCCATATCATCGGCGCGGATGGATCAAAGGCCCGGCCAGCTCAGGCCCGTTGAAACGCCCCCGGACCGATTGAGGCGCTAAATGGCCGAGCATCGATTCAACATCGAAAATACCATGCGTGACGCCATCGCCCGCCAGACTGTTCGGCTGGCGGGGTGGCCAAACACCATCGGAATAGCCCGTCGGACGATAGCGGATCAACCAACGGCGGGTGCGATATTTGCAAGCAGCCAACGCGCGATCGCCGTCACGCGAGCGTCTTCCTGCTGCTGGCCGATGATCTGCAGACCGACCGGCAGACCGCCGACGGCCATCAGCGGCACCGTGACCACCGGCGCGCCGAGCATGGAACTGGGATAGTTGAACACCGGATCGCCGGTCGGGTTGGGCGCCAGCGGCTGGCCCGGCGTGTCGCCCGGCCACAACGACGCCGGTCCGGGGCAGGCGAAGCTGATGGCGGCATCGGCCAGCGGCGCCAGGGTGGCGTGGTTGAGCCGCGCCGTCTGCCGGCGCAACACCAGGGCCCGATAATCATTGGGCGTCATCGCCTCGGCCTTGGCCAGGGTCCCCTTGATGCGCTGGCTCATGCCGTCGGCGTCACGATCGGCCAGATTGCGCAGGCCCCAGCGGTTTTCCCAGGCGGTGATGGTGCCGCAGACATGGCCGGCGTCACCGATACTCTGCTCGAAGGTCTCAACCCAGGTGTGATCGGCGCGGCGGATCAGTGTCATCCCGGCCCGTTCGAGATTTTCCATCAGTGCCGCGAACGCCGCCTTGGAGGCATCGTCGGTGCGCGCCCAGCCTTCGGTTTCCAGCACGATCAAACGCTGGGGTTTTATCGGCTCCGGCGTCGTCATCGGGCCCATCAGGCCGGTGTGGCCCGGGTCGCCGCCGGCGCGGCTGGCGATCTCAATGGCGACCTGCCACATGTCCTCGATGCAGCCGGCGTGCGGTCCGTGGGTGCTCATGGAGGTGGTCTGGCGTTCACCCCGGTGAATGCCGCCCTGGGTCGGTTTCAGGGCGAGGTTGCCGCAGTAGGCCGCCGGGCGGATGATCGAGCCGCCGACCTGGGTGCCGATGGCCGCCGGCATCATACGCGCGGCCACCGCCGCCGCCGAGCCGGATGACGAGCCGCCGGGCGTGCGCGTGGCATCGAACGGATTGGTGGTCGGCCCCGGGTGATTGCCGCCCAGCTCCGCTGTCACGGTCTTGCCGAAAATCACCGCGCCGGCCTGGCGCAGCGCCCAGACCAGGGAATTGTCGTTCTTGGGAAAATTGCCTTCATAGGCCTTGCAGTTCATCTGCGTCGGCATGTCCTTGGTTTCCAGAAGATCCTTGATACCCACCGGCATGCCGTCGATGGCGGATAGCGGCCGGCCGGCCCGCCAGCGCTCGCTGCTGGCGTCGGCGGAGGCGCGGGCCAGGTCCTGATCCAGAAAGGCGAACGCCTGAACCACCGGTTCCTCGGCGGCAACCGTTTCCAGGCAGCGTTCCAGGTAGGCGCGCGGCGTGTCGGTGCCGTCACCGAAGGCCGGAACGACATCATGAAAGGTCCGCGCCTTGAACGTCGCGGGGTCGTAGGTTTTCGGATCCATGGGCATCGGGCGCGTCCTTTCGTTGGGCCGGTGTTCGCAGTTCCAGCACCGGGATAATGGCGCAAGGACGCGGGAAGGCAAAGACAGGCGTTAACCATACGGCGCCAGGAAGATTCCCAAGCCCTTGATAAATCGCTACGATCCGTCTCTCGAATGGTTAACGCGGGAGAACGCCGCCGCCCGGACCACGCGTCGGGGCGAGCCATTGGCCCACCGCAGAAGGCGCAACGCGAGAGAAGAACGCCGGCCATGGCCGACCTCATCTCTTCGGTTTCCCTGCAGTTCGCCGCCAGCAACCGTCAGGCGCTGGGCACCATCGGTCGCGCGCGCTCAACCGTCGCGCCATTCGCCACGGAACTGCCACAAGCGCTCGAGGCGACCCGCGCGCGCGGTGAAATAACCCTCAATGCCGCGACGGGGGGCACCGCCATCAGCCGCGCGCTGACCGCCGGTTTTGCCATCCTCAGTGCGTTGCAAGGACTTGAAAGCAACCTTGTCATCGCCACCTCGGATGGCCTGACCTCGCCCGATACGGGGCTGACGCTGGGCATCAGCGGCGCCGCGCTGAACGGCACCGGTACCGGCACGCGGGTGTCGCGGCTCAACATTTCGAGCGCGCTCGGCCGCGCCATTGGCGCCATCAACGATCTTGTCGATGCATCGGCGACCGGCCAGGCCAACCTTATTTCCTCGAGAGGACGAAGCGTTACCATCCGCTCGACCGACTATGGCGGCCGCATCACGGTCTCCCCGCAGCCGCTCGATTCGCTCGGTCTCAACCTGGACGATCTGTCGACGCTGACCCGCGGCGAAGCGTCGGCGGCGCTGTCGCGCATCCGCAGCGCCATCGTCATCGCCGCCAGCCGTGTCGACAACCTGGAAGCCCTGCAACGGTCGCTCGGCCTGGCCAGCGGTTTCAGTCAGAGCTTCAACCGCATCTCCAGCGGCGGCCTGGAGCAATCGCTGCCACAGGGCAGTTTCGTCAACCTGGTCGCATGACGCCATTTCGTTAATCGCCGTTCTGACGTACGTTCCAAATGCGTACGCGAATGCAAATTGATTGGCGGTGTTTTCATGGATGATCTTTCCTCATCGGCTGGCACTCTCGGTATCGAGGAGGCGCGCGGCTTGTTCGCCAGTGATCAAGACACGGCGTACTTCAGCACCTGCACCCGGGGCCTTCTACCGTTGCCGGCGCGGGCGGCGTTGGAGCGCCACCTGGACGGATTGCAGAGCGGGCATACCGACAAGCAAGCCCTGTTCGCCGCCGTCGAGAACACCCGGCGAGCCTTCGCCCGGCTGGTTCACTGCGACACCGATGAGGTCGCCTACACCAAGAACGTTTCCGAGGGATTGAACATGATCGCCGCCGCGCTCGACTGGCGGCCGGGCGATAACGTGGTGGTCTGCCTCGACATGGAACACCCGAACAACGTCTACCCGTGGCTCAACCAGCATGCCCGCAACGGCGTCGAGGTGCGCGCCGTGTCGCATCACGGCGGCCATGTGGATGCGCAACGGCTGATCGATGCCATGGACGAGCGGACGCGGTTGGTGACCATGCCGACGGTCACCTTCTCGCCAGGCTTTCGCGCCGATGTCGCCGCCGTCGGCCGGATCTGCCGGGAACGGGATGTTTTTCTGCTGGTCGATGCGGTGCAGTCCGTCGGCATTCTCGATACCGACGTTGCGGCGCTCGGCGTCGATGGCCTCGCGGTGTCGACGCAAAAAGGGCTTTGCGGCCTTTACGGCATGGGTTTCCTGTATTGCCGGCGCGCATGGGCGGAGCGGCTGACGCCGGTCTATTTGGCGCGCTTCAGCGTCGATCTCGGCGCTGGCGCGCACGAGGCCACGTTGGGGGGCGAGGACTATCGGCTGATGCCGGGCGCCGGGCGGTTCGATCTGGGCAATTACAATTACCCGGGAGTCGTCGTCGCCGAGCAAACGTTGGACATCATCAACCGGGTCGGCACGCCGGCAATCGAGGCGCACGTGACAACCTTGGCGGCGCGCTTGATCGATGGCCTGCTGGAACAGGGTCTGCCGGTCGCCGGCGGCGCCGCGGGGCCGCACACCGGCAGCATCATCTGCATCGGCGATATCGGCGCGGGCGGCCATGATTCCACGGATGATCCGGAAATCAGCAGCCTGTCGGCGCATCTGAGCAGCGGCGGGATCGTCCATACGATCCGTCGCGGCGTGATTCGCCTTGCCCTTCATCTCTATACCGATGACGACGATGTCGATCGCCTGCTGGCCTGCGCGGGGCGGCGGCCGGGCGCGCGTTAAGCAAAAGGCGGCAAGCGTGCATGCCCCGATGAGCCGACGATTCGCCGTTTGACTCTCGCGCGGAATCAAACTGGTATACCGGTATGGCGGAAGCATTGCAGTTTGAACGCGACCGGGCCTACGGCGGTCTCCTCGATCTGATCATGAGCGGTGGGCTCGATCCGGACGCGCCGCTTTCTGAACGCAAACTCGCCGATTCACTGGACATCGGGCGGACGCCAATCCGCGAGGCCCTGCGCGATCTGGCGCGCGATGGCGTGCTGGAAGTACGCCCCGCGCGCGGCACCTATGTGCGCCAACTATCGGCCGAGGATGTGCGCGAGATCTATGAAGTACGCCAAGGCCTGGAAGGTCTGGCGGCGTTCTTGGCGGCGGAACGGGGCGCCACGCCGGAACTCAGCGCCTACGGCCCGATGTTTCGCAAGATGATCGAACGGCCCGAGGCGTTCGATCCCGAGGAGACTTATGAGACCGGCGCCCGCTTCCATACCGAGATGTTCAGGGCCACCGGAAACCGCCAACTGCTCAATATCTTCGAGCCGCTGCGACTGCGCTTTCGCCTGGCGCTGGCGCTGCCACGTTTTTACGATCACCAGCGGGTTCGTGAATCGGTCGAAGAGCACCTCGCCATCCTTGATGCAATTGAGGCCGGTGACGGCGTCGCCGCCCGCCGCCACATCTGCGATCATCTGTCGAAAGGGTCCGAGGTGCGTTCGCGCATCTTCGCCGATCTCGCCAAATCACGACGTCCGTCCACGGCACGGGACCTGGAGGCCGTCGAGCCATGAGCTACGTCGAGCGCATTGCGTCGTGGGAAAATGGCGCCGCCGTGATCGACGGTACGCCGGCGGCATGCGGCGCCGGCGACTATCCGGAAGTTCACTATGATCTGGCCCGCATCGGTCGCGAGGTCGATCGCGATGCCCTGTCTTCGGGGCCCGCATCGTTGTGGCGTTATGCGCCCCTGCTATCGGCCGACGATGCGGCGAGCGCCGTCACCCTGGGCGAGGGCTGGACGCCGATGTTGCCGACGACGACCCTGGGAAAGTTGCTCGGCTGCGATCAATTGTGGGCCAAGGACGAAGGCCGCAATCCGTCCGGAACCTTCAAGGACCGCGGCGCCAGCGTGGCGATAACGCGGTTGCGCGAACTTGGCATCGAGACCGTCATCCACAATAGTTCCGGCAACGCCGCCGGCGCCTGGGCGATGTACGCGGCGCGCGCCGGTATCCGCTGCGTCAATCTGGTACCCATGGACGTGCTGCCGGCGAGCCTGCTGCAAAGCGCTATGAGCGGCGCCGATACCATCATGTTGGACGGCCCGTGGCAGCAATCGGGGACCATGGTCGCCGCCGCCGTGGCGCGCCATGGCTGGTTCAATGTCGGCACCTTGAAGGAGCCGCACCGCCTCGAGGGCAAAAAAACCATGGGGCTGGAGATCGCCGAACAGCTGGGCTGGACCCTGCCCGACGCGGTCGTCTATCCAACCGGCGGCGGCTTGGGCGCCGTTGCCATCTATAAGGCGTTCCGCGAATTGCAAACACTGGGCTGGGTGCCGGCGGGCCCACTGCCGAAGCTGATCGTCACCCAGTACGAAGGCTGCGCGCCGTTGGTTCGCGCCTTCAAAAGCGGCGCCCAACACGCCGAGGTGTGGGATGATCTCCAGGTTCCACCCGGCGGGCTAAAATCGACGCGGCCGCCGGGCGATCGGGCGGTGCTGAAAATTTTGCGCGAGACCGGCGGCGCCGCCGTCGCGGTGTCCGGCGACGATGCCGTCGCCGCCGTCGGCGACGTGGCGCGAACGGAAGGATTGTTCCCGTGCCCCGAGGTCGGCACCACGGTGGCCGGACTGGCCAAGGCCCTGAAGGACGGTGTCGTTGATCGCGACGCGCGCATCGTCATGATGTTCACGGGCTCGGGCCTGAAGTCGATCCCGGTGCTGCCCGACGCGGCGACACGAACGATCGGAGCAGAGATGGAAATTTGAGCACGGGAGTGAACGGTATCGCCAACGTATGCCGACATTGACGGACATCAACGATGCACGCCCGTCCGTCCGTGCATCGCAACTTAGGCATGAAATTCAAGCGCCAGGCCATAAATCAGGCCGAATAACAGGAAGGATGAGGAAATGAAAAAGTTACTGACAGCAACCACAATCGCCGCCGTGACGATGACCCTGGTACCGCAAGGAGCTTCCGCCGACAGCACCCTGGACGCCGTGAAGAAACGCGGCACCGTGATCTGCGGCGTCAACGGCAATCGCGCCGGCTTTTCCGCGCTCGACAGCAAGGGCCAGTGGCAGGGCATGGACGTGGAAACCTGCAAGGCCGTCGCCGCAGCGGTGCTCGGCGACAAGGACAAGGTGCAGTTCGTCAAGACCACGACACAGACCCGCTTCACCGCGCTGCAAACCGGCGAAATCGACGTGCTGACCCGCAACGTGACCTGGACACTGGGCCGCGACGCCAAGCTCGGCATCGATTTCGTGGCGCCCACCTTCTACGACGGCCAGGGCTTCATGGTGAACAAGAAGACGGGTGCCAAGACGGTCAAGGATCTCGGCGGCGCCACCGTCTGCGTGTTGCCGGGATCGACCTCGGAAAAGGTCGCCAACGATGTGTTCAAGGCCAATGGCCTGACCTACACGGCAGTGGTGATCGAGAGCAAGAAAGAGCTTAACACCGCGTTCTTCGGTGGTCGTTGCGACGTTCACGTGCAGTCGACCTCGGGTTTGAGCTCGGCCCGCGCCACCGTCGCCTCCAATCCCGCCGATTACGTTATCCTGCCGGGCATCTACGGCAAGGACCCGATGGGGCCGGTGGTGCGCCAGGGTGATCCCAAGTGGAAGGACATCGTCGCCTGGTCCGTCTACGCGATGATGGAAGCGGAAGAAAGCGGCGTCACCTCGCAGAACGTGGACGAGATGAAGAAAAGCAAGGACGCCAACGTCTCGCGCCTGCTCGGCACCAAGGGCAAGCTCGGCGCGGCGCTCGGTCTCGACGCCGATTGGGCCTATCGCATTATCAAGCAGGTCGGCAACTACGGCGAAGTGTTCGAACGCAATGTCGGCAGCGGCTCGCCGTTGAAGCTGCCGCGTGGCATCAACGATCTGTGGAACCGGGGTGGTCTGCTGTACGCGCCGCCGTTCAAGTAAGGCATGATCGGCGCCCGCCCTCGACGCCGTCGGGGGCGGGCCGTCCACCTTGGTATTCACAGACAAGATCTGACATGACCGAAACCATCCTGTCCCGGGCGCTGCCATCGCAGGGCGTCACCCGTCGGCGCGTGCCGCCCAGGCGTCCGCCGATGACCCTCGACGGTCTGTGGAACAACGTCGGCTTTCGCAGCGTCCTCTATCAAGTGCTGGTCATCGGCGCGGTCATCGCGTTGGCGGTTTACATGATCGGCAATGCGCAGACGGCGATGGACAAGCGCGGTATATCCACCGGCTTCGGGTTCCTGACACAGGAAGCCGGTTTCGCCATCGGCGAAAGCCTGATCGCCTATGATTCCGAGGACAGTTATCTCCGCGCCTATGCGGTCGCCATCGTCAACACGCTAAAGGTCTCCGTGATCAGTGTTTTCGGGGCAACGCTGCTCGGCGTGCTGATCGGCATCGCGCGGTTGTCCAACAACTGGTTCGTGTCCCGTTTGTCGTCCTATTACATCGAGATATTCCGCAATACGCCGCAACTGGTGCAGATCGTTTTCTGGTACACCCTGGTGACCCGCATGCCGGCGCCGAAGCAGGCGTGGGACATTTCCGAGACCATCTTTCTGTCCAATCGCGGCATGGTCATGGCCTGGCCGGCGGCGCATGCCGCGTGGCCGTGGATGCTGCTGGCCTTCGTCGTCGCCTGCGGCGGCGCCTACGGCGTGGTGCAATGGGCCGACCGCCATCGACGGCGGACCGGGCGAACCGTTCCCGTGCTGTGGTGGAACATCGGTCTGGTCATCGCTTTGCCGACCATTGTCTGGTGGATCGGTGGCGCGCCGACGGCCATCGACGTGCCGACACTACAAGGCTTCAATTTCGTCGGCGGCATGGCCCTGTCGCCGGAATTCCTGGCGCTGCTGCTCGGGCTGTCGCTTTACATCGCCGCCTTCATCGCCGAGATCGTGCGCTCCGGCGTGCAGGCGGTCGACCGGGGGCAGGTCGAGGCGGCGCGCGCCGTCGGATTGGGGCGCGCCGATCTTTATATGAAGGTGATCCTGCCGCAGGCGCTGCGCATCATCATCCCGCCGGCGACGGCGCAGTACGTCAGCCTGACCAAGAACAGTTCGCTGGGCGTCGCCATCGGCTATCCGGAACTGTTCAACATCAACAACACCATCACCACGATCAGCGGCAATACCATCGAATGCATCGGCATCATGATGGCCGTCTACCTGAGCATCGCCTTTTCCATCGCCCTGGTCATGAACGTCTATAACCGCGCCGTGCAGATCAAGGAGCGGTGACGCCATGACCACGCGCCCAACGATCTCCCGGGCACTTCCCGGTACCTCGACCCGGCGCCCGCCGCCGGTGCGCGAATCGGGCGCGCCCGCGTGGATCCGCAAGAACCTGTTTGGCGACCTCCATAACACGGTGATCACGCTGCTGGTCCTGTGGGCCCTGTTCGTTACCGTCCCCGGGTTGTTCGGCTGGGCGGTGCTGGACGCGGTGTGGGTGACCGATGATCCGCAGGACTGCCGCGCCGCCGCCGGTGCCTGCTGGGCCGTCGTCGCGGAGAAACACCGGGTCATGTTGTTCGGCACCTTCCCCTACGAGCAACACTGGCGCGGCGTCCTGGTAATCGGCCTGATCATCGCCATGTCCATCGTTTCCACCTTCAAGCGGTTCTGGTCGTATGGCCTGTTCGGTGCCTGGGTGGCAACCGTGGCCATCGTTCTGGTGTTGCAGTTGGGCGGCGTGTTCGGCCTCGCCAAAACCGGCACCCACGAATGGGGCGGCCTGCCGCTGACGCTGATCATGTTCGTCGGTACCGTGGTCGGCGGCCTGCCGCTGGCGGTGCTGCTGGCGCTTGGCCGGCGCTCCACCATGCCGGCGATCAAGGCGCTGTGCGTCGGCATGATCGAAATCACCCGGGGGGTGCCGCTGATTACCGTGCTGTTCATGGCGTCGCTGATGTTTCCCCTGTTCGTGCCGGAGCAGTTGACCGTCGACAAAGTGCTGCGCGCCCAGATCGGCATGATCCTGTTTTTCGGCGCCTATGGCGCGGAAGTCGTGCGCGGCGGCCTGCAGGCAATTCCGCGCGGCCAGTATGAGGCGGCGGACGCGGCCGGGCTCGCCTACTGGCAGAAGACCAACCGCATCATCCTGCCGCAGGCGCTACGCATCGTCATTCCGGCGTTGATGAACGACATCATCCGCGCCTTCAAGAATACCACCTTCGTCAGCATCATCGGCCTGTTCGACGTGCTCGGCGCCACCGCCACGGCGCTGGAGGACCCGCTGTGGGTGCTCTACGCGCCGGAAGCCTACATCTTCATCTTCGTGCTCTACTTTTGCTTCTGTTTTTCCATGTCCAAGTATTCGGAGCATGTGGAACGCGATCTCGCCACGGGACGGAATTTCTGATGACCGACGCTACCGGCCACACTCCAGCCGACACCCTGCCGAGCGGCGACGACGTGGTCGTCAGCTTTCGCGGTGTACACAAATGGTTCGGCGATTTCCACGTGCTGCGTGACATCAACATGATCGTCGGCCGCGGCGAGAAGGTGGTCGTCTGCGGCCCCTCCGGGTCCGGCAAATCAACCATGATCCGCTGCATCAATCGGCTGGAGGAACATCAGGAAGGCAGCGTCATCGTCGACGGCGAGGAACTGACCGATGACCGGCGCGCCATCGAG
The DNA here is from genome assembly GCA_038117225.1 of Rhodospirillales bacterium. Taxonomy (GTDB): domain Bacteria; phylum Pseudomonadota; class Alphaproteobacteria; order Rhodospirillales; family Casp-alpha2; genus JAYOFM01. Next base: position 30,044 of record JAYOFM010000027.1, read on the forward strand.
GCGGTGCGCCGCAGGGTCGGCATGGTGTTCCAGCAGTTCAACCTGTTCCCGCACCTTTCCGTTGTCGAGAACCTGACCATGGCGCCGATCTATGTCCACGGCACGCCGGAAGACGAAGCCGAGGCCCGCGCCATGGAACTGCTCGAGCGGGTCAAGATTCCGGAACAGGCGTGGAAGTATCCGGGCCAGCTATCCGGTGGCCAACAGCAGCGCGTCGCCATCGCCCGTGCCTTGATGCTGCAGCCCAAGGTGATGCTGTTCGACGAACCGACCTCGGCGCTCGACCCGGAAATGATCACCGAGGTGCTCGATGTCATGGTCGAACTCGCCGAGGGCGGCATGACCATGATCGTCGTCACCCACGAAATGGGATTCGCGCGCCGGGTCGCCGATTTGATGGTGTTCATGGACGAGGGCGAAATCGTCGAGGCGGCATCTCCCGCCGATTTCTTCGAGAACCCGGTCAGCGACCGCACCAAATTATTCCTGAGCCAGATACTGACACATTGACCGTAAGTGAATCGACGGCCACCGAAAGGATGACGACCATGGATACCGCCACCGACGCCAAGACCGCGAAGTCTCCCAAGCCCGATTGGGAGGTGCTCAGGCGCGAGTTTCCAACCATGGACAAATTCGTCTACCTGGACATCGCCCGCAAGGCGATCATGCCGAAACGGGTTGAAAGCGATTTTCAATCCTGGCTTGCAGACATCTACGACAATGCCGGCGGCAAGGCGTTCTCCATGGACGGCATCGAGGAGACCCGTCGCGCCGTCGCCGAAACCTTCGGCGCGCCGAGCGATCAAATTTCACTGATCAAGAATACGTCGGAAGGCATCAACATCGTCGCCCAGGGCTTTCCCTGGAAGGACGGCGACAACGTCGTCATCAGCGAGTTCGAGCACGAGAACAATACCTTCCCATGGCGCTATCTGGGCGAGCGCGGAGTCGAGGTACGCTGGGCGACGCCGGATGACCAGGGTCGCGTCACTGTCGATCGCTATCGGGAGGTCGTCGATGAGCGTACCCGCGTTCTGGCCTGTGCCTGGGTCGCCTACGGCAACGGCTACCGCGCCGATCTGCCGGCGTTGTCTGAATTTTGTCACGGCCGGAATATCAAACTCGTCGTTGACGGCATTCAGGCGGTCGGCGTGCTGGCGACACCGTTGGTCGATCTTGGTGTCGACGTGCTCGTCACCGGCGGCCACAAGGCGCAGTTCAGCGTCGCCGGCGCCGGCTTCATGTATGCGACGCAGGAAATGATCGAGATGCTGACACCGCCCTATGCGGCCAAGTATTCCTTCACCTCGAACGACCGCATGCAGCCCGAGCCGGAACTGGCGCACGATTGTCATCGCTTCGAATACGGCAACCCGAACTTTGTCGGCTGCTGGGTGCAGAAACGCTCCGCCGATTTCGTTCGTGACATCGGTCTCGCCAACATCGAGGCCCGGGTCCGCAAGCTAACGACAAAATTGATCGAGGACGCGGAACAACGCCAGATCACCGTGCGCACGCCGCGCCCGTGGGACGAGCGGGCCGGGCTCGTTTCCTTCGATATCGGCCAGCACGCCGGTCCGGTGGTCGATGCGCTGAAAGCACAGGACATCATCGTCAGCGAGAAGGATGGCTACCTGCGCGCCGCCATGCACTTCTATAACAATGAACAGGACCTGCAGCGGTTCCTCGACGCGCTGCAGGCGGCCAGAGGCTAACCGATTTAAGGGTGAACCGTTCGGTGCACGTGGTAATCGGTGCAGGCAAGGCCGACGCAGTAACCACCGACCAGTTCCTCCAGCGCCTTCGCCAACCGCTGTTGGTCCGTGGTGGCGGCGCGCAGCCGCGCCATGGCGTTTTCCACATCGGTCCGTAACGCCGCCAGATCGATCCGTGTGTGGCGTCCGTTTTCAACGATGACCTCGCCGCCGACCATGACCATGGA
>JAYOFM010000028.1:0-5734 GCA_038117225.1 Rhodospirillales bacterium
CGCGACAGCATCGCCGTCGCCAAAGGGCAGAATGTGACGCGCGGCCAGCGCCTCGGTTTCGTCGGCCATTCGGGATTGGCGGAGTTTCCGCATATTCATCTGACGGTGCGCCGCGGCAAGACCATCGTCGATCCGTTCGTTGGCCTGGAGCCTTCGACGGACGCGGCAACAGCTTGCGGCCCTGGACCATCGCCCCTGTGGGCGGCCGACGTGATGCGGCAATTGGCCTATCCACCGCTCGCCGTCTATGGCATCGGCTTTGCCGCTCAGGCACCGAAGCCGGACGCGGTCCGGCGGGGGCTTTACCGCGACGACGTGCTGTCCAAGAGCGCCAAGGCCCTGATCCTGTGGGCGGAGTTGTTTCGCACTCATGCCGGCGATGAAGTCACCATGTCGATCATCGGGCCCGAGGGCGAAAAGGTGCTCGATCTCAAGAAGACGTTGGACAAGGGGCATGCGCGCCGTCTGCTGTTCGCCGGTCGCAAGCGTAAGCCGCTGTTTTGGCCCGTTGGCGATTATCGCGGTGAAGTTCGGGTCATTCGAAAAGGCGGCGCGGGCGGCGGCAAGGACGTTTCACTGACGCGCGCCATTAAAGTCCGCTGAACGCAGTTTTGCGATCAGGTACGTAGTTTGCGCCGTCGCACCAGGCGTGGCGTTCCGCGCAGCGACGTGCGCGGGCCGGCAGTGTTAGCAACTTTCTGTGATTTGGACGGCTTGGCCCGGGGTGGTGGCGACGGGGATACGAAATCTTCCTCGGCGAACAGAGCCGGTGTCGCTCGCTTGCCGAGGCGACGTTCGCGCCGGCGTTGTTCGATCAGTCGAAGCGTGCGGACGACCATGGGGTCGCGGTCGGGCCGCTTGCGGGACTTTTCTCGGTGCATGCGGCCGATGGCCCGCAAGACCTTAATCATCGCCGCGGGTGTCACCCGGCTTTCCTGATAACGGAGATACGCGGCCAGCGTCCACGCATTGGCCGGCATCGCCTTCAGTCCCCGGCCCTGGCACCAGGCGACGAATTCATCCCAAAGTTCAAGTTGGCGAATGCCGGCCATGGGCTTGGACAATTCTTTCTTTAAAGACCAGCCGATAAACCTATCATCGCAACTCCGCCGGTCAACGCCATCGCATCAACCTCATCCCGTCGTCGCTAACTAATAAGGGCTCCGTTCATGAAGGAATACCGTATCGCCGCGATCCCGGGGGATGGCGTTGGTGGCGAAGTCATCGCCGCCGGCATTGATGTGCTGTCGGCGTTGGCGGCAAAGGTCGGCGGGTTTCGGTTCGATTTCGAGGTTTTTCCGTGGGGTGGCGAGTATCACCGTTTGCACGGAGTTATGATGCCGGATGATGGCGTCGCTGCGGTGCGCGGTTTCGATGCGATCCTTTTCGGTTCCGCCGGTCACCCTGATATACCCGATCACATCACCCTCTGGGGGCTCCGGCTGAAAATCTGCCAGGGCCTCGACCAGTATGCCAACGTGCGCCCGTCGCGGTTACTGGCGGGTATCGAAAGTCCGCTTCGCGGCGTCGGACCCGATCGTTTGGATTGGGTCATCGTGCGTGAGAACTCGGAAGGGGAATATGCCGGCGTTGGCGGCCGGGCCCACCAGGGCCTGCCCGAGGAAGTGGGGATGGACGTCGCCGTGTTTACCCGAACCGGCGTCGAGCGAATTCAGCGCTTCGCATTCGAACTGGCCCGCACGCGGCCCCGCAGGTTGCTGACGCTGGTCACCAAATCCAATGCCCAGCGCCACGGCATGGTGTTTTGGGACGATGTATTTGAAGGCCTCAAAGCGGATTATCCAGACGTCACAACGGATCGTATGTTGGTCGACGCGATGACGACCCGAATGGTGCTGAAGCCGGAAACCATCGACACCGTGGTCGCCACTAACCTGCACGCCGATGTGCTGTCCGATCTGGCGGCCGCGTTGACCGGTTCGCTGGGCATCGCGCCGACGGCCAATCTGCGCCCGGAACGGGACGCGCCATCCATGTTCGAGCCGATTCATGGTTCCGCCTTCGACATCATGGGGCAGGGCATCGCCAATCCCATCGGCACGTTCTGGACCGGCGCCATGATGCTCGACCACCTGGGCGAGGCCGCCGCCGCGGCACGCCTGATGAGGGCGGTGGAACGAGTCACCAGGGCCGGCGAAGTGCTGCCGCGTGATCTCGGCGGTGATGCCACCACGCGCCAGGTCACGGACGCGGTGATCGACGCCATCCGCGTCGCCAATGATTGAGCCAACCGCTCACTCGCAATTCGTCACGAGGAGTTGATTGGTGTTGAATGAGGCAATCCTTAAGTAAGGGGCCATGAAAAACTTACTTACCGTTCTAATGCTTGTCGCGTTCATCTGGTCGGCCCCCGCCCATGCCATGCCGACGCCGATTTTCCTGCCGGCGAGCGATAATTTGCAGGCGACGGGGTGGCGATTACTGACATTCGCCGGCATCCCGGCGACGCGCTTCGAGCAAATGACCGATGGCGCCATTGCCGTCGATACCATGTCCAGTTCGGCGGTGCTGTATAAGCGCCTGCCCGAGGACGCAGAGGGTCACATCCTGACTTGGCGCTGGAAGGTCAAAAAGGGCCTGCCGCCGACCGACCAGAGCCGTAAGGGCGCCGATGATCGCCCGCTCGCCGTGCATGTGTGGTTCGAGCCGCGAGTCGCAACGTCCGGATTTTTCAAGACCATGGTCCGCGCATTCGGTTTCGACGTGCCCGGTCGGGTGTTGACCTACACGTGGGGGGCGCCGGCATGGAAGGCGATGTCCTCGTCAATCCGCACTATGAGGACGAAGGTCGCATCATTGTCCTGCGCGGAGGCCGCCCGCCCGAGAACGTGTGGTTGGACGAACGCGTCGATATCGCCGACGACTACCGCCGAGCATTCGGTGAGCAGCCGACGGCACCGTCGTTCGTCGCTATCTCGGGTGATGCCGACGATCTTCAGGCCATGAGCCAGGGGTTGATCCGCGATTTGACGCTGGTTCCCGACTGAGGCATCGCCAACTATGCAGGAACCCGGGGCCAACAGGCTAAATGCCCTGTCTCGAAACGCGCGCGACGGCCAATGGATCCTCGACGAGGGCATCGATTGGGACCGCGATGTCGCCTTGCCGCGCTGGTTTCCCCGCCGCCTCGCGATCGCACTGGTCAGCCAGTTCCTCTATGGCGAGCGCGCGACGACGCAGATGTGCGAACGTCTGATCGAGCGTTTCGAGGACGCCGAATCGAAGATCTGTTTGCGGCTGCAAATCGCCGACGAAGATCGTCACGCGGAGGCCTACACCCGTTATCTCACCCGGCTCGGAGATATTGCGCCGCCGGATACGGCGATGGCGGACGCGGTGGCTGGCATGGACGATTGGCAAGGGCCTCTCGAGGGTTTTCTGGTCGCCTACCACATCGTTTTGGAAGGAGAGGCCTTGCGTACCATCGAAGGTCTCGGTGACGTTTTGCCGTGCGATTTATTCCAGGCCATTAGTCGGCGCGTCGCCGTCGACGAAGCCCGCCATGTGGCGTTCGGGCGGATGACGCTCCAGCAACGACTGCCACGACTGAACTTCCACCAACGTCGCGCCATTTATCGCTGGGTGCGCGACTTGTGGCGTGATTGTGCTGGCGGCACGCTCAGTGGTTTTAGCGTGCCCGAGCTGATGACCCGGGGCCTGCGTCGGCGGTGGCTGGACGAGGGATGGATCCGCCATCGGCGCAGCATGATCGATGTCGGCCTGCTGGCGCCGGCGGAAATTGCCGCCATGGAGGCCTGATTGACGACGATGAAACCGGTGATCTCAATCATCATTCCCGCGCTCAACGAGGCGCGGCGATTACCGGGACTGATCGCGGCGCTGGCATCGGAGCCGGAAAGCACGGAGATCATCGTTGTCGATGGCGGCAGCGACGATGGCTCCGCCCAGGTGGCCCGCGCGGCGGGGGCGCGGGTCTTGCAAAGCTCGCCCGGACGGGGGCGCCAAATCGCCCTCGGTGCCGGGCACGCGGCCGGCGAGGTTCTTTTGTTTCTGCACGCGGACAGCCGGTTTCCTGCTGGTGGACTCGCGGCGATCCTGCGCGCCTTGGGTCGCGCGCCCGACGTGTCCGGCGGTAACTTTCAGCTGCTATTCGATGGCGACGATGAATTTTCCCGCTGGCTTGACGGGTTCTACGCCCGCATCCGGCGGCGCGGTCTCTACTATGGCGATTCCGGAATTTTTGTCCGCCGCTCGGTGTACGACCAACTCGGTGGCATTCGTCCTATCGATTTGTTGGAAGACTATGATTTCGTCAGGCGCCTGGAGCGGGCCGGCCGCACGGTGTGCGTCGAATCACCGCCGTTGGTCACGTCGTCCCGCCGCTTTCACGGACGCGGCAAGTGGGCCATCATCCGGGGATGGATTCGGATACATCTCTACCATGCCATTGGCATTTCACCGGCCATATTGGCGCGAATGTATGATTCCGCGCGCCAGCGTCAACATGGCGCGAAGCACGTCAGGACGGGGCCGCAATCCCGTTGAGGCGCCAATCGTATTCATGACCGAAGATGCGCCCGGCTGCATTGATGGTCGCCATCAACTCCGGTGATGCGAATGCGCGGAGATGGTCCAGCAGCGCCGCGTCGCTGCCGCCGAAGTCGTCCTTGAACCACACGTAGATCTTCGACAGCATTAGGCCGTCGGCCGTCATGCGGACTCCGCGCGGGTGATTGATGTAGTCGCGCGCCGCCTCGTCCAGCATGGTCTCCAGCGTGGCGCTTCGATAGGCCTTTGCCGCAAGGTTTGGGCAGCCGATAGAGGCGCAGTTTACGGCGTAGTGGATGCGCGGATCGCGCCAGATCGGCCGCAGAATACGATGCTCGATATCGTTCAAGCTCAAGTCCTCGCCCTCGACGGTGATCAACTTCTTCGCCCACGGGCCGTCGGCGAACAGACCGGGCGAGATATCGATGTCGCGGATGCTGTCGACCGGCGGATGATTGACGACCACGCTAACTGTCAGCGCGTTGTAGAGGTTGACCCAATAAGCGAACTGTTCAGCACCGGCGTGACCGGAAATGGCGACGCCTTGCAGCCGTTTAAGGTATCCGTCCAAGCGCCCCTTGTCGGTATCGGTGACGCTGGTGTAGGCGAAGCGGTTGATGCCATCGGCATCGGCGCGGAGGTAGGTCCGCAACAGCGCGTCCCAATCGTCGTGGTCGATGGTGGCCGTCGACGCCTCATCGCGCTTGGTCCAGCGCTCCCACAGTTCCGCCTTCGGCGCGAACAGCGATTCAAGCGACGCGAACCCGGCCACGGCCAGTGCGGCGACAATGATGACACCGCTCCGAAGGGTCGCGTGCATGGCGTGGTTCGGGCGTCTGTTTCGGTCTAGCATGGCTGGGGTCCTGCTCCGTGATCGCGGGCTTAAATTAGAGGTTCATGTAATGCAGAGAGATCGCAATGAACAATCACAACCGCTTCACGATACTGTTTCCGAATCGCCCTCGACGGGCAGTGCGGTCCGGTAGATGACCTGCTTCAGCGCGAAACTAGATTTGATACTGGCGACGCCGGGAAAGCGTGTCAGGTGCGCCATCAGAAAGCGCTCGTAATCGGCCAGATCGGCGGTGACGACGCGTAACAGATAGTCGCTGTCGCCGGTCATCAGGTAGCACTCCATGACCTCCGGCAGGTCGCGGATGCGCGTCTCGAATATTTCCAGTGCCTGCTCGACCTGTTTTTCCAA
>JAYOFM010000028.1:5744-29908 GCA_038117225.1 Rhodospirillales bacterium
CACCATGACGAAGATGCTGACCGGCAAGCCGAGGGCTTGCTGGTCTACGAGCGTGGCATAGCCCCGGATGACGCCCGCGCGCTCCAACCGGCGAACCCGCCGTAGACAGGGTGATGGCGAAAGGCCGATATGTTCCGCCAACTCAACATTGCTCAGCCGGGCATTGCCTTGCAGTTCCTTGAGGATACGCCGGTCGATGGCATCGAGAGTATGAACGTTTGCAAAAATTGGCATATTCATCCCTAATAATAACAAAAAAAGGCGAATGATTGCGTTACTATGTCTATTTGAGGCGTTATTCGCAAGGACGTGCCCACGCTGGAGGCGTTACATTGCGGTCATGATCCGGCGAATACTCCCGGGTTGACACGAGGATAGTGAAACAATGGCACCGTTCGATCCTACCCCCCTAGACGCGGCACCTAGTAGCGCCACGCTTTCCGCCTTGGAGGCCTTGCAGCAGAAAGTTCTCTGGCTCGCCACCTGGACGATTCACAACGCCAACCATCTGCGCCCGCACCGAGATGGGCTCAAGGTCGGCGGCCATCAATCGTCCTGCGCGTCGGCGGTATCGATCATGACGGCGCTCTATTTTCACGCGCTGCGGCCGCAGGATCGGATCGCCGTGAAGCCCCACGCCAGCCCGGTGTTCCACGCCATTCAATATCTATTCGGGAAGCAGACCAGGGAAAAGCTGGAAAACTTCCGCGCCTTCGGTGGCGCGCAAAGCTATCCATCGCGTACCAAGGACCATGACGACGTGGATATTTCCACTGGATCGGTTGGGCTCGGCCCGGCGATGACGGTGTTCGCCTCCATGGTGCAGGACTATTTGCGTCGTCACATGGATACGGTCAATGCCAAAGAGCCGGGCCGCATGATCGCGTTGGTCGGTGATGCCGAAATGGACGAGGGCAACATTTACGAAGCCCTGTGGGAAGGTTGGAAGCACGGCCTTCGAAATTGCTGGTGGATTATCGATTATAACCGCCAGAGCCTCGACGGCGTCGTTTCCGATCACCTGTTCCGGCTCATCGACCGGGTGTTCCGTACCACCGGATGGCGGGTGCTGACGCTGAAATACGGCAAGCTTCAGATGGAAGCCTTTTCGCGGCCCGGCGGCCCGGCGCTCAGAAAATGGATCAGTGGCTGCCCGAACGATCTGTATTCGGCGCTGACGTTCCAGGGCGGCGCCGCCTGGCGCAAGCGCCTGGAGCGAGAATTCGGAGACAATGCCGACGCCCAGGCTTTGATCGCCAGTTATTCCGACGCCGCGTTGCAGACTCTAATGACTAATCTTGGCGGCCACTGTCTGGAAACGCTGATGGAGGCATTCGAGACTGCGGGCCGAGACGAAACGCCGACCTGCTTCATCGCCTACACCATCAAGGGTTGGGGCCTGCCGTTGCAGGGCCACAAGGATAACCACGCCGGCATCATGAACGCCGATCAGATGGCCGGATATCGCCAGTCGCAAGGCATCACCGAAGGTCAAGAATGGGAACCCTTCGCCGGCATTGAGGATCAGGCCGATGCGCTGACGCAATTTCTTGCCGATGTACCCTTCAATACCCATGAGCCGCGGCGTCATACGGGTGCCATGGTGTCGGTTCCCGATCAGCTTGCCGCGCCGACGGCCGAGCGCATCAGCACCCAGGAAGCGTTCGGGCGCATCCTCTATGACATCGCCGCCACCGATACCGACCTGGCGCGGCGCATCGTCACCACATCGCCGGACGTTACCCAGTCGACGAACCTCGGTGGCTGGGTCAACCGACGCGGTATCTTCGCGCGGGATGATCGACCGGATACCTTCCGCGCCGAACAGGTTCCATCGGCGCAGAAGTGGGAATTCACCGCCGCCGGACAGCATATGGAACTCGGCATCGCCGAAAACAATCTGTTCATTATGCTGGCCGCCCTTGGGCTTTCTCATTCGCTGCATGGTGAGCGGCTGCTGCCCATCGGTACACTGTATGACCCGTTCATCGCCCGCGGCCTCGATGCACTCAACTACGCCTGTTACCAGGATGCCCGTTTCATGCTGGTGGCGACGCCGGCGGGCATTACGCTGGCGCCGGAAGGCGGCGCGCATCAATCCGTTTCAACGCCGCTGATCGGCCTCGGTCAGCCGGGTTTGACGTCGTTCGAGCCGGCGTTCGCCGATGAGGTCGCGGCGATCATGGCGTGGGGGTTCCGTCACATGCAGGCGGACGATGGTGGGTCTGTATATCTCAGGCTTTCAACTCGGGCGATCGCCCAGCCAACGCGCAAATCGACCGCGGCATTTCGCAACGACGTGGTCGCCGGCGCCTACTGGCGAGTGGCGCCGACAAAAAAAACAAAGGCGGTCATCGCCTATGCGGGTGCCATCGCGCCGGAAGCGACCGCTGCCATCGAGAAACTGGCATCGCAAGGGACCGAGACGGCGTTGCTCGCCATCACCTCGGTTGACCGGCTCTATGAGGATTGGCGGCGTGACGGTTTGGCTTCCCACATCGCGAAATTGTTGGCGGATGTGCCAAACAAGGCGCGGCTGGTCAGCGTATTGGACGGCCACCCGGCGACGCTGACGTGGATTGCCGGTGTGTCCGGCCACCCCATCCGCTCACTCGGCGTTGACCGATTCGGCCAGTGCGGTGATCTGGTGGATCTCTATCGGGAATACGGCATCGACGCGGAAGCCATTGCCGCGGCGGCCGGTTAACGTGGCCTAAAAATCGCCGGACGCAATGGCGGCGAGATCGCCAAGTTTGTCCTGCCAGGCTTCCAGATCGTCCGGATCGGCATCCAGGTCTTCCTCGGCAATGAGGCGTTCGTGCATCTTGATCAGATCGCGGACGACGCTCATGACCTCATTGAGTTGCGAATCCGATATGGCGTTGATGGTCAACTTGCCATCAAACAGCATGTCGGCGCGCTCCATCATATCGAGGCTTTCGAGCCTCTTATCCAAGGTGTCATACTGTTCGCGCCAGGCATTAAGCACGGAATCCTCGGGCGCCGGCCGCCCGCCGGCCGCCTCGTCGAGGGTGCCCATGATGGTCATGAACTCGTGAACGCTGAATTCTAGCTTTCTCATGGCGGGAACGTATAAGGGATCGGACCCGGGCTGTCACCCCGCATTGGCGGCATAGGCGCAAATGGTCTCGACGAGGCGATCCAGATCGGCCTTGGTCTTGACGAACAGGTTATTTCGTTCGATCGTGATCTCATCCATATAGAGCCGCCGGTTGACTTCGATCTGCAGGCTGTGACGGCCGGCGCTTGGGTCGGAATAGCGCCGTACGAGTTCGACGCCCTTCATCGGGTCATTGATCTTCACCCAATAACCCATGGCCTCCAGTTCCGCGCGAACGGCATCGGTGAAGGCGCCATCGCAGGTCGTGCCATCGCGATCGCCGAGAACGAAATCGGCGCGCTCTACCGGGCCGTCGTCGGATGTGGCATCGCCGCGCGCCGGCATGGAATGGCAGTCAACGTGATAGACGCGACCGAAGGTGGCGTGCAGGGATTCGATGCCATTCGCGACGGCGTCATGGTAGGGGCGCCAATAATTATCGATGCGGGCCTGCACCTCGGCAACGGTCAGTTTGCGGTCGTAAATTTCGTAGGTGTCGGCTATGCGACCGAAGATCAGGCCAGCGCTGCGGATCGTCGTCTTGATCGTCGGTGCCAGCGGTCCTGGCCATGGTGTCTCCAGCATGGCGGCTTCGATATCCAATTCGTTGCGGTTGGGATCGATATAGCTGCGTGGAAATGATGCCGCGATAAGCGGCGCGCCGCATGCCGGCGCGGCATCGAACAACTCCTCGACGAAGGTATCCTCGCTTCGGCGTAAAATGGCCATATCGAGCACCGGACGGAAATCTTCCGGATAGACGGTGCCGCTGTGCGGGCTATCGAACAGCGCCGGTACAGCGGGGGGCGCGGGTGGCGTGATCTGAACCGGCATCAAGCGTCGTTCAGATGGCAGGCGGAAAGACGCCCCGGCGCGACTTCGCGCAAGACCGGGCGTTCCTCGCGGCAGCGCGCGGTGGCATGCGGGCAGCGGGGGTGGAAATGGCAACCGGGCGGCGGGTCCAGCGGCGATGGAATTTCCCCCGCCACCGGTTGATAGTCGAAGCCACGCATGTCGAGCCGGGGAACTTCGTTGAGCAGCGCCAGCGTATAAGGATGGTTGGCGGTTTCGAAGATATCGTCGGTAGTCGCCACCTCGACGACGCGACCGAGATACATGATCACCACCCGGTCGGAAATGTGCTCAACGACGGAAAGGTCGTGGCTGATAAACAAATAAGTCAGGTCCAGGTCCTCGCGCAGATCCATGAACAGATTGATGACCTGCGCCTGGATGGAGACGTCGAGTGCCGCGATGGCTTCATCACAGACCAGAAAGTCCGGCTTGACGGCGAGGGCGCGGGCGATACCGATGCGTTGTCTTTGACCGCCCGAGAACTGATGCGGATAGCGTCGGCGGTATTCCGGATCGAGGCCCACGCGCAGCATTACCTCGGCCACGTAATCTGCCGCATCCTTGGCATCAACGACCCCGTGCAACACCGGGGCCTCGCCGATGATATCCTGCACGCGCATGCGCGGATTAAGGCTGGCGAACGGATCCTGAAAGATCATCTGAATGGCCAAGGCCGTGGCCTTGGCATCGCTGGCATCCATCCCGGCGACCGCTTTGCCCTTGTAGACCACGTCGCCGGAGGTCGGCGGCAGGATGCCGGCGATCATGCGTCCGATGGTCGATTTGCCGCAGCCCGATTCGCCGACCAAGCCGACGACTTCACCGGGCGCGATCTGGAAATTGACCCCATCGACTGCGTGGACGACCTCTTCCTTCAGATTGGAACCGAGTTTGACGGCCATCTTCGCGGCCAAGTCCAGGCGCTTGACGAAATTCTTGGTCAGGTCGCGTACCTCAAGCATGGCGCCGTCGTGCGTGTCGCTCATGCTACCGCTTCCCCATCAAGATGAGGATGGAAACAACGAATTTGCCGACCCGGCACCGGCTCGGTGATCGGCGGTAATTCCTCGCACGCGTGATCGGCGCGTGGGCAGCGATCCTTGAAGGCGCAGCCCGGCGGCACTTTCAGCAGTGACGGGGTCATGCCCGGAATTTGATAAAGCGGCTTGCCGCGCGTGTTGTGTCCCGGCACCGAGCCCAGCAGGCCGACGGTGTAGGGATGCACCGGATGGTCGAGTACGTCGTCGAGCGCGCCCTGTTCGGCGAGGCGGCCGGCGTACATGACGCAAATTTTGTCGGCGAGGCCGGCAACGACGGCGAGATCGTGGGTAATCCAGATCATCGCCGTGCCGGTCTCGCGGCACAGCTTCTGCGCTTCGTAGAGAATCTGCCCCTGGATGGTGACGTCGAGCGCCGTCGTCGGCTCATCGGCGATGATCAGATCGGGTTTATTGATCAGCGCAATGGCGATGGCGACACGCTGGCGCATGCCGCCGGAAAATTGATGCGGGTAGGCTTTCAGGCGTTCATCCGGAGACGGAATGCCGACTTGGCCGAGGACGTCACGCGCCCGCGCCCGTGCGTTCGCATCGGACACATTGGGTTCGTGCGCCTGTACCGTTTCGATCATCTGGGTATCGATGCGCAACACCGGATTCAGCGTCATCATCGGGTCCTGGAAGATCATGGCGATACGATTGCCACGCAGGCTGCGCATGCGCTCTTCATCAAGATCGAGCAGGTTCTCTCCGCGATAGAGGACGCGGCCGCCGACCACCTTGCCGGGCGGGTCAACCAAGCCGATGACGGAAAACCCGGTGACGGATTTGCCCGAGCCGGACTCGCCCACCAGGCCCATGATTTCACCCGGGTTGATGCTGAAGCTGACGCCGTCGACGGCCTTGGCGACGCCCGCCTTGGTGAAGAAATGCGTCTCCAGGTTTTCGACGGCGAGCGTGGGCTTTTCCGACACGGCGGCGGCCTATTTCTGCAATCGCGGGTTCAGGACGTCGCGCAACTGATCGCCGACCAGATTGATCGACACGATGGTGATCAGCAGGGCGATGCCTGGGAAGAAACTGATCCAGTACTTGTGGCTCAGCATGTAATCAAAGCCGTTGGCGATCAGCAGGCCCAGCGATGGTTCTGAAATCGGCAAGCCGACACCGAGAAAGCTCAACGTTGCTTCCAGTGAAATGGCGTGTGCCGTCTGGATGGTGCCGACGACGATCAGCGGCGGCAGGCAATTGGGCAGCAGATGACGAAACAGGATGCGTTTGTGGTCGAGGGCCAGGCAGGTGGCGGCCTCGATGTATTCCTTATTGCGCTCGACCAGCGCCGAGCCGCGCACGGTGCGTGCGTAATACGCCCACTGCACCACCACCAGGGCAATGATAATCTTGTCGACCCCCTTGCCCAATAGCGCCAGTAGGATCAGTGCCACCAGGATCGATGGAAATGACAGCTGGATGTCGACGAACCGCATCAACAAGGTGTCCGTGCGGCCGCCCATGTAGGCGGCGACGAGGCCGACGGTGGCGCCGATACACATGGCGATGACACCCGACATGACGCCGACACCGAGGCTGATACGAAGGCCATAAAACATGGCGCTTAGCAGGTCACGTCCGGCACCATCGGTGCCGAGATAGAAGGTCATCCCGGACATGCTTTTCTCGCCCGGTGGCAGCTTTGAATCGAGCACGCTGACCATCGCCAGATCATACGGATTCTGCGGTGAAATAAACGGCGCGAAAATGGCGATAAAGATAAGGGCGGTCAGCACCACCAAGGCGCCGGTGGCGACACGGCTTTCCAGGAAATCGGCACGAAATCTCTGGAACGGGGTTTCGACCTGGGCATCCGGATCCGTCGGCGTCGTGGTCTTGATCGCGGCCTCTGCGTTGGTATTCATGATTTCATTTCCTGCAGCCGGACCCTGGGGTCGAGGATCGAATAAAGTATGTCGACCACCAAATTGATAATGACGAAGATGAGCACGATGATCATCAGGTAGGCGACGATCACGGGCCGGTCGAGGCCGTTGATGGAATCAATGATCAGCTTACCCATGCCGGGCCAGGCGAAGACCGTTTCGGTGACTACCGAAAACGCGATCAGGCCGCCGAATTCGAGCCCCAGCACGGTGACCACCGGGATCATGATGTTCTTCATCAGATGCACGAAAATAATGCGTCGGGTGCTCAAGCCCTTGGCACGGGCGAACTTGATATAGTCCTGATGCACCACCTCGCGCGTGCCGGCGCGTGCTAGCCGGATGACCAGCGATATCTTGAACAACGCCAGATTGACCGCCGGCATAAGCAGATGCGACAGGCCGTCGAGGGTCAGAAAACTGACGCTGATGCCCAGAAGCGGCACCGTGTCGCCGCGGCCGGTCGATGGCAGCCATCCCAAAATGACCGCGAAGACCATGATGAACATAAGTCCGACCCAGAAAGTCGGCAGGGAGAATCCGAGTATGGACCCGGCCATGATGACTCTGGATGACCGGGCCTCGGGTTTCAGTCCCGCGAATACGCCGAGCGGTATGCCGATAACCACCGCCATCAGCAACGCGGCCAGTGCCAGTTCGAAGGTCGCCGGAATGCGTTGCACGATCAATTGCAGCGCCGGCTCGCCATAGACGAAGGATTTTCCGAGATCACCCTGCAGCGCATTGGTGACGAACAGGCCGTATTGAACATACCAGGGCTTGTCGAGCCCCATGGAGCGGATAACCCGATCCCGCTCTTCCTGGTCGGCCTCGTCGGAGACCATCATTTCCACCGGGTCGCCGACAAGATTGACGCCGCTGAACACCAGGAACGACATCACCAGCACCACCATAGCGCTTTGCATCAGACGGCGGATGATGAAGACGGTCATGACCCGATTACGCTCCCCCGCGATCCGTTCATCGGATCGTCATTGAGATGTGATGATGTCGGACGGCGCGCCATGGAGACGCACCGCCCGACGATCAATCAGTCGTTATTCCGGCACAACGCCCATCGCGATGGTGCGTTCGTCGGTGCGCGCAATGTACCTCAGACCCTTTTTCGCCGCCCAGGTGTTGACCTGGTAATGCAGCGGGATAATGCCCAAGTCCTCGCCGACGCCAATGTCGGTCGCCTTGGCGAGCAACATGGCGCGTTTGTCGTCGTCGACCGTGGCAAGGGCCTCTTCCAGCACCGCGTCCATCTTCGGATTGGAGTGCAGACCCCGGTTCGAGGAGCCCCAACCCTTCTCCTTCGAATAGGTCGCCAGCAGCGAACGCAAGGGCGAGGACGGTTCGCCGGTGCCCGAGCCCCAACCGACCAGCACGAAGCTGAATTCCTGCGGCTTGTCCGGCCCCCTGTTTTTTGAGCGCTTGAAGAAGACGCTCTTCGGCATGGTATCCGGTGTCGTCTTGATGCCGATGGCACTAAGCATCTGGGCGATCGCCTCGACGATTTTGGCGTCATTGATGTAGCGGTTGTTGGGGCCGTGCAGGGTGGTGGCGAAACCGTTGGGGTAGCCGGCTTCAGCCAGCAGTTTCTTGGCGCCTGCCGGATCATACTTCTCTGGCTTCAAGTTGTCGGAACGTCCGAAGAAGCCATCCGGCAGTAACTGGCCGGCCTTGATGGCGACCCCTTCCATGACCCGTTCGACGATGGCGTCACGGTTGATGGCCTTGGAAATGGCGCGGCGCACGCGCACGTCCATGAAAGGATTCTTGATGTCCTTGCCGTCCAGACCCTTGGCGAAAGGAGTAGGGTCGCGAAACTGATCCGCCATCAGGTAGATGACGCGGTTGGACACGCCCTGGCTCAAGGCGAGCTTAGGCTCCTTCTTCAGGCGTTCGATATCCACCGTCGGCACCTGGTCGATGAAGTCGACATCACCGGCCAACAACGCGGCGAGGCGGGACGGCGGCGACTTGATCGGCTTGATGATGACTGATTTCCAGTGCGGCTTCTTGCCGAAGTAATCTTCATTGCGGGCGAATTCGAGAATCTCGCCTTTGGTCCACTTGACGAACCTGTAAGGGCCGGTGCCGTGAGTTTGGCTGCCGTTGTTAAATTCGCCTTCCCACTTGCCTTCCGACTTCTTGGATACGATATGCACGTTCGACAGGTCGACGGCCATCAGCGGATACGGCTTTGGTGTCGTCACGTGGATGGTGGTGGCGTCGACCTTCTTGAACACCTTGCCGCCGCCATGGGTATAGAGCTTGAAGCTCGATTTGGCGTTCGGATGCGCGGCGGCGCGCTCCATGGTGAACAAAACGTCATCGGCGGTGAATGGTGAGCCATCGTGGAACTTAACGCCCGAGCGGAGCTTGAATTCCCAGGTCGTGTCATTGATCGGCTTCCATGAGGTCGCCAAACCCGGCGTCAGGCGTTGCTTCTCGTCCTGTTCAATCAGACGCGAAAAGATGTGCTGCGCGATCTGGTTGTTGGGGCCGAGGTTGTGGTAGTGCGGATCGATCGACGATGGCTCTGTGCCGAGGCCGATGGTCAGTGTCTGGGCCTGCACGGCAGCCGGCAGCGAGAACGCTCCGGCGACCAACGCGGCGGCGAAAATTCTCCGAATATGCATCTGGGTCCTCCCGTGGGTGCTTTATAGTGCGTTGGGGCCGATTGCCTCGATTGACACCGCGCCCGCGACGGCATCTTGAACCTAAATTCAGACTGACTACAACCCCCGTCGCGGTTGTCGGATTGCGATAGTATTCAAGGTGTTGGCGTTGGTTCAGGAATCTCCTGATGTGTTGCTGGCGCTGCAAATATTGCCGTATCACCGGACCACGCGTCAGTGGTAACGTTGCTATCCGTGGCGCCTTATAGGCAACCCTTTCGCGACGGAAATCGTCTTATGCCCCAAGACTCACGTGATAACTATGTCGTAGATCTGAATCCGCCGGATATCGAGCCGTATCGGGCCGGCAATACCGGGATCGATTACTTCACGACGTTCGATTCTGAACGTCCTGGACCGCACGTCATGATCACCGCGGTCGTTCACGGCAATGAACTGTGCGGCGCCATCGCCGTCGACCATGTATTCCGCCACGACATCCGCCCGGCGCGCGGCTCGCTCAGCCTGGGCTTTTGCAACGCCGCCGCCTACCACAGTTTCGACGCCGCCAATCCGACCGCGTCGCGTTTTGTCGACGAGGATTTCAACCGTCTGTGGACGGCCGAGGTGCTGGAGGGGGATCGTGACAGTGTCGAGTTACGCCGGGCGCGGGAAATCAGGCCGTTCATCGATACCGTCGATCTGTTGCTCGACATCCACTCCATGCAACACGCGACGGCGCCGCTGATGATGGCGGGACCGCTGGTCAAGGGCCGTACGTTGGCGAAGGCGGTCGGAGTGCCGCAAACCGTCGTCTGTGACGCCGGCCACGCCGCCGGAAAGCGCATGCGCGACTACGCCGACTTTGGCGACGAATCCAGCAAGCGCAACGCCTTACTGGTCGAATGCGGCCAGCACTGGGAACAATCCAGCGCCGACATGGCGATTGAAACGACCTACCGGTTTCTGGTCGAAACCGGCGCCATCGACGCCGAGACGGCTGCGCCGTACCTGGCGGCCGACATCGCGCCGGCGCAGACCTTCATCGAGGTCTCGGGCCCGGTGACCATCACCAGCGACTCCTTCCGATTCGTTGAGGACTACCGTGGCCTTGAGGTCATCGAGAAAGCGGGTACGGTGATCGGCTACGATGACGACACGCCGGTCAAGACACCCTATGACGATTGCGTGCTGATCATGCCGTCACGTCGCCTTAACAGGGGCGCGTCGGCGGTGCGTCTGGGGCGCCACATCGACGCTTAGATTGACCTCTTTAGTTTGGTCTCCGGCGTTCCCAGTCGATGGCGGAGGCGATGATGGTTTCCAGATCGTCGAATTGCGGCCGCCAGCCAAGGACATCGCGAATGCGCGCGGCGTCGGCGACCAGTTGCGGCGGATCGCCTGCGCGTCTCGCGCCGTCCGAGGCCGCCAGCGGCGCGCCGGTTACGGCCTCGACCGCCATCAGGACCTGGCGCACCGAGAAGCCGTGGCCGTAGCCGCAATTGAGAACTTGCGATGCACCCCCGGTCGCCAAATAGGACAGGGCGCGGACATGGGCGTCGGCGAGATCGCTGACATGAACGTAATCCCGCACGCAGGTGCCATCAGGGGTCGCATAGTCGGTGCCGTGGACGACCATCGACGGACGCCGGCCGGCGGCGACCTCGCTGGCCACGTTGATCAGATGGGTTGCCTGGCGTCGGCACTCGCCGGTGCGCCCCAAGGCGTCGGCGCCGGCGACATTGAAATAGCGCAACGCCACGTGACGCTGGCCGGTCACCGGTTGTGCGTCGACGAGCATGCGTTCGGTGATCAGCTTAGTCCAACCGTAGGGATTGATCGGTTGGGTCGGCGCCGTCTCGGGGATCGGGCTGTGGTCCGGCGCGCCATAGACCGCCGCCGAAGACGAAAATACGATCTGGTCGATGCCCACCGTCGCCGTCGCCTCGATCAATGCCAGTCCGCCGCCGACATTGTTGCGGTAGTAATGGAGCGGCCGTTCCACCGATTCGGAAACCAGGATGCTGCCGGCGAAGTGGATCACCGCCGTGATGGCGCGGTCGCGGCAGATCCGCTCCACCAGATCCTGGTCACCCACATCGCCTTCGACGAAGGTCACGCCGTCCGGCAGCAGATCACGCCGGCCCGATGACAGGTCGTCGAGCACCACAGGACGAATTCCGAGGTCGTTCAGCAGATGGACCACGTGGCTGCCGATATAGCCGGCGCCACCGGTGATCAGCGGGATGCATCCTTCAAGTGATGCGAGGGACGAATCGGCCAACGGAACGCCTTTCTGGATTGTCGACCCTAGTGATCCCGCTTTGGGCCCGGGTCCAAACGGTCGATGGTGCCCCCAGCCGGACTCGAACCGGCACGTCCTTGCGGACAACAGATTTTGAGTCTGCCGCGTCTACCAATTCCGCCACAGGGGCCCCGGGGCGTCGGTCGCTCCGGCGCAGTCTAGCCACGCGTCCGTTCCGGTCAATACCGCCGACGTTGCCGTCGCCGGAATCGCCTGCTATCACCCGCCGGGCCCGCCGTTCGAACGGGCCTGACCCGAGGAGTTTCCCCGCCCGATGCTGCGCCGCCTTTACGATTGGACCATGGGCCTCGCAGGCCACCGCCATGCCCTGTGGGCGCTCGCCGCGATCAGCTTCATCGAAAGTTCGGTGTTCCCGATTCCGCCCGACATCATTCTCATCCCCATGGTGCTGGCGGCGCCGACCCGGGCCTGGCGCATCGCCGCCGTGTGCACCGTTGCGTCGGTGCTCGGGGGTCTCGCCGGTTACGGCATCGGCTATGGCCTGTACGAGGAAATCGGCAAGCCGGTGCTGCAGATGTACGGCTACGAGGCCAAGTTCGCCACCTTCCAGGCCAAGTACAACGAGTGGGGCGCGTGGGCCGTGTTCATCGCCGGCACGACGCCGTTCCCCTACAAGGTGATCACCATCCTCTCCGGCGTTACCGCGCTCGACCCGGTGGTGTTCACGGTGTCGTCCATCGCCGCCCGGGGCCTGCGGTTCTTCCTCGTCGCCGCGTTATTGTGGAAATTCGGTGCGCCGATCCGCGAATTCATCGAGCGCCGGCTGGGTTTGCTGTTTGTGGTCTTCTGTGTGCTGCTGGTCGGCGGCTTCGTCGGCTTGAAGCTGCTATTGTAACACCGCTCCCTGGCGAAATCGCGGCCGGGGCGTTATATCAATGCCATGGACGGATCGATAGCCAGCCCGGCGACCAGCACAATATCCGATGACCACGTTCTCGGCAGATATCTCGCGTTGTTCATCCTCGCCGTCGCGGCGGCGGCGCTCGGCACCGCCTATGTCGCCCAGTTCGCTTTCGGTTATGAGCCGTGCCCGCTGTGTTTCTATCAGCGCATTCCCTATTGGGCGGCGGCGGGTCTCGCCATCGCGGCGCTGGTGCTCGGACCGCCGCTCAGGACCGGCTTTCTGATGATTGCCGGCGTCGCTTTCGTCGTCGGCTCGGGGCTCGCCGTCTATCACGTCGGCGTCGAACAGCATTGGTGGGCCTCGGCGACCTGCGGCGGCCAGCTGCCCGGCGCCATGACCGGCGACCAGCTGCTGGCGGCGCTGACCCAGAAGGCGGCCAAGGGCTGCGACGAGGTCGATTGGGCCTTCCTCGGCGTGTCCATGGCGACGTGGAACGCCATCGCCTCGCCGATTATTGCCGCCATCCTGTTTTACGGCACGGCGAAACTCCGCAAGGCGTCCCCGACATGACCCGGCGCGACACAACCCGCGGCCCGGCGAGGCTTCCCGGTGACGGCAGTCACGCCGACATGGTCGAGGCCATGATTCGTGTCGATCACGCCGGCGAGTACGGTGCCGTCCGTATATACGAAGGCCAGCTAGCGGTGCTCGGCGACAGCGCGGCGCGCCCGCTGCTCGAGGAAATGGCCGCCGAGGAGCGCCGCCACCTTAAGACCTTCGACGATCTGATCGGCGATCGCCAGGTGCGGCCGACGGCCCTGCTGCCGCTGTGGCACGTCGCCGGTTTCGCGCTCGGCGCCGCCACCGCGCTGATGGGTGAAAAGGCGGCGCACGCCTGCACCGTCGCCGTCGAGGAGGCCATCGACGAACACTACGCCGAACAGGTCGAGCGGCTTGAGCGGGACGGCGGCGAGGACGATCTTCGCGACACGTTCGAACAGTTCCGCCAGGACGAACTGCGCCACAAGGAAACCGCCCTCGAGCACGGCGCCGAACAGGCACCCGGCTATGATGTGCTGAAAGGCGCCATCAAGACCGGCTCCAAACTGGCCATCTTGATATCGACCCGGATATAGCCCCCTAAGGGCACAATAATTCCAAAATAGAATACTTTTTACGGTTAGAAGCCGTTTGTAAGCGTTTAGAGGCCGCTGGAATCGACCTATTTCAGCCTAACCCCTTAATTTTGTTCAAAAGACGCCTCGAAGGGGTCGAAAATGTCATCATTTCGCGCTTGGACGTGGTGACACTCCACGATCCTGTAATCCTATTCACAATGAAAACGGCACGTTCGCGTTATTTTGTGTTGCCGCACCGGCGTTCATACGTGGCAAAATCCGGTCCAACATCACCGCGATAGGGAAGCGAGCCCGATGAGTGCCGACAAACCCTGGCTGACGTTCGATTGCTACGACACCCTGGTTGCCTATTCCGAGGCCAAGGCGACGGCGTTGGCCAACATCGTGCGCGCTAAGGGCGGCGATGACGCGGCGGTGGACGCCGCCCGGCACGCCTTCGAAACCCGTGAGCGGGAAATCCAGACGGCCAAGTCCTTCGTCATTCTCAATCAGGTGCTGCGCAGAAGCCTCGCCGCCGGGCTCGCCGCCGCCGGCCAGGAGGTGACGCCGGCCGATGAGGAAATCATCATCGAGGCGGCGCGCGCCGCCCCGCCGTTCCCCGACGTGGCGCCGGCACTGCGCGATCTCAAGCGCGACCACCGACTGGCCATCCTGTCCAATTCGGAGCCGGATATCATCATCCACTCGATCGCCCGCATCGGCGTCGCCGTGGACGCCGTCGTCCTGGCTTCCGAGGCTGAATGCTACAAGCCGGCCGCCGGCATGTTCCGCGAACTATTGGCGCGCATTGATGCGCCGGCCGCGGACGTCACCCACATCGCCCAGGGCTTCTACCACGACATCAAGCCCGCCAAGGTCCTCGGCTTCGGCCGCCGCATCTGGATCAACCGCTTCGCCCGCGACGGCGAGATCGGCTATGAACCGGACGCGGAACTGATGGATCTGGCGGATTTGCGCGCCGCATTGGCGTGACGGAAAGACTGCGTGCCTCTCCCCGCGGTGACGCTGTCACGTCGCGGTTGGAGCGCCGCTCCCGATCGACTCATGTTTCAATGCGCGGCCAAATGCCGGGACAACTCGGCCACGTTTTCCATTTCTTCAAGCCGAAGGGCCGCCTTCAGAATCGCCGCGGCCCTGCCCCGAAATTCCGGCGAGGCATCCAGGAGGGCGTGAAACTTCCGCACGACATCTTCGCGAAAGCGGTCCGGCTGAGACGCGTAAATCTGCTTGGCGGGATCGCCGGAAGCGATTTCCTCGAACGCTTCGAGCTTGCGGCCATCCTTGAGGCAGATTGTGACGCGGGTGGGGTAACTTTCCGGATAGGATTCCTCATACATATCGTCCGGCACGCCCTCGATACGGTCAATCAACCGAAGCACATCGGGGGCCGATAGCATCTCCGACGTGAAATGCCGCGGCAGCGGCGGCCCATGGATGATCGATACGGCGACAATGTAGGGTGCGCTGAACTGTGCATCGACCACCGTAGCCGGCCGGGTGCGTCTTGCCGCCGGCTCGAACAGCGCATTATAACCGCTTCGGTATATTCGAACCTGGCAACGCTCCACATCGTCCACGCCGAAGTCATGCTTCGCGACCAAATCCAACACGGCATCGATGAGCTGATGGGAAAACCGACAACACGCGTAGGGTTTGAACGCCGTTTCGGCTCCTTGGTACTCGATACCCAGACCGTGGGTGATTAAATCGGCATCGTACGGCTCGCCGCCGGCATAGGCCTTCAAGAACCCGTACGGCCCTTCGAAAACGGAGTGAGGGCCGGTGTACCCCCGCGCGGCCAGCAATGCCGACAGGATGCCGCTCTCGGCGGCCCTGCCCGGATGCAGACGTTTCGTCCAAGAGCCGTCGGATTTCCACTCTTGCAGTCCAGCCGCCTGGCTGCCCGCGATTGCCAGTGCGCTCGACAGTTGATCCGTGTCCAATCCCAGAATGCGCCCCGCGGCGGCGGCGGCCCCAAACACCCCGCACGTTCCGGTGGAATGGAACCCCACGCGATCCTGGGCACCGCGAAACGCATTGCCAACCCGGATCATCACCTCGTAACCGGCGACAACACCTGACAGCAGCGCCCGACCGTCCGCGCCGCAATCCTCCGCGGCGGCGAATGCGGCCGGTAAAACGGCGACCCCGGGATGCAGGGCCGATGTTCGGTGGTCGTCATCGATTTCGACGGCATGGCCGGCCGCGCCGTTTATCAAAGCCGCCGTCGTCACGGAAGCTCGATGGTCCGACCCGACGACCGTACAGTTTCCCTGCCCGCCGACCCGAGACGCCACATCGGCAATGATGCGACTGGAGTCCTCTTCGGTGCCGGCGATGATGGCACCCAGCGTGTCGATGATATACAGCTTGGCGCGGTCGATGACGAATTGGGGAGCCGATTCGAGCGAGCAGGCCCGAGTGAAACCGGCGAGTTGGCGGGCAATGGATTCAGCCATGGTGAGGTCCCTGCGTAACCGGTCGTTCGGGTTCAGTCCGGCCAAGCATTACAATCCTCGATACCGATCCGAACGACTTCCGTTTCGACGATCTCGTCGGGAAGCAGATTCCCGAGACTGACGTCAGGGCCAAATTCGCGCACCAGGCCGCGTTTCAAGGCCTCGAGTTGTTTCGGCGACGCGTCACTTATTCCAGGACCCGGCATCTCAAAAATCAGCCGATCGACATCAACGGAATTTCGAATGAGGGTAACGACATCCTCCTTGAATCCATCGACATCCACCAATTCGGCACCTTCAACGATGACCCATTCGACACCAAGCCCAAGCGCGAATTCGATATCGTTGACGATCTTCGCGGCGTCGGTACTGCCCTCGTAGAGGCCGACTTCACAGACCACCCGCAGGCCGGCGTTGCGTGCGGCCGCGACCAGCAATTTCCGTTGCTCTGGGTCGATGGGGCGGCAGGTATCAGATATTTCGACGATCTCGAAGCCGATGCGATGCGCTTCCGCGAATAGTTTTTCCGCCCCCTTCAATCCGGTTGTCGCATAGACGTACTCGGCGAACTGTCCGCCCATCTGGGTCGCGACATTTTGCTCGGCATAGGATTCAATCTTGCGAACGAGCATTCGTTCGTCGTAGACGCGAGATGTGCCGGTCGCAATTTTCGCAATGTCGATGAGATGGCCCGACGTTTCCAACAGGGCAACTTGGTTATTCAACGGAATTCCGTAATCGATGAGGGACGTCAAACCACTTTTGCGTGGCTTCGCGGTAGAGCGGGTGTCCGGGATCTTGACGAACTCAAAAGCGAGTTTGGCATCCATGGGACTCTCCTTGGTGAAATTTTATTCTTCGGAAGGGGCGTCAAAAGCGGCGGCGATCGCCGCGCCGGCCGTGTTGTAGGAGCGCATGCCGCCGGTCAGCAAGGTAAGTCCGGCCACGGCATAAAGTTCTTCCATGCTGGCGCCAGCCATTTTTGCGGCAACGGCGTGATACTGGGTCGGCGGTCCGACCAATTTTGCCGCCATCATGGCAAACAGCAGCATTTGGACTGTTTTCGCGTCCAGCACGTCGGATTCCATGACGTGGAGGCGAATATCTTCAAACATTTTTGTCAATTTTGGGTCGGCTTGCATGCCGACTTTTATGCGGGCCGAGATTTCCGGAGGGACATGGCCCACGATATCCCCATAGAGCCGCTGTTCATCAATTTCGGTCATTTGAACTCTCCTTCCGATTCAAGTGTTTTCGTGGGTGAGATTCTTCGGCAAGGCCGACGCGGTCGAGACGGTCCATCCCACGTTTCTTCGCCTTATCGTCAACGCGGTTCAGCCATGGGCGGCTTCGTTCAGCGGCGCCCGATATTCCTTTTGCGCGATCGATTCCGCCAAGGCGGGCAAGTTCAGCTTGTAGGGAGTTTGAGGAATCCAAATACGTTGAAAACTGATCGCCTGATTACCGAAAGTGAATCCCGTTACGTGCAACGACAGGGCCAGCGAGCCGGTCGGGACAGCCATGGGTTCAGACGCCCGTGTCGGTATCGGCTCGACACACATATTTTGAGTGACGGAGAGGGTCGGCGTACGGAATTCCCGCGCCAAGATGTCCTTAAGGTTGACCCGCTCCAGTTCGCCAACGGGTTCGTCCATGATGCGCGCAAATTTTTCAGCGGGGAGAAACAGCTCGCTATAACAGTTGAAGCGAGATCCGATATTCACCGCGCGTTCGATGCAGACAAGCTTGTTGCCGGCGTTCGGAAACAAACGCGCTATGTCGCCATCAATGCGGACCGTCCGCGATAGAATGCGATTGTAAATCGGCATGAAGCCCGGACCATCGGGATCACGAAAGCGAAAATGCCAGAGATCGCTGATGCCGTGCTCCTCGGCGGAAACAAAGGTTCCGCGGCCATGTTCGCGGGAAATCACGCCGCGTTGCGCCAAGAGCGTGAAGCACTTTCGCACGGTCGCCTGGCTGAGCGGCAGGTGCCGGCTCAAAACCTGTTCGGCCGGCAACTTGTCACCAGGGGAAAGCACACGCTCTCTTATGGCCGCCAGGATGACCTGATAAAGGCGTTCGTATTTTGCCAAATCGGCAATTTCGTTTTCGTTCGCATACCGATCGTTCAGCCAGCCTATGAGTTCGCCCTGCTCCGTCATCATTTCCTCGGAGTCTCCCTGGAAACACCGCGCGGTCGCTGAAGTCGTTCAGCAATTCCGTCGACCATGCCCGCGACCATAATCCCGGAATGATGAAGCGGTCAATAAAAGAGAATACTCTATTTGTGATCAATATGGTTCTTAGCCGAATTGAATTCAGCGATGACCCTGTTTCGGAATCCGGAATAAAGCTATATTTTCAATACGTATATTAGATTAAACCCCCAGAAAGAAATGAGTCAGGGAACTGGTGTCCATTTGTCAGCGGCGATAGAGTATAATCTATCGCGAATTAGATGATTTCATTCTTTTGCCCGAGCCGAAATCGCACATCAACTATTCAGAGGGCGAGTTGGCGCCACGCCACCCGCGTTCCTGTCCACCACGGCCTCGGTGCCCGACGTCGAGAAACGAGTCGGGCGCATCGATCGGCAGGTGCTGGGTAAGGGCAACGGCTTTCATCGGATTTTCCATTTCTCGGATGTGTCAGTCGACCTTGGTCATTTCATGCAGCGTGAACGCCTCGACGGCGCCATCGGTGGCCGTCATATAGGTGGCGAGATGCGGCGCGTTCATATGCATTTGCCAGAGCTCCCGGCTTTGCCAGTTTTCAAAGAACATGAAGTGCGCCGGGTCGTCATTGTCCTGGTGCAGATCATACTGGATGCAGCCGTCCTCGGCGCGGGTCATGGTGATGAGCTTTAGCAGTTCACCTTTGACGAGATCGACCTTGTCCGCCTTGGCATGAATATGGGCGACGATTGCCAGATGCGGCATGGCGTGGCTCCTTGTGGTGGTTGAGGCGACGCTACCGAGCGCATGCCGACCAAGCAACTCCAGGCGTTGGAATAGGCCGGCCTATTCGTGTGTAAGGTTTATCCACTGGTGCCGCCCCACGTGGAATACAGCCTGAGCGAGAAGGGCCGAACCTTGAAGCCGGTCCTGCTGGCGCTGCGCAACTGGGGCGAGCGTTACGGCTGAAGCCTCGAACGCTGTCCTTGAGACTGTAAGTTCAGCTCATTCTCGCGATAGTGTCGCCCGCACTTTCCGACATGCCCCCTGTCTTCTGCCTGAAATCGTCGATACGATAGTGGAGGATGGGCGTACCGAATGCCCATGAAGTGGGCGGCGCCCGCGCGCCGCAGGAGGACAAAATGGCGGACTCGAACCCGCGTATCCCCTACCAGATGACCAGCGAGCGGCCGGTGTTGCCGGCGCTCGGCGGTAAGCCGTTGATGGTGCACGTGGTGGTCAACGTTGAGTATTGGCCGTTCGATCAGGCGATGCCGCGGGGTGTCATACCGGCGCCACACGGCCAGTCGCCGATTCCCGATGTCGCCAACTATGCCTGGGTCGAATACGGCATGCGGGTCGGCATGCCGCGCATTCTGCGCCTGTTGCGTGAGCGCGGTATCCGCGCCAGCGCCTTCATGA
Source organism: Rhodospirillales bacterium (assembly GCA_038117225.1). Taxonomy (GTDB): domain Bacteria; phylum Pseudomonadota; class Alphaproteobacteria; order Rhodospirillales; family Casp-alpha2; genus JAYOFM01. Next base: position 25,650 of record JAYOFM010000028.1, read on the forward strand.
ATGCCCAGTGCGCCGACGTCTACGCGTCCTGCGCCGAAGCCATGCTGGCCGCCGATTGGGAATTCGTCGGCCACTGCTGGATCCAGCGCTCCCTGGCCGCCGAGGCCGACGAGACCGCCGTCATCGACGCCAGCCTGGAGCGGCTCGAACTGTTGACCGGCAAGAAGCCCCGCGGCTGGCTCGGTGCCGGCGTCGGCGAGACCAACCATACGCCGGACCTGCTGAAGCAACGGGGCATCGACTGGCTGGCCGATTGGTACGTCGATGACCTGCCGTGCTGGATGCGCACCGAACACGGTCCCTTGATCGCCATGCCCTATACGATGGAACTCAACGACGTGCCGCTGTGGGTGGTGCAGAACCAGTCGTCGGACGAAATGCTGAAACGCCTGGAAGCGACACTGGCGGTCTATGAAACGGAGCTGGCGGACAATCCCAAGGTGCTGACGCTGGCGCTGCATCCGCACGTGGCCGGCGTTGCCCACAGGGCGCATTATCTGGCCCGCGCGCTCGATCTGTTGCAGGCGCGCGGTGACACCGTCTTCGTCACCGGCAGCGAGATCGCCGATTGGTTCGTCGATGCCGACGGCTCCGGCGGCGCTGGAGTGATGGACGATGGCTGAACGCCCGAGCAAGATCATCCGGGGCGGCGCGGTACTTGAGCACAATGCGCCGCGCCCGCGCGCGGCGGATATTCTGATCGTCGACGGCAAGATCAAGGAGATCGGCGCGCCCGGCATGGAGGCACCCGCCGATGCCGAGGAAATTCGCGCCGGCGATCGCTTGATCATTCCCGGGCTGGTCAACGCCCATACCCACAGCCATTACACGCTGGCCAAGGGCATCGCCGGCAACTGGACGCTGGAAATGCTGCTCAATGCCGGGCCGTGGGCGATCGGCGGGCGGGCGCGCGATGATCTCAGATTGGGCGCCTTGTTGGGCGCCGCCGAGATGATCCGCAAGGGCTGTACCGCGTGCTACGACATGGTGTTGGAGTTGCCGTCGCCGTCGCCGGACGGTATTGGCTCGGTGGCCGCCGCCTACGAGGAAATCGGCATGCGCGCGGTGGTGGCGCCGGCGCTCGCCGACGGCACCTTCTGGGCCGCCATCCCCGGTTTGATTGACGCCGTGCCGGACGGCATGCGAGCCGCCATCGAGCGCGCCAAGGCCTCGCCGCGCGAAACCACCCTGGCGGGCGCGCGCCGGGTGCTGCACGACTGGCCGTTCGACCGCGACAGGGTGCGCCCGGCGTTGGCGCCGTCGATCCCGATGCTGTGCAGCGATGACTATTTGACCGATGTCGCCGACCTGACCCGCGAATACGACGTCTTCTTCCACACCCACCTCGCCGAATCAAAGGTGCAGGCGGTCACCGGCCTAGACCGCTGGGGTGTCTCGGTGACCCGGCGCCTCGACGAGCTTGGTATTCTCGGGCCCCGCTTCGGCGCGGCGCACGCCATCTGGCTCGACGACGATGATATCAATCGCCTCGCCGACCGGGGTGCGGCGGCGGCGCACAATCCAGGCAGCAACCTGCGGCTTGGCAACGGCATGGCGCCGGCCGGGCGCATGATCGCCGCCAGCATTCCCGTCGGCATCGGTACCGATACCGCCAGCTGCGCCGATCAGCTCAATATGTTCGAGGCGACGCGCCTCGCCGCCTTCACGTCGCGCGCCGAAACGCCGGACTACACCCAATGGCTCGATGCCCAGGCGGTGTTGGACATGGCGACGGCGGGCAGTGCCCGGGTGCTCGGCTTCGACCACATCGGCCGGCTGGCGCCGGACTTCACCGCCGATCTGGTGTTCCTCGATTTGCGGGATTTGAATTACGTGCCGCTTAACGATGCCTTGAACCAAGTGGTGTATTGCGAAAACGGCTCGGCGGTGGCGACGGTGATGATCGGCGGCCGCGTGGTCTATGATCAGGGCCGCTTCACCACCATCGACTACGACCGCCTGGTCGACCAGGCCAACGCCCGCGCTGTCGAACTGACCGAGGCCACCGCCGATCTACGCCGCGAAATGGATGCCATCGCCGACGTGGTCGGCGCCTTCTGTGTCGGCCTGACGCACCGGCCGCATCATGTCCACCGTTACATCGGCGCGGTCGACCCGGAAGGACATTCGCATGACCAGTAGATCCACGCCGAGTAATCCGAGAATACCGTTTACCCTGTCGTCGGAGCGGCGGCCTCTCGCGGGCCCGGGCGGCAAGCGGATCATCGTGCACGTGGAGGTCAACGTGGAAGCCTGGCCATTCGACGCGCCGGTGCCGCGCGCCCTGCTGCCGGCGCCGCATGGCATGGCACCGGTGCCCGACGTGCCCAATTTCACTTGGTTCGAATACGGCGTGCGATGCGGCCTGCCGCGCATCATCCAGGCATTGGCGTCGCGCGGCTTGCCGGCGTCGTGCGCGATCAATGCCGCCGTGGTCGACGTCTACCCGTCGGCGGCGGCGGCCATTCTGGATGCTGGCTGGGAACTGATCGGCCACGGCGTGGTACAGCGCGCCCTCGATACGGAAACGGAGGCGGCGACGATTTCCGAAAGCCTGGACCGGCTGCGCGCGTTCTCCGGCCAGCCGGTCACGGGCTGGCTCGGGCCGGGCCTGCGCGAAACCGACGCCACGCCCGATCTGCTGGCCGCCCAAGGCGTCACCTATGTCTGTGACTGGGGCCTCGACGACGTGCCGTGCTGGATGACGACGGCGCATGGCCCGCTGATCGCGCTGCCCAATACCCTCGATCACGACGACAGTCTGCTCTACGCGGTGGAACGACACGCCTCGGCGGAATTCCATCGCCGCGTCGTCGATACCCTGGCGACCTTTGACGCGGAACCCGATGCCGCGGCCGGCGCCCGGGTGTTGACCCTCGGCCTGCACCCGCACCTCATCGGCGCGACCCACCGCATGCCCTATCTGACCGGCGCGCTCGATATTCTGATGGCGCGCGACGACACGGTGTTCATGACCGGCAGGGACATCGCCGAGTGGTTTAGGGCCGCCTGTCCGGTGGCGTAGTTAGACCTCGCCCAGCGCCGCCCACTCTCCGGCGCGCAGTCGATCGAGCACGCCCGACACGTCGGCGCGCTTCTGAATCGCCTGGGCGACGTCCTGGCCGGTGCCTGGCGGGCCGACGAAGACGGCGCCGGTGATGCGGCCGTCGGTGACGAACAGGCGGCGCCGCAGGTTTTCCGGCTCGTCCGCGTCGAGCAATTCCTCGGTACCGTCGGCGTCTTCCAATTTACCGAATCCCTTGACGTCGATGCCGTCCATTTTCAGGCTGACCAGGGTGCTCGGCGCCACATAGGATGCCGCGCGACCGAACAGGGCTTGTGCCGCGACGGCGGCCTGCGCCGTGCCGACGGCCCACAAACCACCGACCGCGCCCGGCAGTTCGGCCACGTCGCCGACGGCGTAGATGTTGTCATCGGATGTTTTCATGGTGTCGTCGACGATGACACCCCGGTTGACATCAAGCCCAGCCTCCGCCGGCACTTCAGCGTTGGCGCGCACGCCGGCGCAGGCGATGTAGATTTCCGCCGGCAGGAATTCGCCGTTGGTCAGTTCGATCTTTTCCACCCGCTCGTCGCCATGCACGGCGGCGACCGAGGCGCCGGTGACCACATCGATCCCCAGGTCTTCGAGGTAGCCGCGCAGGATGGCGCTGCCCTTCTCGTCCAGTTCCCGGTTCATCAGTCGGTCGGAGCGCTGCACGATGGTGGTCTTGAGATTGAGTCGACGCAACGCGTCCGCCGCCTCGATGCCGAGCACGCCGCCGCCCAGCACGACCGCCCGCTCGCAACCTTTCTCCTGACGCCAGGCGCGGATTGCCTGGGCGTCGGCGGCCTCGCGCAGGACGAAGCAGCCGGGTAGATCGGCGCCATCGGCGGGCGGCGCCACGGCACGGGACCCCTGCGCAAGCACCAGTCGGTCATAGGGCAGGGTTTCCCCGGTTCCCAGTTTCACCTCGCGGGCCTCACGGTCGATCGCCGTCGCCTGGGTGTTGAGCCAGACGTCGATATTTTTCTTCTCGTATCAGTCAGGCGCCATCAGGGTCAGATCATCCAGCCCGGTGCGGCCATAGAGCAGCCGGCCGATGGCCATGCGGTTGTAGAACGGATGGTTTTCCCGCGCGATGACGTCGATCTTGCAGGACGCGCTGAGACGGCGGATTTCATCGGCCGCCGCCATGCCGGCGGTGCCGTTGCCGATGATGACGATGCGCTGGATGCCGGTTTCCTCGCCAAGATCG
>JAYOFM010000028.1:30008-31830 GCA_038117225.1 Rhodospirillales bacterium
CAAGATCGATGGTGACGCCGCCACCCAACGCCTTGCAGACGCAGGCCATGCGGGCGCGGCCTTCCAGTCCAAGCCGGCGTAGCGTCGCCAGTTCATCGTCGGACGGCGGGCTGAGGTTTTCCATGCCGTCGACGATGGCGATGGCGTCGGCGCCGCACATGCCCATGCGGCAGCCGAAGTCCTGCACCAGGCCGGCGGATTCAATGCCGTCAAGCAGGGTGCGACCCGGATCGGCGGCGAAGCTGCGCCCCGACGCGCGTTCGCTGACCAGATCGTCGGCGGCGTTGGCGCCGCCCGCGCGCACGGCATCGACCTTGACGCCGACGCGGGGTTCGGCGCCGGCGCTGTTCATGGCCTGGAAATCCTTGTCGGCGCGGACGCCGTTGAAGATCACCCGCGCCGCCACGCCGACGACAATCACAACCACCACTTTGTCGGCCCAGGCGGGGGCCGTCAGTCCGAACAGGCTGGCCGTGGTGTTGATGATACCGGCGGCGGTGAACCAGTAGAAGATGACCAGCGCCGACATGGCCGATAGCGCCGCCGCCAGATAATCGGAAATGCGCACGAAGATGCGCACCGCCATGTAGAGGCCGAGCGCGGTGACAATCCAGCCGACCAGATGCAGATAGTAGGCGCCGAGGCCCGTCTGCGCCGGGTCGGCGGCGGTGAAGAAACCGAGCGCGAAGCCGGGCAGCCCGGCGACGAAAAATTTCTTGTGGCCGGCATACCACAGGTCGCCGTCGGCAAGGTCGCTGAGGAAGGCGGCGCGCGGGTTGAAGTCGTAGCAGTTCTTCTGGCAGCCGACACAGGTCGGGCAGTAGCCGTTACGCACGGTGGCCAGCGGCGCGTGGCCATAGGCTTTTTGAATTGGTGCAAGGGGACAGAAGGTTCCACACCAGCCACTGCGCCCCTTGAACAGAACACCGCCGATGAAGGCCAGCGATAGGGCGGCGACAACCAGCGTCAGCAGCGCCGCCGGTTCCTTGTTGAAATAGACATGGCGCAGGCTGACCAGCATGAAGAAGGCCAGCGCGGATATAAAATAGGCGAGGTTCTTGAATTTGACCGGCAGCGTGCGTTCCTGGGAAAAACCGAACGTGCGCGGCAACTGATTGAGGAATGCCATCGGGCAAATTTGACGCCAGATGCCCGGCGCGGTGGCGAACAGCAACGGCAGCGACGGAATCAAAACTTTCCAGAAGAGTGCGAACCCCGTTTCTGGCGCGGTCGCCACCATCCAGGCGACGCCCAGCATGACCGCGAAGGTGGCAAGGCGGAAACCCCACCAGAACCACGCCGGCAGCCGTGCCGGCATCTCCAGATAGCTCGGAAACGGCTTATCGATAACCTCGCTCATGTGGCGTTCATTCCCCCAAGATTTATCGGCGTGACCCCGTCAGCCGGCGGCGCGGCCGGTGGTCCAGCGCAACCGCATCGCCAGGATGCGGCCGAGATCGAAGAGCAGTTGGCGCGCGATGGTCGGCTCCCACGCGGCCAGGGTCTCAAAATTCTCGCGGGTCACGCGGACCGCGCTGCCCGTTGATCGCGACCGGATGGTGGCGCTGCGCGGCGCACCGTCGAAGAAGGCGATTTCGCCGAACACCGACCCCTCGGTGATGGTCGCCAGAACGGTTTCGCCGCCGTCGCCGTCGCCGATGACGACGTCAACTTCGCCATTGGTCAGAATGTAGAAGGAATCGTCCTTGTCGCCGCCGCGAATCAAATCCTCACCGGCTCGAAACTGGCGGGTTTCGACCAGTTTCAGCACACGTGACCAATCGTCTTGCGATAGGTCTGCAAGCAAAGTGATTTCGTCGAG
>JAYOFM010000029.1:0-8650 GCA_038117225.1 Rhodospirillales bacterium
TCTGAAAGCCATGGACGTGTCGGCGCGACGGGCGATGACCGCGGAACTGTTCAACTTGCCCGTGTCGGTGACAATGAGTGTGCTTGAGGATATCACCATCCCGATGATCGCCTTCATCGACCGCTTCATTGCCGTTGCGGATCCAGCGATGGAAGATTTGACCGTGTTTTCCAACCTCAACTATGTCGGTATGTCGTTGAACCTCGCCGATGCGGGCGATGCCGAATCCGCGATGAAATTGTTGTGGTCCCGCGCGACGCCGAAACGCCTCGAACTATTCTACCAGGGCGTCGACAATGATGAGCTGCTGGCGCAGGCGCGACGTTACAAGGCCAGGGGTATTGAAGGTGATGCGGTTGGACCGGCGCGTGACTCGCTTGGCGCGTGATTTTTTGACGCCGCCCGATAACGCTAAATAACGCTCGTCAACATTTCGACAACCACGACAACCGTGCCGTAAGCGACGATAGCGATGCCGACGACGGCGCCCATGACGGTTCCGAACAAATCCGTATAGCGTGTTCTGAGTAGTGCATTCTGCATGTCCGCCTCCGCGATCCTTTTGTTGGTTTCTCAATGGATCGATGGCGAAACGGTATCGCATACTACAATCGCAGGCAGTGACCGGTATCACTCCGTTCGCGAAACTTATTCGGCGCAAATTCGCCTGATCGCGGACCAGTCGGCGGCGCTCATGGCGGTGCCGTGGCCGGTTACGGCGCGCTGAATTTCCGCCGTCCGCTTGGCGCCGCCAGGATGGGTCGACAGCAGGCTCCAGTTGTCGTCTTTCGCCGCCTGTCCGAGGAACGCCGCGATCGGCCGGCCGCGAATGCCGGCCCGATTGAGCAGAGAAATGGCGGTCGCATCGGCACGCCTTTCGGCCTCGCGGGCATGCGCCGCGCCGAGCATGGAACGGCCGAGTGCGGCGGCGATCACGCCGCCGGCGGCGTCGCCGATGATCAACGAAGCGATCACCGCCAGACCGGCGTTTTCAATCGTCAGCGCCAGCGCATCCCGGCGCAAAACATGGCCGATCTCATGCGCCAGGATGCCGGCGAGGACTTCCGGGCCATCGCGGGCGGCTTGTTTGGCCGCCGCGTCGATCATGCCTCGGAATATGATGATGCGGCCCCCTGGTAACGCCAGGGCGTTGACGATGGGACTGTCGATAACGGTGACCGTTACAGCGACCGGCCGATCGAGTTCACGCGTCAGGCGATCAATCAGGGCATCGATGGCAGTGCTGCCGGCGCTCCCCGTGCAACGCGGATTTCGGTCGGCCGATTGCCCGTTCAGTGTCCTCACAAGATCGATGATCTGGTTTTCCGTGGTGGTGCCCAGGCGCTCCATGACCGGTTCCGGAACGATGGCGGCGACGTTGCTGGCGAAACGCGGCAACAGGACGATGACGAGGACGGCCAATGAGGCGACGGCGGCGCACCCCCAAAGCAATAGAGATCGACGCGCGTTGCCGGCCTCTCTTGCCGGCCGATGTAAATGGGGGCACTGGGATTCAAGCCAGTCGAGGTCGATGTCGGACGCCAGCGTCAAACGATCATCGCCGCCACCCATGCGGCGCAGGCGTGGTGTTTCCGATGCCGAAGGTTTATCGACCAGCCGGACGTCGTCGAGCGGCCATCGGGCGAGAGCGGCGCCGGCCTGGTCAAGGATTTTCATATAAGCACCGTCGATGCGCAGTTCAACGGCGTGCGGCCGTGCGCTGTTGCCATCGAAGTAGGTCGCACCCACGGCCATCGCCGGCGCTCTAGATCGCGCCCACGTCGAGGGCATCGGCCAGGCCCTCGCCGTGGCGCGGTGCTTCGCGCGCGGCCTGCACGGCATTCGCCAAGGCGTCCCGATCCGTCGCCGTCGTGGTGTCGCAAAGCTGGCGCAGCAGGGCAAATCGGAAGATGGCACCGAAGATCACCGGCGCCAGCGTCAACACCGCCAACGCCGCCGCCGCGCCAGGCCAGATCAGGGACTCCGGCGTCGCGTCCACCGGTGCCGTCAGAATGACGATCGACAGCGCGGCGGCCGCGACGACGCCAACCAAGAACCATGCCAGGACCGCGGCTCCCAATAGAGGCGCTGGGCGTAGCTCAGAGTTGAGGCGGCACGGCCCCAGTGAGGTTCCATTGATGAAGTGCCGTCCCTGAACCAGACGATACCAGCCGATGGCGAGCATCCATGCCGGCGCCACGGCGGCGGCGGTGAGCAGCCATGGACCGTTGGCAGCGATGGCTTGGCCGCTGCCTGCCGCCAGTCCTTGCCATCCATCGTCACCGATATTGGCGGCACAGATCGCCAGCACAACAGCCGGGAGAACGAACGCGATCAGCCACGGGACGACCAGCGGCCGCGCCGCGGCCGCGAAGTTGAACCCGGTCGTGCCGAGGCGGCTGTGCTGGATTCGATAGCGCCACAACGCGACGGCGGTCCACGGGTAGGCGAGGCCGAATGTCAGCAGCGTCACCACGCCCCAACCGAAGGCCAGCGACAGATACTGCCAGGTTGATCCGTCCAGGCCGAAACGAATGCCGCGCCAGGATGTACGGCTTAAGCGGTAGCGCCACATACGAAATCGTGCCACCTGCAACAACCCAAACAGGACTCCGTAATAGATCAGTTCTAATGTCGTGCGCGCGCCACCCGTTCCCGGTCCGACCACGGTGTCAATCACGCTGTAACCGAGACCGAGCGGGGCGAGCAGCGCGAGGGCGACAAGAAAGCCGACCACCAGTTCGGTGGCCAATCCGGTGTATTCCAGCGGCTCCCCCAACAGCTTCGTGCGTGCCCACAGATAACGCCGGATGGCGGTACGGCCCCAGAAGCGATAGAGCCCCAAGGTCAGGGTCGTCAGCACCGAAACCCTGAACAACAACACCGCGAGAGCGCTGCGCGTGGCCGTGAACGCCAGCACGGGCGACGCGATGCGGTTGTCGGTCTGGGGAGTTGGCGAAGGCATTGCGGTTTTCGGTCCGTCCGGAGGTGGAGGGCGCACCCGTCATGGGCGAGCCTAGAAGAAACCGATGATGCTGGCCACGGCGCGCATGATTCGTCACCTGCACCAAGCCATTACAGGGTCGCGGATCATTTCGTCGATGGGAAGGAATGTCGCGGCGATTCGCCGATCATCGCTTGAGGTTCCGTCGACGGCGGTCCCGGCCGTCGGCGCGCAGGGTCTTGCCTGCTGGTATCGGCCGCGAGATTGCGGGCCGCGCCAAGCGTCGGGCTGGTCTCCGGCCGCCGTAATCTTGCCATTCTTCTCGTCATATTGCCCGCCAACACGGACGCGGGTCTCCGGCTCTATTTTGCGCTCGCGCGGTTTCCGATCTATATGATGCCGGCGGTGCTAATATTCATGTTCACCCGCATGCCAGTCCTGGCACCGGCGCTGCAGCAAGGAACCCGCCATGGGGAGTAAACGTCGATGGTTACGCAGCCTGCTGGTTTTCATTCTCGTGTTGAGCGTCGCCAGCCTCATCAGCGCGGCGCGGCACCAATCGATGGCTGATTGGCGTACCGCGAGCCGCGAACCGACTGGCGTCGCGCCGGACCCGGCATCGGAAAAACGCGCCATTATACAGGTCTATGGCGCGCGCGCGTACAACTGGCGCGGCTATTTCGGTATTCATACCTGGATCGCGGCGAAGCGGACGGGAGCCGATCAGTTCAGCGTCTACGAAGTGATCGGCTGGCGCGCCTATCACGGCGGCGACGCCGTGGTGGTGTCGGCGCGCCCGCCCGACGGCCGTTGGTTCGGCGCCGCGCCCCGCGTTCTGGCCGACGTCCGGGGCGACAACGTCGATGACATGATCGACCGCTTGGAAGTGGCCGTCAAAAGCTATCCCTATGGCGGCAACTATCGGGTTTGGCCGGGGCCTAATTCCAATACTTTTACCGCGCACGTGGCCCGGGCAGTGCCGGAACTCAGGCTCGATCTGCCGCCGACGGCAATCGGCAAGGATTTCATTCCTGGCGGCGGCGTGGTCGCCGGAACGCCCAGCGGCACGGGTTACCAACTTTCACTGTTCGGCCTGTTCGGCGTGCTCGCCGGCGTCGAGGAGGGGATTGAGGTTAATTTGCTCGGCCTGACCTTCGGTGTCGATTTTTCGGGCCTGGCGTTGAAACTACCGATGGCGGGCCGGGTCGGCGCCGGTAGTTAATTTCTGAACGATAGGATGGTGAAAACGGCATGAGTATTTGGGGCAAGGTCATCGGTGGCGTCACCGGCTTCGCGCTGGGCGGTCCCTTAGGGGCCATTCTCGGCACCGTGGCCGGTCATGCGGTCGATAAGATCCGTGCCCAGGAAGCCGCCGACGGTACGATTGAGGGCGGACCGGGCGGATTTAAGGAAGGCCTGGAAAACGCCAAGCGCCAAGCCGCCTTTACCACCGCCATTATTGTTCTGGCGGCGAAGATGGCGAAGGCCGACGGTCAGGTCACCCGCGACGAGGTCGCGGCCTTCAAGGCGATTTTCCAGATACCACCGAACGAGATGAAAATCGTCGGGCGTATATTCGACGAGGCCAAGAAGGATGCCACCGGGTTCGAGCCCTATGCCGAGCAGATCGCCGACTTATTCCGCCATCAACCGGCGGTGATGGAAGAACTGATCGGGGCGCTGTTCCATATCGCCATGGCGGACGGCATCTTCCATCCCGGCGAGGAAGCGTTTCTGAAACGCGTTACCCTGATTTTCGGATTTACGGAGCACGAGTACGAGCGCCTGAAAGCGATCCATCTGCAAGGGCACGGCGGTGAAAAGGAAGCGGATCCCTATGCCATCCTGGACGTCGCTCATGACGCCACCGACGCCGAGGTCAAGAGCACCTATCGCAAGCTGGTACGCGAAAATCACCCCGACAAATTGATGGCCGAGGGGTTGCCGCAGGAATTCATCGACCTCGCGAATGAAAAGCTGGCGACCATCAACGCGGCCTACGATCGCATCCAGAAGCAACGCGGTTTTACGTGAGCCATGGCGGTCAAGGATCGCCCGTCACCCAATCATGACAATCGGCCCGACGGCCGGACCATTGACATGCTGGTGCTGCACTACACCGGCATGCGCGACGCGGCGTCGGCCATTGATCGGATGTGTGACCCGGTGGCGGAGGTCAGTGCCCACTACTTGATCGACGAGGACGGCGCGGTGATGCGTCTGGTCGACGAGGATAGGCGCGCTTGGCACGCCGGCATCGCCTCCTGGCGCGGCGCGACCGATATCAACGCGCGTTCCGTCGGCATTGAATTGGTCAATCCCGGTCACGAATTCGGTTATCGCCCGTTCCCCGAGCCGCAGATGATCGCACTGGTCGACCTCGCGCGTGACATCGTCGTCAGGCATGCGATCCCGGCGCGCAATGTCGTCGGTCATTCGGACGTGGCGCCGCGCCGCAAGCAGGATCCGGGAGAGTTATTCGATTGGCGAAAACTAGCCGCTGAGGGTGTCGGCTTGTGGCCGGAAGAGCCGAACACTTTACCTATAAGTGAACCAAAGGCCGTGCTGGCTAAAATTGGCTATGAAATCAGTGATATCACGGCATCGCTCCGTGCCTTCCAGCGGCATTTTCTGCCCGATCACCTGACTGGAAAGGTGGACGCGAGAACCCTGGAATGCCTCGCCGCCGTGCTGCGGCTCGTCAATAATGGAGACAGTCGATGACCGATCATTCCGGACCTCCGCGCGACATGGTCGGTTATGGCCGCAATCCGCCAGACCCGAAATGGCCCGGCGGTGCGCGCATCGCCATCAATTTCTGCATCAATTATGAAGAGGGCGGCGAAATGTGCGTCCTCAATGGCGATGATCGCTCCGAGGTCCGGCTCGGTGATGCCAGCGTGCACCCGAAAATTGGCGCCCGTGATCTCAATATGGAGCAAGTCTACGAATTCGGTAGCCGCGTCGGTTTCTGGCGCATTCTGAAGGCGTTTAGCGATCGCGACCTGCCGGCGACGATCAATCTGGTAGGCCTGGCCGGCGAGATGAACCCACAGGCGATGGCCGCCATCGCCGAGAGCGGCCACGACATCCAGTGCCATGGTTGGCGCTGGATCGATCATCATCAATTGCCGGAAGACGTGGAGCGCGAACACATTAGAATGTGTGTCGCGCAGGCGACGGCGCTGACCGGCGTCCACCCGCTTGGCTATTACGCCGGCATGCCGAGCCCCAACACCCGGCGTCTGGTGGTGGAGGAGGGAGGCTTCCTCTACGATTCCGACAGCTACAACGATGAACTGCCCTATTGGGACCGCCAGCACGGTCGACCGCATCTGGTCCTGCCGTACAGCCTGGATACCAATGACAGCCGGTTCACCCGTGGCGTCGGTTATCAGGTGGCCGAGGAATTCGTCACCTATATCAGGGACAGCTTCGATGTGTTGTATGCGGAAGGCGCCGCCGCGCCGCGCATGTTAACTATTGGCCTGCACACGCGTCTGTTGGGGCGGCCCGGGCGCATAATCGCCCTGCATCGTATTCTCGATTACATTGCGGCCCATGACCGGGTGTGGATTTGCCGGCGCGGTGACCTGGCGCGCCACTGGGCTGAAACCCATCCGCCCGCCTGATTGCCCGCCCGATTTTACGCGTGACTTGCCCGTGCCGGGCGTGACGACTAGATAGAGACCGTCAGACGGCCGGATGGCTGCCTTCCGCGGATCCGAAAGGTGCGGGGGGAGGAAAGTCCGGGCTCCACGGGAACACGGTGCCGGATAACGTCCGGCGGGGGCGACCCCAGGGAAAGTGCCACAGAAAGTAAACCGCCAAACCGGCCCCGCCCGTAGGGGCGGATCGTCGGCGGCAAGGGTGAAAGGGTGCGGTAAGAGCGCACCGCGCCCCTGGTGACAGGGGCGGCACGGTAAACCCCACCGGGAGCAAGACCGAATAGGATGGGCCGGCGGCTTCGGGCCGCGCATGGGTTCCCGCATTGCCCGTCGGGTAGGTCGCGCGAGGCGTCCGGCAACGGGCGTCCCAGATGAATGGCCATCCATCACGCCGGACCTCGGTCCGGTGTGGGGACAGAACCCGGCTTACAGGCCGTCTGACACTTTCCCCCTTTTCAGGTCCCCCTTTCAGTTCCTGACATTCCCGTCGCCCCAATAACGTCACATCACGCACGAAATTCCGTCCCATTGATCGTCCAACCTCCGACACATGGAGAATGTGTCCGGTGTCGTCCAGAGCCCCGGATTTCCGGCGCTCTCAACCCTTTGTTAACAGGTGTTGATCCATGCTGAACCCATTGACGCCCATAATTACCCATGGTATCCCAAATATGCCCATGATGGGATTGTGGACGAATGTATCCCGAGGACGGGAGGGGGTGCCCGTGCGGGGCACCGGATCAGGGGCACGAACGGAGTCGGTTCATCGCGCTGAATATGTTGATAACAAAGGATTATTAAGAGGTTCTTTATGGCGTTATTCGTCGGTCGCCATCGCAACAGAGTGGATAAGAAGGGCCGTGTCTCGGTCCCCAAGCCGTTTCGCGCGGCCTTCGCCGGTGACGATTTCAGCGGCGTCTATGTCTATCCGTTGTTCAAATTTCCCGCCCTCGAGGCTTGCGGCGAGGCGTTCATGGAGCGCCTCGCCGAAAGTCTTGATGACCTGCCCATGTTCTCGGAAGAGCAGGATGACCTCTCGGTCATTCTCGAAAATGCCCATGCCCTGCCGTTCGATCCGGAAGGCCGCATCGTGCTGCCCGCCGATCTGGTCAACGCCGCCGGCCTCGGTGGTGAGGCGATGTTCGTCGGACGCGGCCAGCGCTTCCAGATTTGGGAGCCAAAGGCGTACGAGAGTGTGCGCGGCCCGGCCTTCGAGCGTGCCCGCGCGCGCGGCACCACGTTGCCGCTGCGGCCGCGACGACCGCAGGGCGAGGGCTAGCGCCATGAACGACGCTCGCCACGTACCGGTCCTGCTCCATGAAGTCTTGGATGCCCTGGCGCCACGCGACGGCGCCACGTATGTCGACGCCACCTTTGGCGCCGGCGGTTATACCCGTGCCCTGCTGGAAGCCGCCGACTGCACCGTTTGGGGCATCGATCGCGATCCCCTTGCCGTCGCCATCGGTAATGATCTGGCGAAAAACTACCCCGGTCGCCTGACCGTGCTGGCCGGCCGGTTCGGGGATATGCGCGAACTTCTTGAAGACGTCGGCGTCGAGCGCATCGACGGTATCGCTCTTGATCTTGGCGTGTCGTCCATGCAGATCGATGATCCGGCGCGCGGTTTCTCCTTTCGCGGCGACGGGCCGCTCGACATGCGCATGGGCGGCGGCGACACGACGGCCGCGGACGTGGTCAATCGCCTCGCCGAGCGCGAACTCGCCGACATCATCTATCGTTACGGCGAGGAGCGCGCATCTCGACGGGTCGCCCGCGCGATCGTCGCCCTGCGCGAAAAGACACCGATTACCCGCACCGGGCAGCTCGCCACCTTGGTTCGGCGGGTCGTCAAGAAATCAAAGAATGGCCTCGATCCAGCGACGCGCACGTTTCAGGCGCTGCGGATCTATGTCAACGAGGAGCCGGCCGAACTGGACCACGGCCAGGCGGGCCCCCCGACCCAAGTGGGGGCCCGGGGGCGCCCGGCCCGGGGGTGGGTGCCATAGCCTGGAGACCCCAGGGGCACAAAGTTACAGCG
>JAYOFM010000029.1:8660-31656 GCA_038117225.1 Rhodospirillales bacterium
CCCCTCCACCCAGCCACGCCCACGTTCATGCCGAGGCGCATATAGGACACCGCGTCGCCGGCCCACGTGCCCCCCGGCCTGGCGCCCCCCGAGACCCTATTGGGTCCCGGCGGGCGCCTGGCCGTGGTTTCGTTCCATTCGCTGGAAGACCGAAGGGTCAAAGAGTTCCTGCTTGATCGCAGTGGCGCCGGACCCCGCCCGTCCCGTCACATGCCGGACGCAGGCGCCGCATCAACCCTGGGCGACGGTGACGCGCCCCGGGCGAGTTTCCGGCTCGCCCGGCGCGGCGCCGTCAAGCCGTCTGCCGCCGAGGTCGCCGCCAATCCGCGCGCCCGATCGGCGCGCCTGCGCTGGGCCGAACGCACCTCGGCGCCGGCCCGACGGGCCGCGTGAGGGGATTGCCATGGCCCGCCGATCAACCCTGATTCTTCTGCTGATGGCGGCGGCGTGCAGCGTCGCGCTGTTCGGCGTCAAATACCGAGTGCAGGAACTGGAAACCGATTTATACGTGATCGATCGGCGCATCGCCGACGAACGCCGTGACATCAATGCTCTGAAGGCGGAGTGGAGCCATTTCAACGAGCCACGTCGCCTACAATTTCTGGCCGAGCGCTATCTCGGCCTGTCACCGGTGCGGCCAGAACGGGTCGTGCGAGACGCCAACATGGAGACGCGGCTGCCGCTGCGTCCGACAACCCTTGAAGGCGGGGAGAAGCCCCAATGACCATGCAGCGGATCAACGTTCAGAACGAACGATCACCCTACGAGTATCCCATCGTCGAAACCCATCGCCTTGACGGTGTCGGCAAACAGGCATTCGACGTCGGGCGCAATCGCCTGATCGTCGCCGCGACGGTGCTGTCGTTCGCCTTTCTTGCCGTCGGCTACAAACTTGTCGATTTGACTGTGCTGTCCGGCCGCGCGGAAGCGCATTTCGCGTCCAACTCGGCGGCCACGGCGCCACAGCGGGCTCGCGCCGATGTGGTCGACCGCAATGGCGTGCTGCTGGCGACCAGCCTGCCGACACCATCGCTCTATGCGGATCCGGCGGCGGTCCTCGACGCGGAGGAAGCGGCCGATAAACTCGCCGCCGCGTTCCCCGATATGAACCGGCAGGCATTGCTGACAAAGCTGCAGGCGAAGGGTCGCTTCGTCTGGCTGCGGCGCAATCTATCGCCGCAACAACAATATGACATCAACCGCCTCGGCATTCCCGGCGTCGCCTTCAAGATGGAGAATCGCCGCGTCTATCCGCACGGTCGCCTTGCCGCCCACGTATTGGGCACCACGGATGTCGATGGCCGGGGCATTTCCGGCATCGAGAAATATTTCGATCAGTCGCTGCTTGGCGGCACGCGTCCGCTGGCACTATCCATCGATGTGCGTCTGCAGGCGATCCTGCATCAGGAACTGTCCCACGCCATGGCAAAATTCAGCGCCATCGGCGCCGCCGGTCTGATGAAGGATGTCCGCACCGGCGAGATTGTCGCAATGGTGTCGCTGCCCGACTTCGATGCCAACGATAAGTCCGCTCTCGGTGGCGATGCGTCCTTCAACCGGGCGACCAAGGGGGTCTACGAACTCGGCTCGTCGTTTAAACTCTTTACCGCCGCAATGGCGCTCGATGCCGGGACCGTCGACTGGGACGGCGGCTACGACGCCACCGACCCCATTCGGGTCGCGCGCTTCACCATCAACGATTATCACGGCAAAAAACGCTGGCTCAGCGTGCCCGAGATCATCATTTACTCATCCAACATCGGCGCCGCCAAGATGGCGGTGGATGTGGGCATCAAGGGTCAGCAGCGCTATCTCGGTGATTTTGGTTTATTGCGGCCCTCGGCCGTGGAATTGCCGGAAACCGGCCATCCGCTGTCGCCCAGCCCGTGGCGTGAAATCAACGCCATGACGATCTCCTACGGCCACGGCATCGCGGTCACGCCCTTGCACCTCGCCACCGGCATCTCGGCGCTGGTAAATGGCGGTATCTTTCGTCCGGCGACGTTGCTGAAACAATCGACGATGGCGGGCCAAGAGATTCCCGGCGTCCGCGTGATCACCGCCTCGACCTCCGAGCGGGTGCGCCAGCTGATGCGTCTGGTGGTTACCCAAGGCACCGGCAAGAACGCCGACGCCAAGGGTTATCTGGTCGGCGGCAAGACCGGCACCGCCGACAAGCAGATGGGCGGCCGCTACCGCGAGAAGAGCCTGATTTCTTCGTTCGTCGCCGCGTTTCCCATGGACGCGCCGCGTTACGTGATCATGGCCATGCTCGACGAGCCGAAGGGAATCAAGTCGACGTTCAACTATGCCACCGGCGGTTGGGTCGCGGCGCCCGTGGTCAAGGCCATGGTCGAACGGGCGGCATCGCTGCTCGGCATCGCGCCACGCGTGGATCAAGGCGAAGAAGTCCGGCCGCGCATTCTCGAGGCGGCGATAACAAGTCGATCGGCGCCGACTCGCGCGTCCTCGCGGTCCGTGATGACCCCGCTCAAGGTTTCGATGGAAACGATCCCCATGGCCGCCCGTCCGATGGCCAGGCCGGCCGTGGCGGAGAGTCCGCGTGATCGCGTCGCCCGCCAGACGCGGGCGGTGCTGGAGCAAGCGGTTGCAACTCGCTGATATGTTGACAGGAGATGGCGTGGCGTCGGTGGAGAATGCAAGCGGACAGGATGTGACGATCGCCGGTTTGACCTGCGATTCCCGGCGCGTCGCGCCCGGCTTCTTGTTTGCCGCCATTCCCGGTAGTACCGCGGACGGCCGTCATTTCATCGCCGACGCCATTGGCCGGGGTGCCGCCGCGGTGCTGGCGCCGGAAGGAACCGATGTCGCCGGTGTCCCTTTGATCCTTGATGCCAACCCGCGCCGTCGCTACGCGAAAATGGCTGCGGCGTTTTATGAACGTCAGCCGAGTCGTGTCGTCGCCGTCACCGGGACCAGCGGCAAGACATCGATCGTTACCTTTCTTAGTCAGATTTGGTCGGCCGCCGGTTACGCCGCCGCCAGTCTCGGCACGCTCGGTCTCGACGCGCGTGACGCGTCGGGAACGTCATTGGCCGTCGCCGACGACAAGCCGTTGACGACGCCGGACGCCGCCGACTTGCACCGTCAATTGATGGAACTCGCCGATGCCGGCGTCGACCGCCTTGCCATGGAGGCGTCAAGCCACGGCCTCGACCAATATCGCCTCGACGGCGTGCGGGTGGCGGCCGCCGTGTTCACTAACTTGAGCCGCGACCATCTCGATTACCACGAGACCGAGGCGGCCTATCTGGACGCAAAATTGCGGTTGTTTCGCGACATCTTGATCGATGGCGGCGCCGCTGTCGTCAATGCTGATCAGCCGTTTCGCGATACCATCATCGCCGCTTGTCGGGGCCGTAATTTGCCGGTCATGACCTATGGCGTCGACGGCGAGACGACGCGCTTGATCGATCTGACGGCAACGGCACATGGCCAACGGCTTCGCATTGAAATCGACGGCAGGCGCCATGACGTTGATTTAAATCTCGTCGGCGCGTTCCAGGCGTCCAATGCCCTTGCCGCCGCGACCGCCGCCATGGCGACGGGGATCGACGCGGGAACCGTGATCGCGGCACTTGTTGATCTAAAGGGGGCGCCGGGCCGCATGCAGTTGGCCGGACGGCATGCAAATGGCGCCGCCGTCTACGTCGACTATTCCCACAAACCGGATGCGCTGCGTAATGCGTTGACGGCGCTGCGGCCGCATACCGCGGGGCGCCTGCACGTGGTGTTCGGCTGCGGCGGCGATCGGGATGCCGGCAAGCGACCGGAAATGGGCGCTATCGCCATCGAAGCCGCCGATCATGTGATCGTCACCGACGACAATCCGCGCACCGAGAACCCCACCGATATCCGCCGCGCGATCATGGCGGCCGCGCCGAGTGCCGTGGAAATCGGGGATCGGGCCGAGGCCATCCATGCCGCCATCGAAGGGTTGGACGCCGGCGACGTGTTGTTGGTCGCGGGCAAGGGGCATGAACGCGGACAGATAATCGGAGACGAGATCCGTCCGTTCGACGACGTTGCGGTCGTCGCTGACTTCCTAAAGGATTTAACTGGATGACCGCCGCCGCGCTCTGGACCGACAGCGAAGCGGCCGCCGCGACCGGCGGCATCAATTCCGCCGCCTGGTCTGCCAGCGGCGTCTCTATTGATAGTCGCAGTGTGGTCGATGGGGACCTGTTTGTCGCCATCAAGGGGCCCAGCATGGACGGTCATGAATTTGCCGCCGCGGCACTCGATAGTGGCGCCTCCGCGACGGTGACCCATCGCGAGGTCGATGGGTTGGAGGAGCACGGGCCGGTCCTGCGTGTCGCCGATACGGCCAAGGCATTGAATGACCTGGCCCGCGCCGCACGCGCGCGCAGCGGCGCCAAGATTGCCGCCGTTACCGGCAGTGTCGGCAAGACGGGCACCAAGGAAATGCTGGCCCGCGCCCTCGCGGCGCAGGGCGAAACGGTGGCGACCCAGGGCAATCTCAACAACCACTGGGGCCTGCCGCTCAGCCTGACCCGTCTGGGCCGCGACGCGGAATTCGGCGTCTTCGAGATGGGCATGAACCATGCCGGCGAGATCAAGCCGTTGTCCGAACTGGCGCGCCCCCATGTTGCCATCGTCACCACGGTGGACGCCGTGCATTTGGAATATTTCAAAGACGTCGCCGCCATCGCCGACGCCAAGGCGGAAATTTTCGCCGGACTCGAAAAAGGTGGTACGGCAATTCTGAACATGGACAACCCGCATTTCGGACGCCTCAAGGAGGCCGCGGAGGCGGCGGGTGCCGGTGCGGTTCGCGCATTCGGGGTGCACTCCTTCGCCCAGGCACGGCTGGTCGGCTACAGCGACGATGGCGAGTATGGGTTCGTTCAGGCCACGGTTGGCGGTCAGCACTTGAAATACCGCCTTGGGCTGCCCGGGCATCATTGGGCGCTCAATTCCCTCGCCGTCATGGCGGCCGTTCAGGCCATGGGCGGGGACGTCCGGAAAGCGGCGGCGATAATGGAGCAGGTCAAGCCGCCGAAAGGTCGCGGCGAGCGGACGCAGGTTACCCTCGATCGCGGCGCGTTCACCCTGATTGATGAAAGTTACAACGCCAGTCCGGTTTCCATGAAAGCCGCCATCGCGACCCAGGGGTCCATACGGACCCGCGCCGGAGGACGTCGCGTCGCGGTGCTCGGCGACATGTTGGAACTGGGCGTCGGCGCCGATGTTGAGCATGCCGGTCTCGCCGACGCGATCAACGAGGCGAATATCGACGCCGTATTCCTGGCCGGCCCGCACATGACGGCGCTGGCATCGGTACTGGAGGATGATCTGCTCGGCGGCCACGCGACCGACGCGGTCGCCCTGGCGCCGATGGTCGTGGACAATATTCGGCGCGGCGACGTGGTCATGGTCAAGGGTTCGCTGGGCAGCCGCATGGCGGTCATCGTCGATGCGTTGAAGGCGCTCGACACGGACGGGAAGGGCTGACCGCGATGCTCTACCACATCCTGTTTCCACTGGCTGATCAGTTTTCCGCCTTGAATGTGTTCCGATACATCACGTTCCGCACCGGCGGCGCCGTGATCACGGCGCTGATCATCAGTTTTCTGTTCGGTCCGGTGCTGATCGAACTACTGAAAAGCCGACAGGGTGCCGGCCAGCCGATCCGCGATGACGGCCCGGAGTCACATATCCTGACCAAGCAGGGCACGCCGACCATGGGCGGTTTCCTGATTCTGCTGGCGATTGGTCTGGCGACGCTGCTTTGGGCCGACCTGTCGAACGGATACATCTGGGCCGTCCTCGGCGTCACCCTGGCGTTCGGCACCATCGGATTTCTCGACGATTATCTCAAGGTATCGCGCCATCACACCGACGGACTTTCCGGTCGACTGAAACTGGTTCTGCAAATCGCCATCGCCGCCGTGGCCGTATTCTGGGTGATGCGCCACCTGCCGCCGCCGCTGAGCACGACCGTGGCCATTCCATTCTTCAAGGACCTGCTGATCGACTTCGGCTGGGTACCCTTTGTCGGGTTTGCCGTGTTGGTCGTGGTCGGGGCATCGAACGCCGTCAACCTGACGGACGGGCTCGACGGTCTAGCCATCGTCCCGGTGATGATCGCCGCCGGCGTATTCGCGTTGATCGCCTATCTGGTTGGCCATTCCGGTTTTTCGACCTATCTGCAAATTCACTATGTACCGGGGTCGGGCGAGTTGGCGGTCTTCTGTGGATCGCTGGTCGGTGCCGGGCTCGGATTTCTGTGGTTCAACGCGCCGCCGGCCAAGGTGTTCATGGGCGACACCGGGTCGTTGGCGTTGGGCGGCGCATTGGGCGCTGTCAGCGTCGTCACCAAGCACGAACTTGTGCTGGCCATCGTTGGCGGCTTGTTCGTGCTGGAAACCGTGTCGGTTATTGTTCAGGTGGTGTCGTTCAAGCTGACCGGTCGCCGGGTCTTCGCCATGGCGCCGCTGCATCATCATTTCGAAAAGAAGGGATGGGCGGAATCGACCATCGTCATCCGCTTCTGGATCATCGCTTCCATCCTGGCGCTCGCCGGGCTGGCTACGTTGAAGCTCAGGTGAATCGCCGATGATCAATGTCTTCCCATTCATGGGTTTTCCGGTGGCCGTATTCGGCCTTGGCCGGTCCGGTCTCGCCACGGCGAAATCTTTACAAGAGAGCGAAGCCGAGGTCTGGGCCTGGGACGATGACGAGGACGCCCGCGACCGCGCCGCCGATGAGGGGATTCCGCTGGTCGATCTCTACGCTTGCGACCTCAAGGAAACCACGACCCTGGTGCTCAGCCCGGGAATTCCGCTGCATCATCCGAAACCGCACCCCATTGTCGATCTGGCGCGCGCGGCGGGATGCGAAATCATCAGCGATATGGAAATGCTGGTGCGCGCGCAGCGCGATGCCAACTACATCGGCATCACCGGCACAAACGGAAAATCGACGACAACGGCGCTGATCGGCCACATCTTCCAGACCTCCGGCCGCGAGGCGGAGATAGGCGGAAATCTGGGCATTCCGGCGCTCGCGCTCCACCCGCTGGAACACGAAGGCACCTACGTGCTGGAAATGTCGTCCTATCAGTTGGAACTGACGTTTTCGATCACCTTCGATGTCGGCGTATTGCTGAACATCAGCGCCGATCATCTGGAGCGTCACGGTGGCATGGACGGTTACATCGCCGCCAAGCGCCTGATCTTCCATCGCCAGACCAAGCCGCGCACGGCGGTCATCGGCGTCGACGACGATTTTTGCCGTGCGATCTACGAAGAATTAAAGGCCGCCGACGAGCAGACGGTGATCGGTATTTCCGGCCGTCAACGGGTGCACGGCGGCGTCTATGTCATCGACGGAGTCCTCTATGATGACACCGAGGGCCAGGAAATCGCGGCGCTGTCCCTGTCCGATAATCCCAGTCTGGCCGGCCAACATAATGGCCAGAATGCCGCCGCCGCTTATGCCGCGGCAAAGGCAACGGGCATTCAGACAGCGGCGATCGCGGCTTGCATCCAAAGTTTTCCCGGCCTGGTGCACCGCCAGGAGCCGGTGGCCATCGTCGATGGCGTCGGCTACGTCAATGATTCCAAGGCGACCAATGCCGACGCGACGGCGCGCGCGCTGGTTTGCTATGACAACATATACTGGATCGCCGGCGGCCGTCCGAAAGACGGTGGGTTGGACGCGTGTGTGCCCTATCTGGATCGCGTTCGCCATGCTTTTTTGATCGGCGAGGCAGCCCTTGGGTTCAGTCAGGCGCTCGACGGGAAAGTACCGTTCACCGTTTCCGGTGATCTTGCGACGGCGTTCGGCCAGGCGTCCGAGATGGCGCAAACCGAAGGCGGCGAGGGGGCGGTCGTGCTGCTGTCGCCGGCGGCCGCATCGTTCGATCAGTATGCCAATTTCGAGGTCCGCGGCGACGCCTTCAAGGATCTGGTCGAAGCCCTGCCGGGTGAACACCTGGATCCCTTCGAAGAGGTCGGTATCTTCCCGGGCGCGACGTCGCGCATGTCGCCGGACGGTGCATCATGACGGCGTTGGCCCGCACCGACACCAGCCTGTTCGGCGCCTGGTGGTGGACCGTCGATCGCTGGATATTGGCGGCGGTCGGTCTGTTGATCGCAATCGGCGCATTGATGGCCCTGGCGGCGTCACCGGCGGTGGCGGCGCGCATCGATCTCGATTCCTATCATTTCGTGAAACGCCAGTTCGCATTTCTCGGACTCGGCGCGATGATCATCGTCGGCGTGTCATTTCTGTCACCGGTCGGCGTGCGCCGGCTGGCGATCCTCGGCGGCCTTGTCGCCTTGGCGATGACCGTGTTGACGCTCATCGTCGGCGCCGAAATCAAGGGTGCCACGCGGTGGCTGCATATGACCGGCTTCTCGCTGCAGCCGTCTGAGTTCGTCAAGCCGACCTTCGCCGTCGTCGTCGCCTGGCTGCTGTCGCGGCGTCAGTTCGATGAACAGTTCCCGGGCTTTGCCGTGACGACGGCTCTTTACGTGGTTGTCGTCGGTGTACTACTTCTACAGCCGGATGTCGGCATGGCCTTCGTGGTGTCGGCGGTTTGGGGCACGCAGATGTTCGTCGCCGGCCTGTCGGTGGTGCTGGTTGCGGGCATCGCCGCCGCGTTCATCGGGGCCGGCGTCGGTGCCTATTTCATCTTCGATCACGTGCGCGGCCGCATCGACCGCTTCTTAGACCCCAGCGGCGAGGAGGGCTATCAGGTCGGGCGTGCGCTCGACGCCTTCGGCAACGGCGGCATTCTCGGTCGCGGACCGGGAGAGGGACGGATCAAGGAGATTCTGCCCGACGCCCATGCGGATTTTATTCTCGCGGTCGCCGGCGAGGAATTTGGACTGATTGCCTGCTTGGCCATCGTCGCGCTGTTCCTGTTCGTGGTGTTGCGCGGCATCAACAGGGCGGTGCAGATGGACGATCTGTTCGCGTTGTTCGCGGCGACCGGCCTGGTGGTGCAGTTCGGCCTGCAAGCGGTCATCAACATGGCGTCTTCGGTCAACCTGATTCCACCCAAGGGCATGACCCTGCCGTTCATATCCTATGGCGGATCGTCGACCCTGGCCCTGGCCATCGGTATTGGCATGCTGTTGGCGCTGACACGCCAGCGCCCGGCCGGTGGAGGCTGGCGATGACGGCCCCGCTGATCATTCTCGCCGCCGGCGGTACGGGCGGGCATGTGTTCCCCGCCGAAGCCTTGGCCGGCCTCCTGACGGCGCGCGGTTACCGGCTGGCACTGGTCACCGACCGGCGTGGCGAGGGCTACGGCGGCACCCTCGGCAGTCTCGACAACTACCAAATCCGTGCCGGCGGCATCGCCGGCAAGAGCATTTTCGCGCGCTTCAAAAGCGTGCCGGAACTGGCCCTCGGCACCTTGCAGGCACGATCCCTGCTGCGGCGGCTAACACCCCGCGTCGTCGTCGGCTTCGGTGGTTATGCCTCGGTACCGACGATGCTGGCGGCGGCATTCGCCGACTGCCGAACCGCCATTCATGAACAGAATGCCGTTCTCGGTCGCGCCAACCGGCTGCTCGCCGGCCGGGTCGATCGTATCGCGCTGTCCTTCGAACAGACCCGAGGTCTGCCCGAGGGCGCGGAGGCCAAGGCCGTCCATACCGGGATGCCGGTGCGGCCAATGGTGGCGGCGCGGCGCGACAACGCCTACCCGGTGCTCGGCGCCGACGATCCGGTCCGTATCTTCGTGCTTGGCGGTTCACAAGGGGCGAGAGTGCTCAGCGACGTCGTTCCCGCCG
Source organism: Rhodospirillales bacterium (assembly GCA_038117225.1). Taxonomy (GTDB): domain Bacteria; phylum Pseudomonadota; class Alphaproteobacteria; order Rhodospirillales; family Casp-alpha2; genus JAYOFM01. The sequence goes on from JAYOFM010000029.1 coordinate 18,452, forward strand.
CGCTGATGGCGCTACCGGAAGACCTGCGTTGCCGCGTCCATGTGGTTCAACAATGCCGGCCGGAAGATCTGGACCGTGTCCGCGCGGCCTATGCCGGCACCGGCATCACGGCGGAACTGGCAGCATTCTTCGACGATGTTCCGGCACGGCTCGTGGCGGCCCATTTGGTCATCGCGCGCGCCGGCGCGTCGACGGTGGCCGAGGTCACGACCATCGGTCGGCCGGCGGTGCTGGTGCCGTATCCGCACGCCATTGATAACCACCAGAACCTCAATGCCCACGCCATCGATGCCGTTGGCGGCGGCTGGTTGATGCCGGAAAACGCTTTCACGGCTGAAAGCCTTCGCGGTCGCTTGGAATCCCTGTTCGGCCTGCCGGCCATTCTTGGCAAGGCGGCGGCGGCGGCGAAAAGCGCCGGGCGCCCGGACGCCGTTGAACGGTTGGCCGACGTGGTCGAAGAGTTGGTGAAGCGAAACGGTGACAACGGCGACAACGGTAATCGGGCGGCGGAAAGGCGGGCGGCATGAGAGCGCTCCCCCTCGACATCGGCACCATCCATTTCGTCGGCATCGGCGGGATCGGCATGAGCGGCATTGCCGAAGTGCTGCATAACCTTGGCTACGGCGTACAGGGCAGCGATATCGCCGATAACGCCAACGTCAAGCGATTGCGCGACATGGGTATCTCGGTCGCCATCGGCCACGTCGCGGAAAACGTCGCCAATGCTCAAGTCGTCGTCGTCTCCACCGCCGTCAAGGCGGACAACCCGGAAGTTCAGGCGGCCCGCGAAAGGTTGGTGCCAGTGGTGCGTCGGGCCGAAATGCTGGGCGAACTGATGCGCCTCAAATGGTCGATCGCGGTTGGCGGCACGCACGGCAAGACCACCACCACGTCGATGGTTGCGGCACTGCTCGACGCCGCGTCACTGGACCCGACGGTGATCAATGGCGGTATCATCAACGCCTGGGGCACCAACGCGCGCCTCGGCGGTGGCGACTGGATGGTCTGCGAGGCCGATGAGTCCGACGGCACGTTCCTGAAGCTTCCGGCGACCATCGCCGTGGTCACCAACGTCGATCCGGAACATCTCGATCATTACGGATCGTTCGACGAATTACGGTGTGCCTTCGATGCCTTCGTGGAAAATATCCCGTTCTACGGGTTCGCCGCCTTGTGCCTGGATCACCCGGAAGTACAGGCGATGATCCCCCGGGTTTCCGATCGCCGCATCGTGACCTACGGCTTCAGCCCGCAGGCCGACGTTCGTGCCGAAAATATTTCGCGGGAGCCCACGGGTGGGCGATACACCGCCGTCATCGCCAATCGAAAAACGGGCGAAAGCCGCTCGGTCGAAAATCTATTTCTGCCGATGGTCGGCGACCACAACATTCAGAATTCTCTGGCCGTTGTCGCCATCGCCGCCGAGATGAGCATCGACGATGATACGTTGCGGCGCGCCCTGGCGACGTTCGACGGCGTCAAACGGCGCTTCACCCGCACAGGCGTGGCGGCGGGGGTGACCATCATCGACGACTATGGACATCATCCGGTGGAAATCTCCGCCGTATTGCAGGCTGCCCGCACCGCCACCAAGGGCCGCGTCATCGCCGTCGTGCAGCCGCACCGCTACACCCGGCTGCGGGATCTGTTCGAGGAATTTTGCACCTGCTTCAATGATGCGGATGCCGTGATCGTCGCCGATGTCTACGCCGCCGGTGAGGACCCGCTCGACGGCATGGATCGCGATACTCTGGCCGCCGGCCTGCGCCATCATGGCCACCGCGAGGTGGTGGCCTTGGAGAGTCCAGAGGTCTTGGCCGAGACGGTGCGTCAGTTGGCCCGGCCGGGCGACATGGTGGTCTGTCTGGGAGCCGGCAACATTACCCAATGGGCGAATGCGCTGCCGGCGCAATTAACGGCTCTTTCTCCTGATCTTCGTGAGGTGGCCAATGATGGCGGCTGAACACGTCACGCCGGGATTGATCGGCCGGCTGCCCAAGGTTCGGGGACGTCTGACGTCCGACGCACCGCTGGCGCCGCTTAGCTGGTTCCGTGTCGGCGGTCCGGCGGAGGTCTTGTTCGAGCCGGCCGACGTGGATGATCTGCGCGCCATGGTCCGTGGCTTGCCAGCGGATGTACCGATGACGGTGATCGGCTTGGCGTCAAACCTGCTGATCCGCGACGACGGCGTGCCTGGCGTGACCGTGCGACTCGGCAAGGCGCTGGCGGAAATCGATATCGTGGGCACGCGGTTGCACGTCGGTGCCGGCGCGGCCGACGTTAGTGTCGCCCGCGCCGCCCGTGATGCCGGCATCGCGGGGCTTGAATTCATGGTCGGCATCCCGGGCGCCGTCGGCGGCGCCCTGCGCATGAATGCCGGCGCCTATGGCCGCGAGATCGCCGATATCCTGGTCACTGCCCGCGCCATCGATGAACACGGTGCGCTGCAGGATCTGGATCACGCCATGATGGGTTTCGGTTATCGCCGCTCCATGGTGCCCGAAGGCTGGATCTTCGTCGGCGCGACGTTCGAGGGCACGGCGGACGAGATCGACGCCATCGCCGCCCGCATGACCGATATCCAGGCGACGCGCGAGGCATCCCAACCGGTCAAGACCCGCACCGGCGGCAGCACCTTCGCCAACCCGCCCGGCGAGAAGGCGTGGCAGTTGATCGAACGCGCCGGTTGCCGTGGGCTTAGGCGCGGTGCCGCCGAGGTGTCCGAACATCACTGCAATTTCATCGTCAACACCGGTAATGCCACGGCGGCCGATATCGAAGGCCTCGGCAACGAAATCATTCATCGCGTCGCCGAGACGACCGGCGTCACCCTGCACTGGGAAATCCGTCGGATTGGCATTGCCGGCAAACCAGACTTGCGGGAGGTCTCATCATGACCACCCACGTCGCCGTGTTGATGGGCGGCTGGTCCGCCGAGCGCGAGGTGTCCCTGGTGTCGGGCGCCGCATGCGCCAAGGCGTTGAAGAAAGCCGGTTTCCGCGTCACTACCATCGACGTGCAGCGCGATATGGGGTCGCTTCTGACGCGGCTCTATCCACGACCGGACGTGGTTTTCAACGCCCTGCACGGGCGTTTCGGGGAAGACGGTTGCGTTCAGGGGCTGCTCGATATCCTCGATATTCCCTATACCCATTCCGGCCTTTTGGCGTCCGCGCTGGCGATGGACAAACCGGTGGCCAAGCGTTTGTTCGTCGATGCTGGAATACCGGTCGCCGAGCATATCATCGCCACCCAGGAACAGGTGATGGCTGGCGAGCCGATGCCGCGCCCGTTCGTCATCAAGCCCTTGAACGAAGGATCCAGCGTCGGCGTCCACATTGTTCTCGAGGGTACAAACGCGCCCCTGTTCAGCCAAGCTGGGTGGCCGTTTGGGGATCACGTGATGGTCGAGCGCTTCGTGGCCGGGCAGGAACTGACGGTCGCCGTCATGGGCGGTCGGCCGCTCGCGGTCACCGACATCGTCACCGATCGCGGTTTCTACGACTACGACGCCAAATACGTAGACGGCGGATCGCGGCACATCGTGCCGGCGGATATCGACGCCGACGTTTATGCGGAGGCCATGCGGCTTTCAGCGTTGGCATATGAAACGCTGGGTTGTCGAGGAGTCGCTCGCGCCGACCTGCGTTATGACGGCAGTCAACTTTACATGTTGGAGGTCAATACCCAACCCGGCATGACGCCCACGTCGCTGGTGCCTGAACAGGCGGCACACGTGGGCATGTCCTTCGACGATCTAGTGACGTGGATGGTCGACAATGCGGAGTGCGATTCGTGATGGTGACGAAAGCGCAGACGAGCAACGAAAGTTATACCGCCAAGGCCAAGCCTCGGCCCCGGGTCACACCGCTGTGGCGCACGCGATGGGTTGTCGCCACTGTGATGGCCATCCTGGTCGGTGGCGCCGTCGGCGGTGGCTGGTGGAGTGTCAAGAGCGGCGTCGTGCAGAAGGCCGCGCGAGACGCCAAATGGTTCGCCATCGCCACGACCGCGAGCCTGGGTTTCCGCGTCGAGGAAATCATGGTGTCCGGACGTCAGCAAACGGCGCGGCCGGACCTTCTGGCCGCCGTCCGACTGTCCCGGGGGGCGCCGATCCTCGCCTTCAACGTCGACGCCGCGCGGACGCGTATCGAGGCCCTGCCCTGGGTCAAGGCGGCGACAGTGGAGCGCATGCTGCCGAACACGGTCCTGATCAGCGTCAATGAACGCGAACCATTAGCGCTGTGGCAGATGGATGGCCGCTTGGCGCTGATCGATACCGAGGGCGAAACCATTCTGGAATCCGGCCTCGAGGACTTTTCCAAGCTGCTGCTGGTGGTCGGCGATGGCGCCCCCGGACAGGCCGCCGATCTGATTGCCACGTTGAGTACACAGCCGGCATTGATGGCCCATGTGCGTGCCGCCACCTGGGTCGGCGCGCGGCGTTGGAACATCCATCTGGACGGCGGCATTGATGTGCGGCTGCCGGAAAGCGACCCCGCCGCGGCTTGGCAACGCCTTGCCCGTTATCAGCGGGATCATGATGTCTTGAAGCGAAATTTGCGGGTGCTCGACTTGCGCCTACCGGACCGGTTGATCGTGCGCGAGGCGCCCGGCGGCGAGGACGATCCCGGCGAGGCGGAAAAGGCCGAACAGTCGGCCGCCGGCAAGCAGACTTGACGGGCGGAGAACGAGAAAATCCATGAGCCAATCCATGACCACGCTGCAACATGAGACTAAGGACCGGGCGAAATCGGTGAACCGCCCGAAGAGCGGTCTCGTCGCGGCGCTCGACGTCGGCACCACCAAGGTCTGCTGCCTGATTGCCCGGCCCAGCGTGGAACGCGGTACTTATGGCGATACCGGTCCGCGCATCGTCGGCATTGGTCATCACGAGGCGCGTGGCTTGCGACGCGGCACCGTCGTCGATTTGGCCGAAGCCGAAGCGGCCATCCGAGCCGCGGTGGAAACCGCCGAACAGATGGCTGGCGAGAATATATCCGACGTGGTCGTCAATCTGTCGGGCGGCAAGCCGCGCTCACGCCTGCTTGCCTATGAGGTGTCCATCGGCGGCCATGAGGTCGGCGATTCAGATCTGCGACGGGTGCTCGAATCCGGCGCCAACATGGCCGAACAGTCTCGTGATGGCGAGCGTGAAGTGCTTCACCGGATTCCTGTCGGCTATACCGTCGACGGTAATCGCGGCGTGCACGACCCACGCGGCATGTTCGGTCAGCGGTTAGGCGTCAATGTTCACCTGATCGACGCACAGGCCGGTCCGCTACGAAATCTGCGCACCGCGGTCGAACGCTGCCACCTTACCGTCGCCGATATCATCGTCACCCCGTATGCGTCGGCGCGTGGTGGCCTTGTCGATGACGAGGTGCAGTTGGGGGTTACCACGATCGACATGGGCGGGGGGACGACCTCCGTCGCCGTTTTCTTCGATGGCGAGATTGTCCATACGGAAGTCATTCCCGTCGGTGGCATCCACGTTACCAATGACATCGCTCGCGGCCTGTCGACGTCATTGCAGCACGCCGAGCGAATGAAGACTCTATATGGCAGTTGCCTGCCGTCGGCATCGGATGATCAGGAAATCATTCAGGTGCCCTTGGTCGGCGAGGACGCCGATGACGGCGTCGTGCCGGTGCCGCGATCGATGCTTGTCGGCATCATCCAGCCGCGCATCGAGGAGACCTTGGAACTGGTGCGCCAGCGCCTGGAAGCCGCCGGGTTCGACAAGGTCGCCGGACGGCGCGTGGTGCTGACCGGTGGTGCCTGCCAACTCAATGGCATGGCTGAATTCGCCAACCGGGTCCTCGATAAGCAGGTACGCATCGGCCGGCCGCGGCCGGTCGATGGCCTTGCCGAAGCCGTCGCCGGTCCCGCGTTCAGTACCGTTACCGGATTGTTGCTACAAGCCTGTGAAGGTCCTGCCCCCCAGGTACAAGCGATCTACCGTCCCGCCGAACGATCGGGCGGACGTCTCGAGCGCCTGGGGCAGTGGCTGAGGGAGAACTTCTAACCATGTGTGAACCGTATCGTCTTCGTCTCCGGCGGAGTCATTTCGTTAACCCTACTGTGTTCTATTCACGGCGTGCCGCGTTGGTTGGCCGCACGTCCGTGTCCGCCCACCATTGCGTCCCTAACATCGGAGAAGAGTCATGAGCATCAAGCTGAGTGTTCCGGGTGACGGCATGTCGCCCGATCTGAAGCCCAGGATCACCGTCATCGGCGTCGGTGGCGCCGGCGGCAACGCGGTCAACAACATGATCGCCAAGGAACTGGACGGTGTAGATTTCCTCGTCGCCAACACCGATGCCCAGGCATTGTCTCAATCGCGCTCCGAGCGCCGAATCCAGCTTGGCACCGCCATTACCGAGGGCCTTGGTGCCGGGTCACGGCCCGACGTCGGTCGTGTGGCCGCTGAGGAATCACTGGCCGAATTGATGGGTGAGTTGCAGGGCAGCCACATGGTTTTCATCGCCAGCGGCATGGGCGGTGGCACAGGCACGGGCGCCGCGCCGGTCATCGCGCGCGCCGCCAAGGAACACGGCATCCTCACTGTCGCCGTGGTCACCAAGCCATTCCAGTTCGAGGGCAGTCACCGCATGCGTCTGGCCGAGGCCGGCATTGAAGATCTGGAGCAGTACGTCGATACCCTGATCATCATTCCCAATCAGAATCTGTTCCGTATCGCCAACGAGAACACCACCTTCGCCGATGCCTTCGCGATGGCCGATGAAGTGCTGTATTCCGGCGTGCGCGGGGTCACCGACCTGATGGTCATGCCAGGCCTGATCAACCTCGATTTCGCCGACATCCGTAGCGTCATGAGCGAGATGGGCAAGGCGATGATGGGCACCGGTGAAGCCGCCGGCGAGCGCCGCGCCTTGGACGCCGCCGAAGCGGCGATCGCCAATCCGCTGTTGGATGATACCTCCATGCGCGGCGCGCGCGGTGTGCTGATCAACATCACCGGTGGTTCCGACATCACGTTGTTCGAGGTCGACGAGGCGGCGAATCGTATCCGTGAAGAGGTCGACCAGGACGCCTATATCATCATCGGCTCGGCGTTCGATGGCGCGCTCGATGGCACCATGCGGGTTTCCGTCGTTGCCACGGGTATCGATGCCGACGCCCAGTCCTTGCCCCGGCCAAGCATGCTGACGGTCGGCGACCGCGTAGCGCCGGCCCGCCTGGCGCCGAAGCCAACACCAGCACCGGCCACCGCCGCCGCGCCAGTTGTCGTCGAAACGGCGAAACCGGACGTCATTGCTGAACAGGTTGCTGAAAGCCCCGCAGTATCTGGGCCTCCTGTCGAGCCCGCCAAGGTCGAGCGGGTTGCCGAACCCGAAGTAACCGTGGAACCAGTCGTCGAAACCGATGAGCCGGCGCGTGAGGAGACCGCCATCGAGGCGGCACCGAAACCCGAAATCCAACCAAAGGCCCAGCCCTCGGCGGCGTCAGCCAAGGCGCCGGCGGGCACGCCCGCCATGGGAGCCGCGGACGCCTTCATTCCGCCGAAACCGGCTGATGTGGGCAGCACGGACGTGGCCAAGGAAGCCGATCCCTTTGCCGTCGCCGCGCTGACTAACGGCGCGGGCGAGGCGCCGGCCAAGGAAAAAGGTAAGGCGGCGAGCCTGTTTGAACGCGTGACCGGCACCGGTCGCGCGGCATTGGGGCGGCGTGATTCGGCGGTGGTCGGCGCTCCAGCCGTCGCGGAACCTGTCGTTACGCCCGCTCCAACTCCCGTGCAGTCGGTCGCACAGGCCGCCCCGGAAGCAATGCCCAAGGCTGACCTGCCGCCGCCACCGCCGCTCCCGGAACGGCCGGAACCGGTGGCGACGGCCGTCACCGAGGTCACACAGACCCAGCTCGGCGGGCTTGATCCGGCGGATCGGATCGAATCGGCGGACGACGAGGATGACCTGCTTGATATTCCGGCATTCCTGCGCCGTCAGGCGAATTAGGCCGGCAATCGAATGGTGTCGCTAAGTAACTGAAAAAAAGCAAAAAATCAGTAACATTTGGAAACAAATGTTGATTTGAGCGGGCAGGGGGCAGTTGTTAAAGACTGTAGTGCCGGTGGCGTGCGGACGCGTTACGCCTGCAAGCAACCGGCACTGCCCAATTCGGGCATGTGATAAACCTGCCGTCTTAAACGGGCGTGCCCAAGAATAACAAGGCGAGGATGCCAAAACATGCGGGTTAATGCGATCAGCGAGAGCGAATGCCAAGCCGATGAGCAGGAGATCGCTCGTCCGCTCCGGCAGCGTACGTTGAAAGCAGCTGTTTCGTGTTCCGGGATCGGATTGCACAGTGGCGCGGCCATCGCCATGACGATGATTCCCGCGGTGGCGGATACCGGCATTCAATTCCATCGCGTGGATATCGACGGCGGGGCCGTTATCCCCGCCCGTTGGGATCATGTGGTCGATACCCGGATGTGCACGACCGTCGGCAATGCAGACGGTGTGGTGGTGGCGACGATCGAACACCTGATGGCGGCGCTTGCCGGATGCGGTATCGACAACGCCATCATCGAACTCGACGGGCCGGAAGTGCCCGTGATGGATGGTAGCTCGGCGCCGTTCGTTGCCTTGATCAAGGAAGCCGGCGTCGTTGATCAGGCGAAGGCGCGCCGCGTTGTTCGCGTACTCAAGGACGTCACCGTCGAGGACAAGGGGGTCACCGTGACTTTGTCGCCGGGCGAATGCCTGTCCTTCGACTTCGAGATCGATTTTGCCGAAACCGCCGTATCGCGCCAACAAATCAGCCTCAATGTGGTCAACGGCAGCTTCTGCCGTGATCTTGCCGGTGCGCGGACGTTCGGTTTCCTGCACGAGGTCGAGCAGCTTCGCGCCGCCGGTCTCGCCAAGGGCGGTTCGTTGGATAACGCCGTGGTTGTTTCCGGCGACCGCATCCTCAACGAAGGCGGCTTGCGCTTTGACGATGAGTTCGTCCGTCATAAGGTGCTCGACGCGATTGGTGATCTTTATCTTGCCGGCGCGCCGGTCATCGGCAGCTTCCGTGGTGTTTGCTCCGGTCACGCCTTGAATAACCGAGCTCTGCACGCCCTGTTCGCCGATCCCGATGCCTGGTGCTGGGACACGGTGGAAGGCGACGAGGCCAAGATGGCCATCGACGGCGGCCTGGTCGGCCAATTGGAAGTGACCGCCGCCCTGGTCTGAGTTACTCGAGCACGGGCAAGTATTCTCCAAAATTCGGTTACACGTCTCGCCGCCTATTCTTTTGCGCGTCCGGCTACTCGGGCTTGCGACGGGGGCGGGTGGACGTGGTATATTCGGCTTGGTTGGCCGCCTGCCAAGCGGCACCGAGTTGCCGATCAATCGCCGAGGGATCGACCCGCCCATGCGCTTGTGCCTGACACCGCGACCCGCCCGCCGATCGTCGATTGCCGTCGCCGCGATACTGGCGAGCGGCCTGCTGATGACGGCATGTACAGTGGTCGAAGAGCCGGAATACGTGGAACGCCCGGTGGCCGAGCTCTACAACGAGGCCATGGATCTGCTGCAGGGGAGCCAATATTCGCTCGCCACACAGCGTTTCGACGAGGTCGAGCGCCAGCATCCGTATTCGGTCTGGGCGACCAAGGCCCAGTTGATGGCAGCCTACAGTTATTATCAGTCGAACCGCTATGATGATTCGATTATCGCGCTGGATCGATTCATCCAACTGCATCCGTCAAACCGGGACATCGCCTACGCCTACTATCTCAAGGGATTGAGTTACTACGAACAGATTTCCGACGTGTCGCGTGACCAAAAAATGACGGAGTTGGCCCTGCAATCGTTGAACGAAGTCGTCACCCGATTCCCGAGTTCCAAGTTTGCTCGCGATTCCAAGTTGAAGATTGATCTGACCTACGATCACCTGGCCGGCAAGGAAATGGAAATCGGCCGCTATTATCAACGGAAAGGGCACTATCTTTCCGCCATCAACCGGTTCAAGAACGTGGTCGATAATTACCAAACGACGACCCATGTTCCAGAGGCGCTGCACCGCCTTGCGGAGAGTTACACCGCGCTTGGTATTCTCGACGAGGCGCGCAAGGTGGCGGCGGTGCTGGGGCATAACTTCCCGGGCAGCGAATGGTATACCGACTCGTTCGGCATGATCGAGGGCAAGCCCGCCGGCGGCGACACCGCGACGGGCGACGCCTGGTATAAGTTCTGGTAACGGTGACGCGACAGGCGCGCACCATGCTGGCGACCCTTTCCATCAGAGACGTGGTGCTGATTGAGCATCTGGATATCGATTTCCAGGCGGGTCTCTGCGTCCTTACGGGAGAAACCGGGGCCGGCAAGTCGATCCTGCTGGATGCCTTGGGATTGGCGCTCGGGTTCAGGGCCGAGGCACGATTGGTCCGCGATGGTGCCGAGCAGTCGGTGGCGACCGCCCTGTTTATTGTCGCCGACGGACATCCATCCCGCATTATGCTGCATGAACAGGGCCTCGAAATCGATCCTGGCGATGATCTGATATTGCGTCGGGTGCTTGGTACCGACGGCCGCTCCCGGGCGTTCGTCAATGATCAAGCAGTAAGCGTCGGCCTATTGCGCCGGGTCGGCGAGAGCCTGGTCGAGGTGCATGGCCAGTTCGATAACCAGCGCCTCATGAGCCCATCCGCGCATCGCACGATTCTCGATGCCTTTGGGGGCCTCGCGGCTGACGTCGCGGGGACAGCGGCGGCATACGAGGAATGGCGTGACCTGGCCGCCGCGCGGTCCGCCGCCGCCGAGGCTTTCGCCGCCGCCCAGCGGGACGAGGAAGATTTGCGTCACGCGGTCGCGGAACTGGAAGCTCTGGCCCCCGAGCACGGCGAGGAAGCTGCGCTGGCCGAGCGCCGCCAAACGCTCATGCACGGCGAGAAACTGATAGAGGCGATGAACGAGGCGGAACGCCAGTTGGATGGCGATACAGGAGCCGAACCGAGCTTGCAGGGCGCCTTGGCGGCGCTTGGGCGGGTGCGCGATCTTTCTGGCGGGCTGTTGACTGACGCCGCATCGGCGCTGCAACGCGCCCTCGCCGAAACCCAGGAAGCCTCGGCGGCGCTGGCCCATGCGTCGGCGGGACTGGATCTCGATCCGGCGACTCTGGAATTGGCCGAGGAGCGTCTGTTCGCCCTGCGCGCCGCCGCCCGTAAGCACGGTGCTGAGGTCGATGCCCTGCCGCGCGTCCTGGCCCATCTGAGTGAACGATTGAGCGATGTCGAGGACGGCGGTGCCAATCTGGCGCGGCTTGAGGAGGCCGAGGCCAAGGCGCGTGCCGGTTATGTATCCGCGGCCGCGGCGCTTTCCCAGGCGCGCCGTACTGCCATGACGCGGTTGGATGCAGGTGTCGCCACCGAATTGGCGCCGCTCAAGCTTGGTGGCGCGACGTTCACCACCAGCCTGGAGACCATCGACGAAGCCGACTGGGGCGCCGCCGGCATGGATCGGGTGATGTTCCAGGTATCAACCAATCCCGGGGCGCCGCCGGGCCCGCTGACACGCATTGCATCCGGTGGTGAGCTCGCACGCTTCATGTTGGCGTTGAAGGTCGTGCTTGCTGAAGCCGATCCGGTGCCGACGCTGATTTTTGACGAGGTCGATGCCGGCATTGGCGGTGCCGTCGCCGATGCGGTCGGTGAGCGCTTGGCCGCTCTAGGGACGGCTGTACAGGTTATTGTCGTCACCCATTCACCGCAGGTCGCCGCCCGTGGCGGTCACCACTGGCGGGTTTCCAAGCAAGGCGATGCCGACGGCACGGCGACGGGGGTCGAGGCCCTGGCGTTGGAAGAACGGGCCGAGGAGATTGCCCGCATGCTGGCCGGTGCCAAGGTCACCGACGAGGCCCGCGCCGCGGCTCACGCGCTGCTCGCTGGGGGCGCACATGCATGATGATCTCAGGGCGACGCCGGTCGAGGATCTGACGCCGCTCGACGCCGCCGTCGAACTAGCGGCGCTGGCCAAGGACATTGCCGAGCATGACCGCCGCTATTACCAAGACGATGCCCCCGCCGTCAGCGATGCCGACTACGACGCGTTGCGCCACCGCAATCAGGTTATCGAGGAAAGATTTCCCGAGCTAATCCGCGCGGACAGCCCGTCGAACCGGGTCGGCGCGGCACCGGCGCAGGGATTTTCCAAGATACTACATGCACGGCCGATGCTGTCCCTCGCCAATGCCTTCAACGCCGAAGACGTCACGGAATTCCTGCAGCGCATTCGCCGTTTCCTCTCTCTCGCCGACGACGAACCCGTTGTGGTCGTCGCCGAGACCAAGATTGACGGCCTTTCCGTCAGCCTACGCTATGTCGAGGGTGAACTGGTGAGTGGCGCGACCCGTGGTGACGGCGAGACCGGCGAGGACATCACCCGCAACCTGAAGACCATTGCCGAGATCCCGCAAACCATTGTCGGCGCGCCGGCGGTATTGGAGGTGCGTGGTGAAATCTTCATGAGCAAGGAGGATTTCGCGGCGCTTAACGCGGCGCAGGAGGCGGCTGGTGAGAAGGTGTTCGCCAATCCACGCAATGCCGCCGCCGGCAGCTTGCGTCAATTGGATGCGTCGATCACCGCGCGGCGCCCGTTGTCGCTGTTCGCCTATGCCACGGGCGAGGTCAGCGAGGAATTCGCCGACAGCCAGTGGGGCCTGCTGGACGCGCTCGCCGGTTGGGGGTTTCCGGTCAATCCGGAGCGCCGGCGTTGCGCTGATGTGATTGAAATTCTCGAAAACTACGATCGCATCGAAGCCTTGCGAGCCGACCTGCCGTACGACATCGACGGCATGGTCTACAAGGTCGATCGCATGGATTGGCAGCGCCGCCTCGGCCAGGTCAGTCGAGCGCCCCGGTGGGCGATCGCGCACAAATTTGCCGCCGAGAAAGCGCAGACGGTGCTTGAAAAGATCACCATTCAGGTCGGACGCACCGGCACCTTGACCCCCGTCGCCAATTTGCGACCGGTCACGGTCGGCGGCGTGGTGGTGTCACGGGCGACGCTGCACAACGAGGATGAGGTCGCGCGCAAGGACGTGCGCGAGGGCGATACGGTGATCATCCAGCGAGCCGGTGACGTCATCCCGCAGGTTGTCTCTGTCATCGTGGAGAAAAGGCCCCGTGAAAGCCAGGCGTTCCATATGCCGGAGGTCTGTCCCGAATGCGGTAGTTCCGCGGTGCGTGAGGAAGGGGAGGT
>JAYOFM010000030.1:0-31622 GCA_038117225.1 Rhodospirillales bacterium
TCATCGCCGACGAGCCGACGACGGCGCTCGACGTCACCATCCAGGCGCAGATCCTTGAGTTGATGAAGGAACTGACGCGCAAAATGGACGTCGCCATGATCATCATTACCCATAACCTGGGCGTGGTGGCGCGCTACGCCGACCGGGTCAACGTGATGTACGCCGGCAAGATCGTCGAAATGGGCACCGCCCATGAAATCTACCACGATCCCAAACATCCCTATACGCTGGCGTTGCTGAAATCCATTCCGCGCATGGACAGGCCGCGCGTCGCAAAGCTGGATCCCGTCGATGGGCAGCCACCGGATCTGACGAAGTTGGATGACGGGTGCTCGTTCCGGCCGCGTTGCCCGTTCGCGACGGACGAATGCGCGAAGAGTTCTCCTGAATTGGAGAGCGTGGGCACGGAGCACTATTCTGCTTGCTTCCATAAGGATAAACTTGCCGCTGCCGCGGCCGAGGTGACCGCATGAACCCGCCGAATGATACGGGCGTCGCCGAAGTGGCGAGCCGGGGCGCGCCAACGGACGAAGTGCTCGTCGACGTTCGTGGCCTGAAGATGCATTTTCCGGTAACGGAAGGCATCGTAATTTCTCGAGTGGTTGCCACCGTGAAGGCGGTCGACGGCCTCAACTTCAAGATTTTCAAGGGTGAGACCCTTGGGTTGGTCGGCGAGTCCGGTTGCGGCAAGACGACGACCGGCCGTTGCATACTGCAGTTGGAAAAGGCGACCGCCGGGGAAATTCTCTATGCGGGTAAGGACCTGTGCAATCTCGATGCCAAGGATATGATCGAGGCGCGGCAGAAAATCCAGGTTATCTTCCAGGACCCGTTCAGTTCGTTAAATCCGCGCATGACCGTCGGTGATATCCTCGCTGAACCGATGAAGGTGCACAAAATCATCAATGACGAAGCGGGTCGGCGTAAGCGGGTCGGCGAATTGTTGAATGTGTGTGGCCTGAATGCCCGCTTCGCGGATCGTTACCCGCATGAGATGTCAGGCGGGCAGCGCCAGCGCGTGGGTATCGCCCGCGCTCTGGCCATGAACCCGGAGTTCATCATTTGCGACGAAGCTGTGTCGGCACTTGATGTCTCGATCCAAGCGCAGGTCATCAATCTGCTGGAGGATCTGCGTGACGAATTCGGGCTGACGTATCTGTTCATTTCCCATGATTTGTCGGTGGTGCGTCACATTTGCCATCGTGTCGCGGTGATGTATCTCGGCCATATGGTCGAGCTGGCCGATTGCGATGAGTTGTTCGACAACCCATTACACCCGTATACTAAGGCCTTGTTGACGGCCGTGCCCATTCCGGACCCGGACGTTGAATCCGGGCGGGCACACGAAATTATCAAGGGAGAAATTCCAAGCCCCATCAATCCGCCATCCGGTTGCGTCTTCCACCCACGCTGTCCGCTGGCCCATGATGGTTGCAAGACCGAGTTTCCCGAACTTCGGGAAGTCAAGCCGGGCCATTGGGTGGCCTGCACGGAGGTGTGAGTGTCCCGCCATCGCATGGGGCGCGCCACATTTCAGGGGAGCAACGACACATGAGTAATTACACACCATGAGTCCATACACACAGGGAAGGAGACTTCTGATGAGAAGCAATTACGCCAAATTGGCGATTGCCGCCGCCGTCGGCGCCGGCCTCGCCATTAGCGCGGGAACCGCGGAAGCGGCGAAACAGGGCGGTATGCTGAATTTCGTCGTCGGTTCCAAGATTCCGTCTTATGACGGGCACAAGGAATCGACCTTCGGCATGATCCACCCGATCCGGCCGTTCTACAGCATTCTGCTGCGGATCAACCCGAGCAATCCGTCATCGACGACCGATTTCGTCTGCGATGTATGCGATGGCAAGGTGCCGGCGCCGACCAATGGCGGCAAAACCTATACGTTCAAGATCCGCTCGGATATCAAGTTCCACGATGGCACGCCGTTGACCTCGGCCGACGTCAAGGCGACCTACGACAAGATCGTGTTTCCGCCGGAGGGAATTCCGAGCTCGCGCAAGGCGTTTTTCCGCATGGTGGATAGCATCACCACGCCGGATGCGACGACCGTGGTCTTCAATCTGAAATTCCCGTCGGGTGCCTTCATCCCGGCGGCGGCGATGCCGTTCAACTTCATCTATTCGAAGAAGGATCTGGATACCCACGGCTACACCTGGCACGCCAAGAACATCAACGGCACCGGTGCCTTTAAGTTTGTGCAGCATCAAAAGGGCGCGTTCGTCGAAGGCGAGCGTTACGCCGACTTCCACCACAAGGGCATGCCCTATCTCGACGGCTTCAAGGCCATCTCCGCTCCGAAACTGGCGGTTCGCGTGCAAGCCATTCGTGGCGACCGCGCCTCTATCGAGTTCCGCGGCTTCCCGCCGAAGCACCGGGACGATCTGGTGAAGGCCCTGGGCGACAAGATCACCGTCCAGGAAAGCGACTGGAACTGCGTCCTTCTGGCGACGCATAACCAGAAGCGCAAACCCTTCGACGATCCGCGCGTGCGTCAGGCGTTGACCCTCGGCATCGACCGTTGGGGCGGTTCCAAGTACCTGTCGCGTATCGCCATCGTGAAGACCGTTGGTGGTGTCGTGTTCCCGAACCACCCGCTGGCCGCCAACGAATCCGAGTTGGTCAAGCTGAACGGGTATGGCAAGGACATGGAAGCCAATCGCGCAAAGGCCAAGAAACTGCTGGCCGACGCAGGCAAGGCGGGAATGACTTTCGAGCTCAACAACCGCGGCGTCGATCAGCCGTATAAGGTTGTGGGCACTTGGCTCATCGACCAGTGGAAGAAGATTGGGCTCAACGTTAAGCAGCGCGTCCAGCCGTCGCCGCCGTTCTACGCGACGCTTCGCAAGAAGAAGGACTTTGACGTTTCCGTGGACTTCAACTGCCAGGCGATCATCAACCCGATCGTTGATATCACCAAATTCCTGGGCTCCGCTGGCAATAACTACGGCTCCTATGAGGATGCCGCGCTCGAAGCGATCTATGCCAAGATCGAACGGGCCGGTACCGAAGCCGAACAGCGCAGCCTGATCCGCGAATACGAAACGCGGGCCCTGTCCGACCAGGCCCACATCGCGGTGACGTTGTGGTGGTACAAGATCAATCCTCACCGGTCCTACGTTAAGGGTTGGAAGATCGCGCCGAGCCATTACTTGAACCAGTCTCTCGAAAACATCTGGCTCGACCAGTAATCGGCTTCGATCGCTGAATACGGGCTCCCACCCGTCGTCCCTTGGGGCGGCGGGTGGGGCACCCCGGCGGTTCGGTAGTTAAGCGGGAACAAATATGTACAAGTATATTATCAAGCGGACGCTTCTGGTCATTCCGACATTGATTGGCGCCGCCATTCTCGTGTTTTTCCTTTTACGCCTGATTCCCGGCGATGTGTGCGAATTGCGTCTCGCCGGTACGGGGCTCTATGCCGACCCGGCGGAAATTCTGCTGTGTCAGCAAAACCTCGGACTCGACAAACCTCTATTTGTTCAATTCCTCGATTTTCTGTGGGGTTATGTGGTCTTCGATCTCGGCGATTCCATGTGGACCGGGTTCCCGGTCACTCATGAAATCGGGCTGCGTTTCCAGTTGTCGCTGCAGGTGGCGCTCATGGCGACGTTTGTCGCCACGGCCATCGCTATCCCGCTCGGTATCATCTCCGCCGTTCGCCAGAATACCTGGATCGATTATGTTGTTCGCGGGTTCTCCATTGCCGGCATCGCCATGCCGTCATTCTGGCTGGGTATCCTGATCATTCTCGGTCTGCTGATCTCCACTCAGGCTTTCTTGGGCGAGCCGTGGATGCCACCGATCGAGTATGTTTCGCCCTGGGAAGACCTGGGTGGAAACTTGGCGCAGTTGATTTGGCCCGCCATTGCCACCGGCTATCGCTACTCCGCCGTGGCTACCCGCATGATGCGCTCGGCCCTGTTGGAAGTTCTGCGCGAGGATTACGTGCGGACGGCTCGGGCCAAGGGCCTGGTCGAAAAGGTTATTATCAACCGGCATGCGCTGAAGAACGCGCTGTTGCCCGTGGTCACGGTCATCGCCATTGAATTCGCCTTCCTGATGGGGGGGCTCGTCGTCACGGAACAGGTGTTCAACCTCAACGGTCTCGGCAAGT
Organism: Rhodospirillales bacterium; assembly: GCA_038117225.1. Classification (GTDB taxonomy): domain Bacteria; phylum Pseudomonadota; class Alphaproteobacteria; order Rhodospirillales; family Casp-alpha2; genus JAYOFM01. The sequence goes on from JAYOFM010000030.1 coordinate 4,133, forward strand.
TGTTTGTTGAATCGGTGCAGAACCAGGACTTCAACATGACCCAGCAGTTGGTCATGCTGGTGGTGCTGATCTTCGTCATCACCAACTTCGCCGTTGATCTCTTTTACGCTTGGTTAGATCCGCGCATCCGCTACGGCTGAGGAGCAACGGGCGATGGTCACCACGAGCGAAATCCAGGTCGAGTCCGACTTCGAGGAATTGTCGGAGAAGCGCACTTGGTATGACATTGCCGGAAACCTGATTCGAAAACAGCCGTTGGGCGCGGCCGGCGGCGCCATCGTCTTGGTGATGATCTTCATGGCGATCTTCGCCGATTATCTGACCGTCTACAGCGCCGTCGACAACAATCTGGAATTCATGCTGGTGCCGCCGGACGACAAATTCCTGCTCGGCACCGACCAGTTCGGCCGCGACCTGCTGACGCGTATCATCTACGGCGCCAGGACGGCCCTGTTCGTCGGTTTCGCGGCGGCCCTGATTGGTTCAGTCGCGGGGTTGGTCTTGGGCGTTGCCAGTGCCTACTTCGGCGGTACGTTCGATCTGATATTCCAGCGCATCATGGACGTGGTGATGGCGTTCCCATTGATCATCCTGGCGCTTGCCGTGGTGTCGACGCTGGGCACCGGCACCATCAACGTCATCATCGCCATTACCATTCCATTCATCGCCCGCTGTGCCCGCGTGGTGCGCTCGAACGCTTTGGCGATCCGCGAAATTCCCTATGTCGACGCCGCCCGCGCCATGGGTTTCAGCGACTCGCGCATCATCCTGCGCCACATGGTGCCCAATGTGATGGCGCCGTTCTTGATTATGCTGACCGCGTTCCTGGGCCAAGCGATTCTGCTGGAAGCTTCGTTGAGCTACCTCGGCATGGGCGTCCAGGAACCGACCCCGGCCTGGGGCTTGATGCTGCAAGGCGGGGCCGAGGAATTTGCCGAATCCGCGCCCTGGGTTGCCATCTGGCCGGGCGTCGCCATTTCCCTAGCCGTTTTTGGTTTCAATCTGTTCGGTGATTCCGTCCGCGATACGCTTGATCCCAAGCTGCGCACGCGCTGATCACTTTCGCTCCCGATTAATCCGCTTACCCCGCTTCCGAGGAAAGATGCACCATGACCACAGTTAGTGAAATCATCGTCGAGGCGGAATTCGAGGAGCTGTCGCAAAAAAAGCCTTGGTACACGGCCATTCACACGATGGTCCGCAAGCAGCCGCTTGGCGCGGCCGGCGCGGTCATCGTCATCGCCATGATCATGATGGGTTTGTTTGCCGAGCGATTGACGGTCCTGCCGCCAGAGGACAACTACTTCGATTATCAGCTTCGCGCACCCGGCATCGGTTATGTGGTCAGCATGCCAGCCGACGAGCCGGACAAGCGGCTCGGCAACGGTGGCAATCTGATCCGCGAGGCTTGTTCGCCCATTTCGGACGCCGAGATGGAGCGCCACTTCACCGTCGATGGTGTCGTCGATGAAGAGCTGATGTTCTCGCCAGGCGGCAAGGAAGGGCAGAAATACTACTGCGGCGACATGATTCTTGGCTCTGACCAATTCGGCCGCGACCTGTGGACGCGCATCGTCTATGGCGCGCGTACGGCGCTGTTCGTCGGATTCGTCGCCGCTTTTATCGGCGCCATCGGCGGATTGGTCATCGGGGTCGCCAGTGCCTATTTCGGCGGAATTTTCGACTTAATTGTGCAGCGGGTCGTCGACGTGGTCATGGCGTTTCCGCTGATCGTGCTGGCTCTGGCCATCGTCTCGACGCTGGGGCCGGGAACCATCAACGTCATTATCGCCATTACCATAACCTTCATACCCAACTGCGCCCGGGTGGTACGCTCCAATGCGTTGGCGATTCGTGAAATCCCCTACGTTGACGCGGCGCGCGCGCTCGGTTTCAGCGATTCCCGCATTATCCTGCGTCATATGGTGCCTAACGTGATGGCGCCGTTTCTGATCATGCTGACCTCGTTTCTCGGCCAAGCGATCCTGTTGGAAGCCTCGTTGAGCTACCTCGGCATGGGCGTGCAGGAACCGACACCCGCTTGGGGGCTCATGCTACAGGGCGGTGCCGAGGAATTCGCCGAGTCGGCACCCTGGGTGGCCATCTGGCCGGGCGTCGCCATTTCCCTCGCCGTATTCGGGTTCAACCTGTTCGGTGACTCGGTGCGGGATACCCTTGATCCGAAGTTGCGCTCGCGCTAGGTTTTCGGCGGCGCCACGCCGACGGCGCCGCTTTCTGGGCGGTGTCTCGGGAGTCGCATTAGGTATTCTAATCGAAAGACGGCGTAATTCTCGCGCGACGCGAGGCCGAAAATGGCCTATCTCGAAGGTCGGGGACACGGCGCAGGATTGACGCGTGGTGGGTCACGGAACGAGAGGGGCGGCATGTATTTCGATCTCAGACTCTGGCGTTTCACCGAGGGCTTGCGCGGCCGTCTCGCCTGGACGGTGCTGATCGGCTTGATCGCCGCCGCCGTCGGCATCGCGCGGCTGGCACTGCTCGGCTGGTTGCTCGGCCAGGTCTTCCAGGGGCGACCGTTTGAGGAGTTGATCCCAGCCGCCCTGATCGTCGCCACCGTCATGGTCCTACGCGGGGTGCTCGAACATGCCCGCACCATGGTGGCGCATGAAACCGCGGCCCGCGCGCAGCGCAATCTTCGGCGCACCATTTTCGAAAAAGTCGTCGCGCTCGGTCCGGCGCATTTCGGCCTCGAACGCACCGGCGATGTCATCGTTTCCCTGGTCGATGGCGTCGAGCACCTGGAAACCTATTTCGGCCGCTACATGCCGCAACTCGTCGTGGCGACGCTGACGCCGGTGATGATCTTCGCCTTCGCCGCCTACCTGGATATCTATGTCGCGTTGACCTTCCTGGTCGCGGCCCTGGTCACACTGGTGGCGCCGGCCGCCTTCCATTCCATGGACAAAAAATCGAGCCTCGGTCGCTCCCGGTCTTACAAGGCCTTTGCCGCCGACTTCCTTGATTCCATCCAAGGCCTCGGCACTCTAAAGGCGTTCGGTCAGTCAAAGCCGCGCGCCGATATGCTGGCGGAACGGGCGCGAGATCTGTTCCGCTCCACCATGTGGGTGCTGGCGACCAACGCGTTGGCGCGTGGCATCACAGATACCGGCATCGCTATCGGCGCGGCAGCGGCCTTGGCGGTTGGCGCGGCGCGGGTGACAGCGGGTGAGACCAGCATCGCCGTCTTGTTGGTCGTGCTGATGATGGGCACCGAGGTGTTTCGACCGCTGCGCGACCTGCGGGCACTCTTGCACGACGGCATGCTCGGACAGTCGGCGGCGCACGGTATCTATCAGATTCTCGACGCCACGCCGCCGGTCGCCGCCGGCGAACAGGCCTCGACGACAAGCAACACCCTGTCGCCGACGATCCAGTTCGAGCAGGTGAAATTCCGCTATCCCGGCAGCCGTGACGCCGCCCACGAAGGCGTTGATTTCCAGGTCCAGGCGGGCGAACGCATCGGCGTCGTCGGCGCCAGCGGCGCCGGCAAGTCGACCATTCTGCGTCTGCTGTTGCGGCTGTATGATCCGACGGAAGGCGCCGTGCGATTGGGCGGCATCGACTTGCGGGAACTCGATTTCGACACCATTCGCCGCCACATGGCGGTGGTCAGCCAGGACACCTACTTGTTTCACGGCACCGTCGAGGACAATCTGCGCCTCGGCAAGCCCGACGCCACGGCGGCCGAGCTTGACGCCGCCGCCCGTGCCGCCAATGCCCATGGGTTCATCGATGCGTTGCCGCAGGGCTATGCCACCGTCATCGGCGAGCGCGGAGTAAAGCTATCGGGCGGCCAGCGCCAGCGCGTCGCCATCGCCCGCGCGCTGTTGCGCGATGCGCCGATCCTGGTTCTCGACGAGGCGCTGTCCGCCGTCGACGCGGAAAACGAAACCATCATCCAGGAAGCCCTCGACCGTCTGATGGCCGGGCGCACCACGCTGATTTTCGCGCATCGCCTGTCCAGCGTCATCGACGCCGACCGCATCATCGTGCTGGATGCCGGTCGCGTCGCCGAACAGGGGCGCCACGCGGACCTGATGGCCAATGCCGGCGTCTATGCCAACCTGATGCGTGCCCAGGCGCAGGAGGCCCGCGCCAGCGACGACCGTGCCACGGCTCGACTGCTCGACGATGGCGACACCGACGACGGCGCCGATCACGTGCGTCTCGTCGATGATGAGCCGACAGACGCCATCTTGCGCGCCGAAGGCATGGGCTGGGTCGCCGCCTTCAAACATCTGATGACCTTTATTCGTCCGTGGTCCGGCAAATTCGCGGCGACCCTCGGTTTCGGTATCAGCCGGGTACTCGCATACATCGGCGTCGGCGCGGTCGGCGGCCTTGCGGTGGCGCAGGTGAAAATCGGCGAACCTTATATCGATTATTTGATCCTGCTCGCCGTGCTGGCGCCGCTGGCCGGTATTCTGCACTGGCTGGAATCCTGGCTCGCCCATGACATGGCGTTCCGCATGTTGGCGGAAATGCGGGTCGAACTGTTCCGCAAGCTGGACCAGTTGGCGCCGGCCTACCTGCTGCAACGCCGCACCGGCGATCTGGTGTCCATGGCGACGCAGGACGTGGAAACGGTGGAATACTTCTTCGCCCACACGGTGGCGCCCGCCTTCGTCGCCGTACTGGTACCGGCAATGGTGCTGGGCGCGCTCACCTGGGCCGGTTGGCCGGTGGCGGTGGCGTTGCTGCCGTTCCTTGCTATCGTCGCCATCAGCCCGTTCATCATGCGCGGCCGGCTCGACACCCTCGGCGGGCGCACCCGCGAGGCACTGGGCGATCTCAATGCCCACGCCGTCGATACTGTGCAAGGCCTGGCCGAAGTCGTCGCCTTCCAAGACGAGTCCCGGCGCGGCGTCGAATTCGACGCCAAGGCGCGCGCCTATCACGCCATCCGGGTACCGTTCTTCCGCGACCTGTCACGCCAGACGGCGTTGCTGGAAGCGGCGACCGGTCTCGGCGGTCTCGCCGTGGTCATGACTGGCGCCGTGCTGGCTGGTGACGGACGGGTAGATGCCGGCTTCCTGCCGTTCCTTGCCTTGCTAGCCATGGCGGCGTTTCTGCCAGTGTCGGAAATCGCCCATGTTGGCCGTCAACTCGCCGACACCTTGGGCGCCACCCGCCGGTTGCACGCGGTCGAGGCCGAGGTGCCGGCGGTCGTCGATGGTCCGGAAACGACGCTCCCCGATGTCCAGGCCGGGATCACCATCGAAGCGGTCGATTTCACCTATCGTGGCCGCGTCGAGAAGGCCCTTGATGGCGTCAACATCGAAATTCCCGCTGGCGCTACCGTCGCGCTGGTCGGTCCGTCCGGCGCCGGCAAGACGACGCTGGCGCATCTTCTCATGCGGTTCTGGGATCCGGCGGCGGGGCGTATCACCCTGGGCGGGCGTGATCTCCGCGATTTCAGCCTTGATGCCCTGCGCGATAACATCGCGTTGGTGGCGCAAGATACATACCTGTTCAACGAGACCCTGCGCTCCAACATCATGCTGGCGCGGCCAGATGCAAGGCCTGCGGACCTGGACCGGGCCATCGAACACGCCTCCCTCGGTGATTTCGTCGCCAGCCTGCCCGACGGGCTCGACACGCGCGTCGGTGAACGGGGCATGCGGTTGTCCGGCGGCCAGCGCCAGCGTGTCGCCATTGCCCGGGCCTTCCTCAAGGACGCGCCAGTGCTGATTCTCGACGAAGCCACGTCGCATCTGGACGCGATCAGCGAGCAGGCGGTGCGCCGGTCATTGGAAGACTTGATGGCCGATCGCACCACCGTTGTTATCGCGCACCGGCTGTCCACGGTACGCAACGCCGACATCATCGTCGCGCTCGATCGCGGCCAGGTCATGGAGATAGGCAGCCACGACGAATTACTGGCGCGGGGCGGCCTTTACGCGCATCTTGTTGGCCGCCAGCTCGCCGGAGCCGCCGCCGAGTAAAACCGCTATCGAGGCCCCTCCATGAAACGCGTCGCGATCCTTGGCTTTCTGCACGAAAGCAATTCCTTCGCCCCCACCACCACCGAACAGGATTTTCGAAACCGCTGCTATCATCGGGGTGAGGAAATCACCGCCGACCTGGCATTGCCGGCGGGCAAGTTGCCGAAAGAAACGCGCGGCTTCGTCGATGCCATGAATGACAGTGGCGTCGATTGGGAAATGATCCCGATCATGATCGCCGACGCGGAGCCGGGCGGCCTCGTCGATCAGAATTTTCACGACCTGACACGAGCGGAAATGGGCAAACTCTTGCAGGATGCCATGCCGCTCGATGGCGTTTATCTGATCGCCCATGGCGCCATGCGCACCACCGGCGACATGGACCCGGATGCGACGCTGTACGGCGAGGTGCGAGACATCATCGGTAGCGACGTGCCGCTGCTGGTCACCCTCGACCTGCACGCCAATGTTTCCGATGCCATGGTCGAACTAACCGACGTGCTGATCGCCTACCGCACCAACCCGCATGTGGATCAGGTGGAGCGCGCCGCCGAGGCGGCTCAGGCCATGATCGACATGTGGACCGGTATGCGGCCGAAGGCGGCGCATATCAAGATGCCGATCGCGGCACCGTCGGTGCGGTTGTTGACCGCCGAAGGTCCCTATGCGGACTTGATCAACTACGGCCAGTCAACGCAGTCGGGCGCCATCCTCAACGTCTCCGTGATGGGCGGATTCGCTTTTTCCGACAGCCCCAAGACCGGCATCTCGGTGATCGTCACGGCCCGCGACGACGTGGTGGCGGCGCGCGCGCTGGCGGCGGACATCGCCACCCGCGCTTGGGCTGACCGTGAGCGCTATCAGGCCAGGCTGACGTCGCTCGACGATGCGGTGGCCATGGCCGTGTCATGCGGTGAGGATGCGACGAAACCCGCCGTCATCATGGCCGATGTGGCTGACAATCCTGGCGGCGGCGGTAGCGGCGCCACGACCTACGTTCTGCGCGCCCTGGTCGCGGCCGGGGCCGAGGGCGTGGTCATCGGTGGCATGACCGACGCGCCGCTGGCGGCCACGGCGCATGCAGCCGGCGAAGGCGCGACAATTCAGGCGCGCTTCAATTCAGTGCCGACGACCGCTTTCGACGAGCCGTTCGAGGCCGCGGCGCGGGTTTTGGCGCTGTCCGACGGCAAGACGGTCGGTCGTCGCGGCATGCTCGACGGCCGCGCGCTCGATATCGGACCCGCCGCGCTGCTCGAAATCGGCGGCGTGCGGGTCGCCGTTGGCAGCATCCGCAAACAGTGCGCCGATCCGGCACTGCTGGAGATGTTCGGCGTGGTCATCGCCGAGGCACGCAGCGTCATCGTCAAGTCGCGCGGTCATTTTCGCGCCGGTTTCGATGATCTGTTTCCGCCCGAACGCACGTTCGAGATCGACGCGCCGGGTGTCACCTCGCCGGTGCTCAAGAATTTCGACTGGACGGCGTTGCCGCGACCGTCGTATCCGCTGGATGCGGACACGACGTGGCCTGGACCGCCCTGGTGACAGCACAAGCCCCGAGCGGTATGCTGCGTTCGGCCCCATCGGGAGTGTCATTCATGTCCAAATTCGTCGTCGCCGCCCTCATATTCAGTTTATCGCCCGCCGCGTGGGCGGATGACGCGCGCCAGAGCCGCGTCCCCGAGGTCAGGCAGACACCGGCGCCGAAAATCGATTACGGCACCCACGATGCCTGCATGGGCGATAAGTATGAATCGGACGAAGACGTGAATTTCGGCAACGCCATCTCCGAGGAGGAGATTCTCCTGGCGATCAACCCGGCCGGCGCCTGAGCCGAACCAGATAGCCGGTATGCCCGCTCATCGCACCTACATGTTCGCTCCCGGCAATCATGCACGCCGGGTCGAAAAGGTTTTTACCCTCGGTGCTGACGCGGTGATCCTCGACCTGGAAGACGCCGTCGCCCTGGCTGAGAAACCGGCGACCCGCGAACGCGTCGTTGCCGCGCTGACGCACGAGAACCGCGGTGGCGGCGCCGCGTCGCGCGGCTACGTCCGGGTCAACGACATCTCCACCGAGTTTTGCCACGGCGATATTACCGCCGTCGTCGGTCCCTGGCTCGACGGCATCGTGCTGCCCAAGGTGGAAAGCGCCGACCAGCTTCGTACCATCGACTGGCTGGTGGCGCAGCTTGAGCGGGAACGGGGACTGGACGTCGGCGGCATCGATATTCTACCGATCATCGAGACCGGCCACGGCGTCGCCAACGTGCGCGCCATCGCCGCCGCCAGCACGCGGGCCAAGCGGCTATCGTTCGGTGCCGGTGATTATACCAAGGACATGCGCATGAGCTGGACCCTGGCCGAGCGCGAACTGGACGCCGCCCGCGCCGAGATCGTGCTAGCGTCCCGCGTTGCCGGCCTGGAACCGCCCATCGACACGGTGTGGATTCACGTCAAGGATACGGCCGGCTGCGCCGCCTCGGCGGCATTGGTGCGTGACATGGGGTTTCAGGGCAAGCTGTGTATCCATCCGGATCAGGTGGCGCCGGTCAACGATGTATTCACGCCCGACGCCGATGCCGTCGCCTTCGCCGAGAAGGTCGTCGCCGCCTTCACCGAGGCGGAGGCGCGGGGCCTCGCCTCGATCCAGATTGATGGTTACTTCGTTGATTACCCGATCGTCGATCAAGCGCGGCGCACGCTTGATCTGGTCAGCGCTATTCGCGATCAAGCCTAGTACCGATGGCGGTTCCGCAGTTTGAGATCATCGATCTGGCGGGGGACAATGCGCCATGGCTGGTCATGGTGCATGGCGTTTCTCAGGACCGGCGGGTCTTCTCTGCACAAGTCGCGCACTTTCGGAATGACTACAGGTTGCTGCTGATCGATCTGCCCGGGCACGGAATGTCGAGCGATGTTTCAGGCCCTTACGAACTCGCCACCTTCGCGGCTGGTATCGGTGCGGCGGTGTCCCGTGCCGGCGCCACGAGGGCACATTTTTGGGGAACCCACATCGGCGCCGGCGCCGGACTGTTGTTGGCCTGCGAAAGGCCGGACATCTTCGTTTCGTTGATTCTGGAAGGTCCGGTCTTTCCCGGTCGGCCTTTGCCGACAGTCTCAACCGTGTTGGCGCGGGTCGCCGCCACGGCGCGGGACGACGGCATGGACGCGGCACGGGAACTCTGGTGGCGCGAAGGTGGGTGGTTCGACGTCATGCGCCAGCGCCCGGACGAATGCCGGGCGGCGGAGCAGCGCGGGATCATCGATGACTTCAGCGGCGCGCCGTGGCTTGATGCCGGCCTGGCGCCCCGGGCATTCGATCCGATCGATGCCAAACTCGCCGATCTCATGACGCCCGTGCTGATCATGAACGGCGAGCATGACTTACCGGATTTTCTAGATGCGGCTGCCGCCCTGGCGGAGATTTTGCCGTCGGTTGAGCAGGTGACGATCAGGGATGGGGGCGGTTTCCCGCTGTGGGAATTCCCGGATCGGGTTAACGCCGAGGTAACGCGGTTTCTCGCTGGCCGGTAGTGATATCGTAAACGCGCTTCCGCGCCACGCGCGTTCTCTTCCTGCTGCAATGCAAAGATCGAGGTATAGCCGCCCGACCAGTCGGGCGGCAGTAGGCAGGGGCGGGGATCGTGATGGGCCCAGCACTGGGCCTCGCCGCGCACCATCGTGCCGTCATACTTCGACGGCAGCGGATTGTGCGTGTACGCCATGGCGTCGGCGGGGGCGTAAACGTTGAGCAGCAGCGGCCGTCCGCGGCCCGAGCGGTTCGGTTTCGAGCCATGGATCATGCGGCAGTTGTGGATAGTCAGCGAGCCGGCGGGGCCGTCCAGATAGACCGCCTTTGATTCGTCCACCGTCGCCGCGTCGTCCGGACGCAGACAGCCGATCCATTCGCCGGCGTCATTGTATTGATTGTACAACTCGCCATCATGGCTGCCCGGAATCATGCCGACCGGTCCCTGATCGAGATCGCAGTCGTACATGTAGGCGCCGACCGTCAGTGGGCTGTAGTTGGTGTGCGGCCAGAAGCCGATGTCCTGATGCCATTTCACTTCCTCGCCGCCGCGCGCCCATTTGAAGTTGAGCTTGGCGTGATGGAACTTTACGTGCGGGCCGATCAGATCGGCGACGATGTCGGGAACGATGGATTGCGAGGCAAAGGCCCAATAGTCCGGGTGATGGTCGTTGGGGCTGGAAAGCCGGCGCAAACGCGGATCCTCGGCACAGTGGCCGTCTTCCAGGTCCCATTTCTCGTCCGATTGGGTGATATGACGGCTTTCCTCGATCATGGCGTCGGTGGCGCCGCGTAGGCGTTCGATCCAGGCGTCATCGATGATCTTTTCCAGCAACAGATAACCGTCGCGAAAATAGGCTTCCCGCTGTTCGCGGGTCAGAACCTTCGGTTCGATGGCGAGGATATCTTCGGTCTTCATTACGACCTCCCATGTGGACGACGAGGCACCGCCAAAATACATACCGCCGTCGACGTGAAGAACTTGCCCGGTGATTAGGTGCCGAGATACATGCCGCCGTTGACGTGGATGATCTGGCCGGTCGTGTAGCCGGCGTCCGGATCGCAAAGATAGCCGACGGCGGCGGCGATTTCGGTGACGCTGCCCATGCGGGCGACCGGCGGTTCGATCTTCAGCGCCGGGCGCGCGCCGGCGGAACCGGGGCGCTCCGTATCAATAAAGCCCGGCGATACCGTATTGACGGTAATGCCGTGTTGCGCCAGTTCGACGGCGAGACCGCGCGTGAAGCCGGTCAGGCCGGCCTTCGACACCAGATTGTGCACCCGGTTGCTGGTGCCGATGTGCCACGAGATGCCGCCCAGGGTGACGATACGCCCCCAACCCTTGGCGATCATGTCGGGCGTGCACGCCTTGGCGGTATGGAAGGCACCGTCGAGGCTGACGTCGATGACCTTGCGGTACTCTTCGTGGGTCATCTCCAGGAACGGCTTCATGCCGCGGATCGAGGCGTTGACGATCAGGATATCGATGCCGCCGAAGGCCTCGCGTCCGGCGGCGGCCATGGATTCGCAACCGGCCGGGTCGGTGACGTCGGCCAGGTGCACGATGGCCTTCGCGCCCAGGGCCTCGATCTCGGCGGCGACGCCGTCGGCGGCGGCGCGGTCCTGTACCGCGTTGACAACGATGTTGGCGCCGGCGCTGGCCAGGCGATGGGCGATGGCGCGGCCGATGTTGCGGGCGGAACCCGTTACCAGGGCGGTCTTGCCGGCGAGTGGCTTGGCTTCGGTCATGTTGCTGTCATCCCTTCGGTTGTTATTGGCCCGTGAACACGGGTTTGCGTTTCTCGTTGAAGGCGGTGACGCCTTCCTTGAAGTCGGCGGTGGCGGCGCAGCGGGCGAAGGACGCGGTTTCCGCCTGTAACTGTGACGTCAGATCGCGGCTGCTCGACTCCTGCAGTAACTGCTTGGTGGCGGCGTAGGCCAGCGGTGGGCCATTGGCGATACGGGTGGCGAGCGCCGCCGTTTCGGCATCCAGATCGGCCGCCGACACGACCCGGTTGACCAGCCCCAGCGTTTCCGCCGTCGCCGCGTCGATGCGATCCGACAGCAGCGCCAGTTCCATGGCTTTCTTGGCGCCGACGGCGCGCGGCAGGAACCAGGTCGAGCCGCCATCCGGATTGGTGCCGAGCAGCGTATAAGCGAGGGTAAAGAAGGCATCATCGGCGGCGATGGCGAGATCGCAGGCCAACATCAGGCTGATCCCGGCGCCGGCGACGGCGCCGCGCACGCTGGCGACGAAGGGCATCGGCAGGGTGCGCATGTTTTCGATCGCCACGTGCACGTCGTCGATCATGTTGGTGAAGCACTCGCTGATCTCGCGATCGCTCGGGCTGGTATCGAGGAACGCCTTGAAACCCTTAACGTCGCCGCCGGCCATGAAGTGATCGCCGGCGCCCCGTAGAACCACCACGCGGACATCCTTGGCAGATGCCAGTTGCCCGGTCAGCGCGACCAGTGAGTCCACCACGTCCTCGTTGATGGCGTTGAGGAACTGGGGCCGGTCGACGGTGACGGTACAGACTCCGCCGGCGACGTCCGCGCGCACGGTGTCGTTGGGTAGTTCGAACATGTTGATGACCCTCCCTCGATCTTATCACTGTTTGGGCGCCACATTAGCGCACGGCGGCCGGCCAACCAACAGAGGACAGTGCCTCGGACGGGTATTAGCGGCGCAGCAGGGGGCCGGCGATGTAGAGAATTTCGTCGCGCGCCTGCACCGGCAGCTTGGAGAACCGATCGATGGCATCGGAGTTGATGCGGAGCTCCAACGCATCGCCGATTGCCGCATCGATATCTTTATAACCGTGCTGGCGGAGCACGGTGGCGAGTTTGCCGCGAGTAATGCCCGTGGGGCCGAGTGGGACGCGGAAGGTTTCCGGAGAGGGGTCGACGGTCTGTGCGGGGGACGCCATCGGCGCGGCGGCGGGCGTGGGCGAGACCATCTCGGCAAGCGTGATCGGCATGGTCCAGTTCAGGACGGAGTCCGAGGCCGGTATGGCATCCGGCGCGCCGTGTGTTCCCGCCATCAACGTTTGTGCCGTCGCGAATTCAGTTGATCTGACCAGCGCCGCTTGCCCCTTGAGTTCGAGTTCAGAGAGCGCGACATTGCGTTTCCGTGTCAGTCCTGTCACTTCGGGTAGACAATCGTCGGCGTCGTCCTCCTGGCACTGGGCCTTGGCCTCGTCGATGCGCGCCATCCATATTGCCTCGGCCTTCTGGCGCTGCTTGAGGAACCATTGATCGCGCGCTTGCGCCGTCGGGAAGGACGTGGGCTGCAGGTCTAGATGAAGCGACTCGGGATATTTTTGACCCGCCATGGTCGCGCGATCGATGGCGGCGCCGATGATGCCGCCGAGCACGGCATTGCCCAGCGTCCAGCCATCGTTCTTGGTTTCAAGGCTCGCCGTCTCGTCATGATGTCCCGAGGCGCTACATTGAACCGTCAGGGGAGCGTGTTTCGCGTGCAGGAGCATCGACGCCGGCGTTATGACCGATCGCTTGAACTCCTCGCCCTCGATGCGGCATTCGGCGTGTTCCGGATCGGTCGAGATGTAGGTGGTTGTTTCGTTGTCACTGATGATGGAAGCGCATCCGCTCAACAGCAGCAGAATGCCCGCCCCGACAGCCGCCTTCCGTAACGCCATGCAATTCATTCCCGCGTGCTTTCCCCGAATGGCCGGCATCCTGAATCATATCGCAGAGGGGTGCAAGGTTTTGAAAGTAAACGGGTAATAGAGAATAGTCCCACGCCGGTCGCGCAATGGCTTATCCTCCCGCCATGGTTCGTCCGCTGAAATGACTGCCGGAGTCCGACATGCCGATATCTCGCCAAGTCCATGCACTTTGTTTCGACGTCTTTGGCACGGTGGTCGACTGGCGGGGAACGCTGCTCGATGAATGCGCGGCGTTTGGCGCCGACCGGGACCTCGCGACCGACTGGCCGGCTTTCATCGATGACTGGAAGGCCGGGTACCGACCGGCCATGGACGACGTCAATGCCGGTCGGCGGCCGTGGACCAATGTCGATGTCATCTACCGCGAACGGCTGGACCAAATCGCCGCCGCGCATGGCTTGGGCAGCCTTGATGACGCCGGGCGAGGCGCCCTGATCGATATCTGGACCCGTTCGCGCCCGTGGCCGGATTCCGCGGCGGCCCTGGGCCGCCTCGGCCGACCCTTCATGACGGCGACCTTGTCCAACGGCAACTTCGATTGGCTGACGCGCATCGCCAAGACGGGCGGCCTGCCGTTCGATGTGATTCTGACGGCGGAGAACGCTCGCGCCTACAAGCCGGACGCCAGTGTCTATGATTTGGCGATCGAACTGCTGGGCCCCCGGCCGGAGAACGTCATGCTGGTTGCCTGCCACAACTACGATCTCGCCGCCGCCAGGTCGCACGGCATGGGAACGGCGTTCCTGCCGCGCAAGGAATTCGGTCCCGACCAAGCCACCGACCAGGAAGCGGATGGGGATTGGGATTTCGTCGCGACGGACCTCGCCGATTTGGCGACGCAACTCGGCTGTTAGTTTCCTCGGTGCCCGCCCAACCCGGCAAGAATTACCCGGTCGCCTCATCCGGTTTTTCGGCGATTGCCGCACGGGAAGCCTCCAAGGCGTCCATCAAGACCGCGCCGGTGGAGAATGCCGGACCGGCGGCGAGCGCCTGTGCCACGGTGGTACCACTGCCCGCGTCCTCCTCGCTATTGATGACGGCGTTCGCCGCCAATTGCTGGCGAATCTGATCGGCGATCATCTGTTCGATCTGGCCGCGGCGATCGGCGGGGAGTTGCGCCAGGTCCTCTTCCGTCAGGCCCATGGCTTCGAGAATTTTCTCGCGTAATTCCTCGAGTTTCTGGCGCTGAACCTCCTCCGCGTAGGCGCGCATGCCGTGTTCACGGATGAAGTCCATGGCCGACTTGTCGGCACCGCTGTCGCGCGTGCCCTGGTGTTCCATCACGCTCTGGCGATTGGCGGCGACCTCGGCCTTCAGGACTTCCGCATCCAACATGCTGGCGAAGGAGTCCGTTGCCGCGCCGCCGGCGCGGGGGTCGGCGGCATGGCTGCTGTAGGCAATCGCGCCGGCATATTGTTCGGTTTCAATCTTCATGGGGCCGCTCCGTGCATGACTTCGACTGTGAAAAATCATGCAAGGGGCAGGCCAGATTGATTGTCGTCAGGAGGCCTCGGAGAGGGGAATCCAGCTCTTGTGCTCGCCAGCATATTCTGGCCCTGGATTGCCGTGCACGGTGGTTCGCCACATGACGCGATCGTGGTGGGCGGCGTCAAACCAGGTGGCGCTGTGCAGGGTCGAGCGATTGTCGTAGATCACCAGATCGCCGCGCCGCCATTCGTGGGCATAAGTGAATTCAGGCTGCGTCAGGTGCGCCATGATCTCATACAACAGTTCGGCGCCATCGCCGTCGGGCCCCGGTTGCATGCCGACGATGGGTCCTTCGACCCAATCCATCTGGCCACCCTCGCAAAGATACAGCGCCGGACGGCCGGTGACCGGATGGACGCGGACCAGCGGTTGCGGTTGCGGCCGTTGATGCGGCGCCAGCGGCTGTGGCGTTTCGCCGGCACGCACCGCTTTCTCGGAACGGCCGACCCTCGGTATCACGTGCAGGCCGTCGACCCCTTCCAGGCGTTCCTTCATCGCCGGCGAAAGGGCGGCATAGGCGGCGACGCCACTGGCATAGAGGGTCTGGCCCTGACCCGGCGGCGCCGGTTCGGCGGCGTAGAACAGCGAAAGATCGGGCGGCGGTCGGCGGTAGCTCTGGTCGGTGTGCCAGCCACGCCGGTGCGGAAACTGTACCGGAAGTCGGCCGTCCGGGGTGCGTGGCGGGTCGGGGCGCTCCGGCGGCTGCATGTTGACCGGCGCCACGTTGGAGACGATGAGTATTTCCGGGACCTCGGGATGGATCATGTTGGTCGGCATCAGGGTCTGGTGATAATCCTCGACCTCGGTGCCGAACGGGCGGCTCAATCGCACCAGCAAATCCGGTTCATCGTTGATCCGGTCCATCCCGCGTATCAGCAGCAAGCCATCGACGGCGTGGAAGGTTTCCAGCAGCGGCGCGGGGTCGGCCTCGACGGCGGCGGCGACGGCGGCCGCGTCGCCGGCGCCGTGGTATTCGATAACGGCGCCGAAGGTCGTGTCCGGCAAGGGGTGGATGTCGAAAGCAGCATCGGTCATGGCGTTCCATCCGCCAGCATCAAGGCGCCACACTTCCGAAGGGCGGCGATGGCGTCGTCATCATAGCCGTGATCGGTCAGGATTTCGAGGCCATGGGCGCCGATATCGGGGGCGGGGCGGCTGTCGTCGCCGGCCGGGTCGGGTACCACGCCCGGGATGGTT
This sequence comes from Rhodospirillales bacterium, assembly GCA_038117225.1. Taxonomy (GTDB): domain Bacteria; phylum Pseudomonadota; class Alphaproteobacteria; order Rhodospirillales; family Casp-alpha2; genus JAYOFM01. The sequence continues at coordinate 20,004 of JAYOFM010000030.1, forward strand.
GGGAACGGCATGGCGCCAATGCCCGGCTGTGAAATCATCGGCGCCAGACCTGACGCCTTGACGTTTTCATCGTCCAGCCATTCGCCGAAATCCTTGATGAAATCGCAGAGGATATCCTTCTCGCGCATGATCGAGATCCAGTCGGCCGTGGTCTTCTCGCGTAGCCGCGCGTTCATGGTCCAACGCAGCGCCTCGATGTTGGCGGCGCGCGCCTCGAAGCTGTTGTAGCGGTCATCGTTGGTCAGTTCGGGCAGGCCCATGGCCTCGCAGATGCTTGCCCATTGCGGTTCCTTGACCAGGGTGATGGCGATGAAACCGTCCTTGGTTTCGAATGTGCCGGCCGGCGCGTTGAGCAGCCGGGGCTCGCCGTCTTCCAGATGCCACTCGATGATCTTCGGCGCCAGAAAGGCGCCCATGGCCTGGGTCAGGCTGATGTCGAGGTAGGTTCCCTCGGGCTCATGGCGTTTGGCGAACAGCGCCGCCGCCGCGGCCTGATGGGCATAGACGCCGGTCACCGTGTCCGGCACAAGCATGCCGACCCGGTGCGGCACCCCGTCCTGGCCCCGGTTGACTGAGATCAGTCCGGAATAGGCCTGGATCACCGTGTCGGTCCCGGGCCTGTCATTATAGGGACCGTCCTGACCGAACCCCGAGATCGAGACGTAGATGACGCCCGGATTGACCGCCTTGATGGCGGCGTAATCGATGCCGCGATGCGTGGCGACTCCCGGGCGCCAGCTTTCGATGAAGAGATCGCAGTCGCTGGCCATGCGTAGCACCACCTCGCGCGCCGCGTCCTGGTTCAGATCAAGCGCGATGGAACGCTTGCCCCGATTGGCGACCAGATCATGTGGGGTATGGTTGGCGAAGGCGCGGCCGATGCCGCGCATCCAGTCACCGCGCGGCGGTTCCACCTTGATGACATCGGCACCCTGTAGCGAAAACAGCCCGGCACAATAGGGGCCGGCGAACCCCAGCGACACATCGACTACCTTGAGGCCCGCATAGGGCGCCCCGTAACTCATGCTCGTCCCCTTGTCCGTCGAATGGGCCGGATCGGCAATCCGCCGCTCGCTCAACTGCCCGGCTGACCCTGCCAAAACTTGATGTTGAGATCATGGATCAGATCGTCGTGGCGGTATTCCAGGCAGCGTCTTAGGCCGCCCCAGCTGTAGGTGCCGGGCCGACCCTCGCAATAATCGAAGGCCATGCGAGCCTCGCCAAGGGCAATGTCACCGCTTTCCGGCATGGGCAGTTCGTCGCCGATGGCCTGGCGCCAGATGTCGTCGAACCGTCCCTTCGGCGTCGCCCCCGCTGCCGGCATGGCGTTGGTCAACTCGGCCAGCATTCGGGCGGCGTCGGCCTTGGGTTGCCCGTCGACCGCGGCGGCGCCTTCCGCGCGCAAGGATCCGGTGGCGTAGGCGATTTCCTTTTCCGTCAGCGGGTCCGTGTCGCCGTCATAGGGTACCGGCAATAGGGTCGCCTTCTCGGCCACTTCGATGCGTGCCAAGACGGCGCCGAGGCGGCGTAGATCGGTTTCCTTGATGGTCGCGGCGACGGCCATGAAGCCGCGGCTTTCGTTGAAGCGCAGGTGCTCACCCGCCGGCAGCCGCCGGTCGGCGCCGGCGGCATCGACGACGACCAGGGTAAAGTGATCGGCGCGCGCCGGTACGTAGGCGAAACCGTATTTCGGTGCCGGCCGCTGGCGTTGCAGGCAGTAGGTCGACAGATCGGCGCGGCAGACGCCGGCGTCGCAACTCAGGGCGATGCCGCTGGCCGACGGCAGCGCCGCCAATACCTGGGGCGCGGCAAGGGCTTCGTTGTTATCGGAAATGCCGAGAGTGATCAGAGCGGTAAGGGCGATGGCGGTAAGGGCTTGGCGCATGGCGGCCTCCTTCCAGTTCGCGCATCAGTGGATGATGATGCACCGGTCCTGGATTGAATTCTCACCCGAACCGCCGTGCCCGCGCAAGAGGAGAGCGGACGGTGTTCACGCCAACAGGCGATAGCCGAGGGCGCCGAGCGAGGCGGTGGTCACCACGGCGGCGCCGGCATAACTCAGCGACACCACGCTTTCCGCCAATTGGTGAACCTCCGCTGGGTCCTTCCGCGCCGCGCGGTCGTATCCGCGAAGGAACGCCACGTGATTATCGTATTGGGCGGCAACCTTGCGCACCCGCACGCCGTTGCGAATCAGGAACACCACGCCGAACGGAAAACCGAAGATACCGAACAATAGCGCCGCGTCGATGATCGCCGAAAATGCTGACGCCTCTGAACCCGCCCGCAGCGCCAGCGCTGCGTCCATGACCAGCCACAGGACGATCAGAACCCGCGTCGCCGTGCGGTACTGACGAATTTCGTCGACCAGAAAATCTTCATGATCGGCGGCGATGATCAGTCGCAGATTGTCGTCGCGGGGAAAGTCGCCTTCCGCCACTGTCAGGGCACCCTGTCATTCCCCGGCGAAGCGTTTCTGGTTCTGCGGGTCGTCGCCGGTGTGTTCCGGTACCAGCGACTGAGCGACCGAGGAATCGAGCGCCTCGAAATCGTGGTAGCCGATGATCTCGTAGCCCTCGACGCGGCTCAGCATGCGGTCCTCGAAGCCCTTGGTGCCGTCGTTGGCTTTCATGTGGGCGTATAGATCGCGCATGGCATGGCCGGCGACACGCATGGAGGTGGCTGGCCAGATCACCAGGTCGTAGCCGAGTTCCTGAAACTCCTCGCCGCTCATCTGCGGGGTGCGGCCGAATTCCGCCATGTTGCACATCTTCGGCCCCGGCACCGCGCGGGCGAAGGCGCGGAAGTCCTTGGCCGTCGGCAGGCCGTCGGGGAAGGTCAGGTCGGCGCCGGCTTCGCGGTAGGCGTTGGCGCGATCGATGGCGGCGTCCAGGCCGTCGACACCAGCGGCATCGGTGCGGGCGATGATGACCAAATGGTCGGAGGCTTTGCGCGCGGCGGCGATCTTGGCGACCGCTTCCTCCATCGGAACCAGGCGTTTGTCGCTCAGGTGGCCGCACTTCTTGGGAAGCAATTGATCCTCGATATGCACGGCGGCGGCGCCGGCCTGCTCAAGCTCCTTGACCGTGCGCATGGCGTTCAGAGTGCCGCCGTAGCCGACATCTCCGTCGACGACCAAGGGAAGATCGGTGGCGCGCTTGACCATGCGGACATGGAAGCAAAGCTCCTCCAATGTCATCACGCCGAGATCGGGCAACCCCATGGCCATGGTGGTCGCGCCGCCGGATATGTACAGCGCCTCGAACCCGGCCTGTTGCGCCAGCAGTCCGGCGAAGGCGTTATGCGCGCCGGGAACGCGGAGAATTTCCGGCCGGGCGAGAAGTTCCCGCAACCGGTCGCCCGGGAGCCTGATGTCGCGCGTGCCGCCTTCGAGAAAAGTCATGCCTTCCGTCCTCATGCCAGAGTGTTTACAAGAGTGTCTAAATTAACATTGTGTACAATCTGACCGCATCATAACGCCATGGAACCGACAGTGACCAGCATCCCCGATCATCCCGTTGAAGGTCCCGAAGCCTGGAACGCCGCCGCGCTTGGCGCCGACGATGGTTGGATACACCCGCTAAGCGATGCCGACCGGGCCGAACTGCGGGCCGCCGTCGATCAGGTGAAGGCCGCCGGGCTCGGGCTTTTCCGCTTCGGCCGCGACGACTTTTCGCTGCCGACCCTCGGCCCGCGCATGCGCGCCATCATGACGGATGTGGAGCAGGGAAGGGGGTGCGCACTGATGCGTGGCCTCGACGCCGACGCTTATAATCTTAGTGATTTGACGCTGCTCTATTGGGGGCTCGGCGTCCACATGGGCACGCCGATCAGCCAGAACGCACGGGGTGATCTCGTCGGCAACGTGCGCGATGCCGGCAAGAGCTACAACGCCGTCAACATTCGCGGCTACACCACCAACGCCGCCCTGCCGCCCCATTGCGATCCGGCGGATACGGTGTCCCTGCTGTGTGTCACGGCGGCCAGCGCTGGCGGCGAAAGCCTGATCGCCAGCGCTCCGGCGATTTTTAATGAGCTGCTGGTGAGCGAGCCGGAACTACTGGCGCCCCTGTTCATGGGCTTCCATTTCGATCTGCGCGGCGAGGGCACCACCGGGGAGGTCAATGAGGTGACGCGCCACCGGGTGCCGATTTTCCATTGGCACGAAGGGCGACTGTCGTGCCGCTACAACCGGCGCACCATCTTGGATGGCCAGCGCAAGGCCGGGGCACCGCTGGAGGGTATCGACCTGCGCGCCGTCGAGCGCATCACCGAATTAGCCGAGGACGACCGCTTCCGCTACGAGATGACGTTCCGTCCTGGCGATATCCAGATCCTGTCCAATCACACGGTGCTGCATTTTCGCCGTGCATTCGAAAGCGACCCGGCCGCCAGTGTCCGCCGTCATCTGTTGCGGCTGTGGACTAACGTGGACGAGGACCTAGCGCGCCCGCTGCGGCCGGAATTCGCCGAACGGCTCAATAACGGTCCGCGTGGCGGCGTCTACGTAACCGATCGGCACGCGGGGTGGGTTCCCTAAGCGGTGCTCTTGTTATTGAAGGGCGGATTGCGGCGCCGACGCTTGAATCGGTAAATCGATCCAGAAAGTCGTACCGATGCCGAGTTCGCTTTCCAAACCCATCTCGCCGCCCATCTCGGTGACCAGGGATTTGCTGATCGACAATCCGATGCCTGTGCCGTCCGCTGTCGGTTCGTCGCGGGCGAGCCGGTGGAACGGTTGAAAAATCTGATCCTTGGAGGCTGCTGGAATGCCCGGGCCGGTATCGTTGACGCTGATGCGGACGCGGCCATTGCCATGGTCGCGGCATTCGAGCGTCACCGTGCCGCCCGGACGATTGAATTTCACGGCATTGGACAGCAGGTTGAGAAGAACCTGTTTCAGTCGCCGCGGATCGACCTCCATGGTCTTGCATTCACAGATCGCAACTGAATTCGCCACGTCGACGCCGACGTCTCCCGCCAACGCCCGCGCGTTGGCCAGGCATTCGTCCATCAATGCCGGCAGGTCGACGGATTCCGGCGCGTTGTCCGAGTTGCCGGCCTCGATGCGGGCAAGGTCAAGGACTTGGTTGATGAGGTCGAGAAGGTGCCGGCTGCTGCGTACAATGTAGCCGAGATTTTGCAATTTTTTCGGATCCGATCTGATCTCCGGGTCCAACTCCAGAACTTGGGCGAAACCCATGATCGCGTTCAACGGCGTTCGCAGTTCATGACTCATGGAGGCAAGAAAATCTGATTTGGCGCTACTGGCGGTTTCGGCGGTTCTCTTGGCTGTTTCCAGATGCGCCGCCATGCGGCGCCGGCGTACGATTTCCGCGGCCTGCAGGGCGATCACGCCCTGGGTATGGCGGATGAACAGACCGACGAACACGCCGACGACGATCAAAGAACCGACCAGCGGCAGCACTAAGCGTTGTAGAAATGCCTGGCCGGGCGTTTTTTTTCCGCCAGCTGATGTTCCCAAGGATCGCGCCCGTCGGCGCCTCGAGCCGCAGGCTTCCACGGTCCGCCGCAGCCGTCGCAGTTTCGAGTTTCAGATCCTCAAGCAGATAATATTCGCCGAGTGCGGCGATGGTTTCGGTATCGAGTACCGTGGTGAACACCAACATCGGACGATCGCGCCGCTTGAGTTGTTGTTCGGTCGGTTCTTCCGGCGTCATCGCCGCCAAGGCGATGGCATGGATTTGTCCGTCCATGAGAACGAACCCCGCGTGTGCTTCCGGTTCATCCATCGGCGCTGACTGGGCCTTGTCGATCAGTGGTTTGATGGCGGGGAGGAGCGCCGCGAAAGCACGCGCATCGACAATGGTGTCGCCTCTATACGGCGACAACGATTTCCCCCAAACTGGATAGCACGAACGACGATGACACGCCGAACGTCTCAACCGCGTCGTTCGCGAGCAGCCGCGCTGCCCAGTCACGATCAACCGTTGGAAACAACGCATTGCGCGCCTCGTCCCACCACGCCCAATCCTTGACCGGCCCGGCCAGTGATCGTTGCGTCTGCGCCAGCGCTGTTCTGGCGAGATGGCGATCGGCGCTCAATGACAAGGCATCCTGTTCGCGAGCGCCGGTCCACAATATTGCGGCGATGACCAGGGCACAGACAGTCAGGGCGATGGCGACGGGCGCGATCAGGCGAATACCGATCGAGCGCCCGCTTACGGGCTCGTCAAGCCGCGGCCCGTCGCCAGTCTTGGCGTTGATGTCCGACATCACGGTCATTCGCATCATTCCCGCTGGTGGCTGGGGCGGCCCGGCGTGCACCGAATGAATATTGTGCATACCCCGATACTGTCAACGGCCATCAACCCTGGAGGTCATTGGCGATCAGTCTATCGACGCCGGATTATTGGTCTTTGGCGCAAGAGCTTTTCGGAATTTCCCCGGAGTGTGGTATAGCCGCGCCTAACGGTTAAAAATCCAGGAGCACCACGTTTCATGGCCCACAAGCTCGCCATCCTCGACGACTACCAGAATTTTTCGCTGACCGCCGCCGATTGGCCGGCGCTCGGCGATGCTGTGGAGATCACGGTGATCGACAAGCATCTTGGTTTCGACGAGGATGCGATCGCGGCGGCGTTGGAGCCCTTCGACATTCTTGTCGCCATGCGCGAGCGCACACCGTTTCCGGCCTCGCTGCTGACTCGCTTGCCGAACCTGAAGCTGCTGGTCACCACCGGCATGCGAAACCTCGCCATCGACATGGTGACGGCGCGCGAACGTGGTGTTGATGTCTGCGGCACCGCCATGCTGCCCTATCCGGCGGCGGAGCACGCCATGGCGCTGATCATGGATCTGACCAAGCGCATCTCCACCGAAAACCGAGTGATGCATGAAGGCGGCTGGCAGGCCATCGTCGCCGAGGGATTGAACGGCAAGACGCTCGGCCTGCTCGGCCTTGGCAAGCTGGGTGAACGCGTCGCCCGCTTTGGCCAGGCCTTGGAAATGGACGTCATCGCCTGGAGCCAGAACCTGACCGACGAACGCTGCGCCGAGGTCGGCGGCGTCACCCGGGTGGACAAGAACGAACTGTTCCAACGCGCGGACATCATCAGCGTCCACGTGTTGCTGAGCGAACGCACCACGGGTCTTGTCGGCGCCGCGGAGCTCGCCCTGATGAAGCCGACGGCCTACATCGTCAACACCTCGCGCGGGCCGATCATCGACGAGGCGGCGCTGGTGGCGGCGTTGACGGACGGCACCATTCGCGGCGCCGGGATTGATGTTTATGACGTGGAGCCACTGCCGACGGATCATCCGTTGCGCGGCCTCGACAATGCCGTGCTGACTGGCCACACCGGTTACGTGGTCGAGGAACTCTATGCCATGGCCTACGGCGAGGCGGTGGCGGATATCCAATCGTGGCTCGACGGCGCGCCGCAGCGCCTGCTTAACCCGGCATAGGCGCCGACATGACCAGCGCCCCCGATCCCATCTTGGTGCAGCGCGCCGGCGATATCGCCATGGTGGTGCTGAACAATCCGGACAAGCGCAACGCGCTCGGCCTCGCCGCCTGGAAACGGCTGCGCATGGCCATCACGGCGTTCGACGACGACGAGGATCTGCGTTGCATCGTTATCCGTGGTGCCGGTGACGAGGCCTTCGCCGCTGGCGCCGACATCGCCGAATTTCCCGACACACGCGCCAACGCGGAACAGGCCATGGCCTATGGCGCCGTTGTCGAGGACGCGTTGCAGGCGTTGCGGCACTGCCGTCATCCGGTGGTGGCGATGATCCGGGGGGCCTGCACCGGCGGTGGACTGGAAATCGCCACTTGCTGCGATCTACGCATCGCCGGCCGCTCGGCGCGTTTGGGGGTGCCGATCAAGCGCCTCGGCCATGCCTTCGCGCCGGCCGAAATGCGCCCGCTTATGGATCTGGTGGGTAAAGCGGTGGTACTGGAACTACTGCTGGAAGGTCGTGTGCTGGATGCGGAGGAGGCGCTGGCCAAGGGCCTGGTCAATCGCGTCGTCGACGATGCCGACCTGGATGCCGAGACCGAGGCCGTGGTCGCCCGCATCACCGAGGGTGCGCCGTTGGCCGCCCGTGCCACCAAGCGTCTGGCTAACCGCATGGCCGCAGGCGAGGAAATTTCCGAGGCCGATACTCGCGACGCCTACGCGGTCTGCGATTCCGAGGATTACGCGGAGGGCGTGCGCGCCTTCAACGCCAAGCGCAAACCAGTATTCAAGGGGCGCTGAAACATGGCCACGCGGGACGCTGAAATGCAGGCTTTTGTCGATGCCGTCGCGGGTGCCATGACAGTCGTCCCCGACGCGCCGCCAGCGGTATCGACGGTCTTCAAGAAACTGGCGGCGACGGTCGGTGAACCATTGCAACCGCCGCCCGTGCGCCTTGATGTCTGCCGCCATCTGGATACGGCGTACGCCAACGCCGAAGCCGCGTCACCAAGTCTTGGCGCCGTCGCCCGCGCGTTCGCGAGCCTGGCGCCACGTCTCGTCTGGTATGCCCGCGAGGATGACGATGCCACGTTCCGCAATGGTCACGCCAACGCCTACATCGTCGGCGAGCGCGGGTTGGAACGACATCCCGACGTCGTCATCGGTGTCACCCTGATGGCACCCGGTATCACCTATCCCGACCACAATCACCCGCCGGAGGAAGTCTATCTGGTGCTCGGCCCCGGCGAATGGTGGAACGTCGACACGCCGTGGCACGCGCCGGGTCTGGGTGGTCTGGTGCATAATCCGCCGGGAATCGTGCATGCCATGCGATCGGTCGACGCGCCGCTATTCGCCATCTGGTGCATGTTGCTCGAAGATTAAGGATCACTGTCCGCGTCCACGATCGCCACCGGCCGGTTGACCGGCGCCGCGTCGGGATCGTCGAACCATGCGAAGTAGTCCGACGCCCCCTGGCGACCCGAGGCCACCAATGCCTCCTTCTGTTCGTCCTTGAGATCGAAATCGGTGGTGCCGACGCCCAGCGAGTCGATGTAGACGTTGCGCTGCCAATCGTCGCCGTGCAGATGGGCGTTGCTTTCCGCCTCCATCAGGGTGCTGAACAGTTGCCAGGCGAAATCGAAGAAATCGTCAATGTTCTCGCGCGGCGGCTCGGCGCCGTCACGGAAGACGGCGATCTCGCGCGCTGAATCTAGACGGAAACCAAGGGTCTGACGGTTGTAGACATAGGCGCTGCTGGTGGCGTTGCGTGAGCGCACGTCCTCGGTCGCCGGCCGGTAATAGTCGGTTTCGCGGGCGAATGCCGGTTGGTCGTCGTCGCTGATGTATTTGCTTCGGTCGAACAACTTGACCGGATAGTTGCGCAGCACCCCCCCGTCGACCAGCACGTCGCCGCGCACGTTGCGCACGGCGGCGAAGAACAGCGGGATCGACATGGACATGCGCACCGCGTCGGCGACGCGCACGCGCGGCGTATGCTCGGGCGAAAACACCTCGGTGAACTTGGTTGAGATGTTTGTGACGCAGACGTAGAGGTCGCGGAAATCCGGGTGATCCGCAAGCTCCTTGAAGGTGGAATGCGGGTTACCGGTCTTTTCCGCGATCAGATTGCCGATCCATTGGCGAAAGAAATCGCCCTTATACCAGCCGAATTCGTTGATCAGGCGGCTGGTATCACGCACCACGCCCCAGGAATCGTCCATGAAATTGTTGAAATCGAGATCCCACAGGATGTCGCGGACTTCCGCGTTGGTATAGCCGAGCGCCGTGGTGACCGCATTGATGGCGCCGGCGGAAGTGCCGCCGACGCGGGTGATTCCATTTAGGACGCCGCGTTGTTCCAACTCCTCCATGGCGCCGACGTAGGCAATGCCCTTCACGCCGCCGCCCTCGAAGATAAGGTTCTTGAATCCGTATGCCATGCTGCCCTCCCGGTGATGCCGGTATGCTGATCCGTGTCCCCCGCTTTGAACCGTGAGGATCATAGCACATCCTGGCGGCGGTCACTTGACGTGACAGGCGCCACGGTCTTTGCTTCGGCCGTTCTCACACAGGAGTATTTCGCATGTCCGCCGCCTCTGAACTGCAAGCCCTGATCGACGCCCCCGGCATCATCGTCGCCCCCGGCGTCTATGACGCCATGTCCGCCAAGCTGACCGAGCGAGCCGGTTTCAAGGCGGCGTTCATGAGCGGCTTCATGGTCGCGGCGACGCGCATCGGCATGCCGGATACCGGCCTGATCAGCTATTCGGAAATGGCCGATCAGGGGCGCAATATCTGCGGCGCGGTCAAGTTTCCGGTGATCGGCGACGGCGACACCGGCTACGGTAACGCGCTCAACGTCAAGCGCACGGTATCGGGCTACGCCCAGGCCGGCTTCGCCTGCGTGATGATCGAGGATCAGCAGGCGCCGAAGCGTTGCGGCCATACCCGGGGCAAGCAAATCGTCTCGCGCGGCGAGGCCGTACAGCGCATCGCCGCCGCCGCCGACGCCAGGGCCGAGGGCGCCGATATCCTGGTGATGGCGCGCACCGACGCCAACGCCACCGACGGCATGGATGAAGCCATCAAGCGCTGCCAGGAATTCCGCGCCGCCGGCGCCGACATCACCTTCCTCGAGGCCCCCACCAGTATTGACCAGATGAAGCGCTATTGCGACGAGGTCGAGGGTCCGAAGATGGCCAACATGGTGGAGCAGGGGGACACACCCTATCTCAGCCCGGCGGAACTGGAAGCCATCGGCTACAAGGTCGCCATCTGGCCGGCGTCGCTGATGCTGGCCTCCATCGCCGCCATGGAAAAGGCGCTGGCCGATCTGCACGCCGGCGAACAGCACCCGGAAAACCTCGCTACCTTCCCGCATCTCCGCGACATCGTCGGCTTCCCTGAATACTACGAAGACGAAAAACGCTACGCCGCCGAATAGGAACCGGTCATGAGCACGGCCATTCCCTGCACAATTCTGCGCGGCGGCACCAGCAAGGGGGTTTACCTGCGCGAGACCGACCTGCCCGCCGATCCGGTGGCCCGCGAACAAACCATCCTCCGTATTTTCGGCTCCCCCGATAAGCGCCAGATCGATGGCCTCGGCGGCGCCGACCCGCTGACCAGCAAGGTCTGTATCATCGGCCCGCCGCCGACCGACAACCCGCGCGCCGTCGATGCCGATCTCAGCTACACGTTTGGCCAGGTGGAGATCGAGCAGCCCCACGTGGACCTGCGCTCGCTCTGCGGCAACCTGACCTCCGGCGTCGGGGCCTTCGCGGTGTGGGAAAACATGCTGGATTTGGTGGAGCCGGTGACCCGGGTCCGCATCTACAACACCAACCTGGATCGCATGCTGTTCGCGGAGGTGCCGGTGCGCGATGGCATGCCAATTGAAACGGGCGATTACGCCATCGCCGGCGTGCCTGGTACCGGCGCCAGGATCCAGGTCGATTTCGCCGATACCGCCGGTTCCAGCGCCGGTGCTTTGCTGCCGACCGGTAATGCCATGGATCGGCTCGACGTGCCCGGTCTCGGCGCCATCGATGTCTCCATGGTCGATATCGGCAACGCCCATGCGTTCGTGCGGGCAGCGGACCTCGGCATGAAAGGCACGGAAACTGCGGCGGAGATCGACGCGAACACCGAGTTGACCGATACCCTGGAACGCATCCGCGCCCACGCCGGC
>JAYOFM010000031.1:0-30922 GCA_038117225.1 Rhodospirillales bacterium
CCACACCGGCCCCAAAACGGGCCCGCTGGCAGGCAAGCTTTCTCGGCCACTCGGATTTTGTCATATTACTAAGCTAATGGGTCACTGCGATCGTGTCACGGCGCCAACGAGCTTTTGGCGCGAAATAATTGGGTACCGAGGACCAGCGGCAATGAACACGGTGGCGGACGCTGATTTACCGCATGTGCTGGTCGTCGATGACGACGACCGGTTGCGTGATCTGCTGGGCAAGTTCCTCGGCGACAACGGCTTCATGGTCGCCACCGCCGCCGACGCCGCCGACGCGCGCCGGCGCATGCAAAGCCTCGCCTTCGATATCATTGTGCTTGATCTGATGATGCCCGGGGAAAGTGGGCTTGAATTCGCCGTTGATCTGCGCCGACGCAGTGATCTGCCTATCCTCATGCTGACCGCCATGGGCGAGGCCGATGCCCGCATCGCCGGGCTCGAGGCCGGCGCCGACGATTACCTGGCCAAGCCGTTCGAACCACGCGAACTGCTGCTGCGTCTGTACAGCATCTTGCGCCGGCTACCGTCGGCGGCGGCACCGGCCGCGGCCGTGCAACTGGGCGATTGCCACTTCGATCCGGTTCGCGGTGAATTGACTCGACATGGCCGGCGCGTGCATCTGACGGAAGTCGAGGCGGCGCTACTGGGCGCCTTGGCCGGGCGCGCCGGTGAAGTGTTCGATCGCGATGCCTTGATCGCCATGACCGGCGCCGCCGGCGGCGGTCGCGCCGTTGACGTGCAGGTGACGCGGCTCAGGCGTAAGATCGAGAGCGACCCCCGCATGCCACGCTATCTGCAGACGGTGCGCGGCAAGGGCTACGTGCTGCACCCGGACTGACCGGGTGCCATGGACGGAAGATGGCATGGTAACGCTGGTAAAGAGATTTCTGCCGAAAAGCCTGTTCGGGCGGTCGTTGATGATCATCGTCACGCCGCTCGTGGTGCTGCAGATCCTCGCCGCCATCATTTTTTTCGAATCCCACTGGGACAAGGTGACGCTTCGACTTGCGCGCGGCGTCGCTGGCGATGTGTCGGCCGTCATCGCGCTGATGCGACGTTATCCGGGCGCCGACAATCTGGATTGGATATCCCAGCTTGCCAGCGACACCATGGACATCTCGGTGCGGCTTCGGCCCGATGAAATCCTCACCAATCAAGGCAGTTCGGCCAGCGGCATTCTGGAAACCATGCTGTCGCAAGCATTGACGGCGTCGGTGCGGCGCCCCTTCCGCATGGATACAGAGAAACTCGACCGCTACATCATCATCGACGTTCAACTCAAGGAAGGGGTGCTCAGTGTCGTGACACCGCGCAAGCGGCTGTTCAGTTCGACGACCTATGTGTTCGTTTTATGGATGGTCGGCATCTCCCTGATCCTGTTCGGCGTCGCCACCATCTTCATGCGCAATCAGGTGAAGCCGATCCGCCGCCTCGCCATTGCCGCCAACAATTTCGGCAAGGGGCGTGATGTCGCCCGCTTTAAGCCCGAGGGCGCCACCGAGGTACGCCAGGCGGCGGCCGCGTTCCTGGCCATGCGTGAACGCATCCTGCGCCAGATCGGCCAGCGCACGGACATGCTGTCCGGCGTCTCGCATGACCTGCGCACGCCGTTGACGCGTATGAAGCTGCAACTTGAAATGCTTGGTGACGCGGAAGGCGCCGCCGACCTGAAACGCGACGTCGCCGAAATGGAGCACATGCTGGAAGGCTATCTCGCCTTCGCCCGGGGCGAGGGCACCGAGAAACCGGAACCGACCAATCTGACCGCTCTGCTGGAGGACGTCGCCGCGTCGGCCCGCCGCAACGGCGCCGCCATCGACTTGCATTGCGAGGGTGATCTGCTGTTGCCCTTGCGCCCCCGAGTATTCAAGCGATGCATCACCAATCTGGTCGACAATGCGGCGCGCTACGGTGAGCATGTCTCCGTCCGCGCCGGCCAACGCGATGACACCATCGAAATCAGTATCGACGACGACGGGCCGGGCATTGCGGCCGAGCATCGGGCCGAGGTGTTCAAGCCGTTCTTCCGGGTCGATGCCTCGCGCAATCCAGGCACCGGTGGCGTCGGGCTCGGCCTGACCATCGCCCGCGACGTCATCCAGAGCCACGGCGGCGAAATCATCCTCGATGAGTCCCCCGGTGGCGGGCTTCGTGTCCGCGTGCGGTTGCCGCTTTAAAACAAGCGGCCGCCATTCGGTACCGGATGGTCGACGCCCAGCAACACCACTTCCCCATCGGCGTCGGGAAAACCAAGCACCAAAAGTTCGGAGATGAATTTGCCGATCTGTTTGGGCGGAAAATTGACCACGGCGGCGACCTGGCGGCCGATCAGTCCCTCGGGCGTGTAGTGGCGGGTCAACTGGGCCGAAGTCTTGCGCTCACCGATTTCGGGACCGAAGTCGACCCACAGCTTAATTGCCGGCTTACGCGCCTCGGGGTAGGGCTCGGCCCGTGCAACGGTGCCGACGCGGACGTCGACCTTCAGAAAATCGTCAAAACTGATGCTCACCGCGGTTGCTCCTGAATCTCGGCTTAATATGGACGCGAAACGAGGCCGAGCATCGCAGAGCCGCCGCCTGAATGGAAGCGGCCGCTCCCATTCTCAGAGAGCGGCCGCGGTCCACCCCTTGCGGGGTATCGACTTACCAGACGTTACTTGGCGGCGGTCTTCGTCACGGTCTGGATTTCTTCGAGCTGCTCGGTGACGCGGGCATTGAGGGCCGCGAAGGCCTCGGCCTGCGACTTGGCGAACAGGTCGGAAAGTTCCTTGGCGTTGGCCAGGGCACCTTCATAGGAAGCCTTGAGGACTTCAACCTGCTTGGCGGCCGCGTCCTGCGGGGTTTTCGCCGTACCGATGCTTTCGACGGCCTTGGTCACTTCGTCGATCGACTTCTGGGCGAACTCGGCCTGACGCTGAGCCAGGGCCTGGGCACCTTCAACGGCGACCTGGTTGGCGGCGGACAGGGCTTCGAAGTTCTTGCGGCCGGCGCTGACGACGGCGTCCATGTCGACGGTCGGCATCTTCACCTGGCTGGCAAGCTTGGTGAAATCTTCGGCGACCTTAGCCGGATCGAAGCTGGCAAAAATCTTGGGGTCGAAGCCAGGGAACATCTTGGTGACGTCATACTGGGCAAAGGGATTACCGTTCTTGGTGGCCATGTCGGGGCTCCTCTTCATATGGATGGTGTTCGGTTTACCGGGCTGTCGCGGGGCGCTCGGCTTTGACTTAACGCGGTGCAACAGTGTGTGTCCGTTGTATTGCTGCAGTGCAATATGATGCATATATGCCCGTGTTTTTGGGATGTGTCAACAAAAATTATTGCAGTGCAGCAAAAATATTGCGCTGCAGCGATTTACCCCGCTGGCGAATTCATCGCGCCCAGCCGAGAAACCGCGCCGCGCCCTCGGCGCGCCGCAGTCCACGATCCAGCGCCGCCATGGTCTTGGCCATGTCGGCGCCGTCGTCGTCGAGGAACGCGCGCAGGGCGTCTGCATAAACCAGTGCCAGTCCCTTGACCCGCAATGCACCGCAGGGCCCACGGCTGCCCGGTCCGGCCATCTCCAGGGCCGAGGCCATGGCGCGCATCAGTCTCGGCATCAGACACAGCGCCGCCTTGGGGTCCCGCGCCTGATGGCGGATCACGGCGGTCATGCCGGCGCGCGCCGTCGCGGCGTCCGGGCCGTCGGTGTGCGCCAGCGCATCGAAACGGCGCATCAGCAAATCAAACAACCGGTCGCGGACCGATGAGCCGTCCACCGGTTCCGCATCGAAACTCGCCGTCGCCCGCTCATCGACGCGGGCCAGCAGGCCGCTCACAATGGCCGCCTTGGTGGCGAAAAGCGCCGTCACCTGCTCCTCGGCACCCGCCGCCTCGGCCGCGATGTCCTCTAGCGTCACCGCGCCCCAACCGTCCCGCGCGGCGCAGCGCAGCGCCGCATCGAGCACGACATCACCAGTCAACGGCGGCGGCGCCTTGCGTTTGTTGGTCGCGCGCTTGGCCATGTCGTCTCTCCCGATAGCGAGGGCGAGGAATGATTATCTCATCGTCGGGGGTGGAGAATCAATCGGCGGCCGCGCGATCGTCGTCAATCAACGGATCAGCCGGCGAGTTCCCGCGAGCGTCGGGTTGCCTCGGCGATGGCGCGGGTCATCAGCGCCGGCCAGGCGTCGGCGGCCCTCAGGACTTTCAGGGCCTCCGCCGTGGTGCCGCCGGGACTGGTGACGTTTTCACGCAGAACGGCGGCTGGTTCCTCGGCCTGGCGCAGCAATTCGCCGGCGCCGGATACGGTGACCCGGGCCAGACGCATGGCCAGATCGGCATCCAGACCGGCCGCGACCCCGGCATCGGCCATGCATTCAACCAGCAGGAAGACATAGGCCGGCCCGCCGCCGGAAAGTGCCGTCACGGCGTCGATGGGCGCTTCGTCGTCAACCCAGGCGACCTCGCCAACGGCCGCCAGCAGATGATCGCAGAACCGCCGCTGTTGCGGACCCACGTTGGCATTGGCACAGGCCACGGTGATGCCGCGCCCAACCGCCGCCGGCGTATTGGGCATGGCGCGGACAATCGCCGCCTGCTCACCCAGCATGGCCTCGAAATAACCGATGGTCTTGCCGGCGGCGATGGAAAGATAGACACAACCCGGGTTGACGAACCGCCCGTATCCCGGCGCCGCCGCGTCCATTTGCTGCGGCTTGACGGCGAGAACAATGGTCGCGGGGGCCAGGTCATCCGCCAGGTCGGCGCCGTCGGATACCGTGTTCACGCCGAAATCCGCCGCCATTTGCGCCGCCCGGTCGGCCGACGGCTCAACCACATGGACACGAGCCGGGTCCATGCCCTGATCGAGCCAGCCGGCCAACATGGCGCCGCCCATCTTGCCGCCGCCGACCAGCACCAGCGGCCTGGACTCGCCGTCAGAGACGATAACGGGAGCGTCCGCGGCCATCCGCTCAGGCTTCGCCGACCGTCTCGACCATGGCCGCGGAAACTGCCTCGGTCGCGGATTTTCCGCCCCACAGGACGTATTGGAAGGCCGGGTAGAAGCGCTCGCATTCGAACAGGGCGTTGTCGACCAGATCTTCCATCTGGCCGACGCTCAGCCCGTCGGCGCCACGCAGCGGCACCGCGTGGCGGAACAGCGGCAATCCTTCTTCATCCCAGAATCCGAAATGACCAAGCCACAGTTTTTCATTGACCACGGCGAGCAGCTCATGAAGTGGCCCACGCCGCGCTGGTGGCACCCGCATATCGAAGGCGCAGGTGAAATGAATCGCCTCGATATCGTCGTTCCAAGCAAAAAACAGGCTGTAGTCGCACCAAGTGCCCGGCGCCTGCACGGCCATTTCCTGGTCGCTGCGACGATCGAACATCCACTCGTTGACCTCGGCGATGCTCTCGACGACATCAAGGGGGTTGGCAATGGTGTTTTCGGTGAAGGACGTCATAACAGTCGGCATGTCCGCTCTCCCGGATGGCGCCGCCGAACGTCGCAAGAGAAGCCGGGCGGCTAGATGCGGGCCGGATGGGGACAGAACGCATGATCTTGGGGAGCAGGCCAGTTCTCGGGGAAAGTTTCCGATATATTGGGGCTAACCCAAAATGTTGCGCCTCCGTCCCCGTCAGGTACCACGTGTAGCCTGCCCGAACCGGGAATTGTGCGCAAGCGCCGATTGCGTTCGATCGTGAAATTTTTGTGGGTAAATTGACGGGTTACCGCCACAGTGGACCGGCGCAGCGGAATGACCGGGGCGTTAGCCGCGTGGCTTGCGGGCTGCCGTCTTCGCTGCGGATTTCTTCGCCGCCGGTTTCTTCGCGGCCGATTTCCGGGTAGCCGGCTTCTTCGCCGAGGATTTCTTGGCCACGGGTTTCTTGGCTGCGGGCTTGGCGGGCGCGATGCCCAACGCCGCTTCCAGCACGGCAACCCGGGCTTCCAGGTCTTCATGGCCCTGGCGGGCGCGCGCCGCCATTTCCTTGACCGCGTCGAACTCGTCACGCGGCACCATGTCGGCGTGGGAAAGCAGGCGCTCGATACGCTGGCGCACCAGCACATCGATCTCGTCCTTGACGCCGGCGAGCGTTGAAACGG
Organism: Rhodospirillales bacterium; assembly: GCA_038117225.1. GTDB lineage: Bacteria > Pseudomonadota > Alphaproteobacteria > Rhodospirillales > Casp-alpha2 > JAYOFM01. Next base: position 6,100 of record JAYOFM010000031.1, read on the forward strand.
CGCCGTTGGCCATCTTGGCCAGGTCATCGAGGAAACGGTTGGTCGTCTGCATGGCCTGCACCTCTGGTGGTCGGCGTTGGCGTATCCTTAATATGGCTTGCCGGCGGCATCATCGCAACCGCGCTCGGCGTCGCTTGCCGGCCCAGCGGCGCCGACCTATAAGAGGGCGTTCAACGCGGGAGAAACCGCCGATGCATGTGGTGACCGGCGGAGCCGGATTCATCGGGTCAAACATCCTCTGGGGTCTTGAGCAGCGGGAAACCGAGCGACAGGACAGCGATCGGCACGACAGGGCGCGGCTGGTCGTCTGCGATCGACTGGGTGATGGCGAAAAGTGGCGCAACATCGCCAAGCGCGAATTGCACGATATCGTCGACCCCGCGACTTTGCTGACGTTTCTTGACGACCATGGCAGCAACGTCGACGCGATCATTCACATGGGCGCCATATCGGCGACCACGGAGACCGACGTCGACCTCATCGTCGAGGCCAATTTCCGGCTGTCGCGCGATCTCTGGCTATGGTGCACGCACCATCAGGTGCCGTTCATTTATGCCTCGTCGGCGGCGACTTACGGCGACGGCGAGGCCGGTTTTGACGATGCCGACGATATCGAATCGCTGGCCCGCCTGCGGCCGCTCAACGCCTATGGCTGGTCAAAACAGTTGTTCGACCGCTGGGTCGTGCGCAGCATCGCGCGGGGCGATGCGCGGCCACCGCACTGGGCGGGGCTGAAATTCTTCAACGTCTACGGCCCCAACGAAGGCCACAAGGGCCGCATGGCCAGCGTGGTGTCGCAGATCCAGCCGCTCGCCGCCACTGGCGAACCGTGCCGCCTGTTCAAATCGCATCACCCGGGCTACGCCGACGGTGGCCAGCTCAGGGATTTCGTTTGGGTCGATGATTGCGTCGCCCAGGTGCTATGGCTGCTCGACCATCCGGACGTCAACGGCATCTTCAACTGCGGCAGCGGCAAGGCGCGCAGCTTCGCCGATCTGGCCAAGGCCGTCTATGCCGCCGCGGGTCGCGAGCCGCTGATCGAATTCGTGCCGACGCCCGAGGATATCCGCGACAAGTACCAATATTTCACCGAGGCCCGCATGGACCGCCTGCGCGCCGCCGGTTACGGCGGCAACGCCACATCGCTGGAAGACGGCGTGCGCGACTACGTCACCGGCTACCTCGCCACCGACGACCCCTACCGCTGAGGCGCGGCGAACCCCGCATGACCTTCGCCATCCCCTTCCCCACCATCGATCCGGTGCTCTTCGCGATCGGCCCCATTGTGGTGCGCTGGTATGCCCTCGCCTACATCGCCGGCCTGCTGCTTGGCTGGCGTCAGTTGCGTCGCCTGGTCGCGGGATCACCGGCCGTTTCCGCGGCCGATCCGGAAGGTGCCGCGGTCGACGATTTCCTGGTCTGGGCGACCTTCGCCGTTGTCATCGGCGGGCGCATCGGCTTCGTGGTCTTCTATCAGCCAAGCTATTACCTGGCCAACCCGGAGCTGATCCTCGCCGTGTGGCGTGGCGGCATGTCGTTTCATGGGGGCCTCCTGGGCGTTATCATCGCCACCGTCTGGTTCTGCCGGCGGCGCGGTATTCCGTTGATGACTTTCGCCGATCTGGTGGCACAGGTCGCCCCCATCGGCCTGTTCTTCGGCCGCATCGCCAATTTCATCAACGGTGAGCTGTGGGGCCGCACCACCGATGTCGCCTGGGGAGTCGTCTTCCCGCGCGGCGGCCCGCAACCGCGCCATCCCAGCCAGCTCTATGAAGCCCTTCTCGAAGGCCTGGTGCTCTATCTGGTGCTCGCCTGGCTGGGTCGGCAAGAAAGCGTGCGCGCCCGACCCGGCACCGTCACCGGCGCGTTCCTGATCGGCTACGGCTGCGCGCGCGGCTTCGTCGAACTGTACCGCCAGCCGGATTCATATGTCGGTTTTCTGTTGTTCGGCAGCACCATGGGCCAATGGCTATCGTTGCCGATGGTGTTGCTGGGTGTCGGCCTGATCATTCACGCCCGGCGACGTGCCGCCACTGACGGGGCATGACGCCCCTCGCCGACCGCCTTGCCGCGCGCATCCGTGAAAGCGGCCCGATCAGCGTCGCCGACTACATGGACGCCGCCCTCGCCGATCCGGAGCTTGGGTATTACCGCAAACGGGACCCGCTCGGCGCCGCCGGCGACTTCACCACGGCGCCGGAAATCAGCCAGATGTTCGGCGAACTGATCGGCCTGTGGTGCGTTGATACCTGGCAGAAGATGGACCGCCCCAACCCGTTCGACTGGGTCGAACTCGGCCCCGGGCGCGGCACCCTGATGGCCGATGCGGTGCGCGCCGCTGGCGTGCTGCCGGATTTCCAGGAAGACGCCCGACTGATCCTGGTCGAGACCAGCCCTGCACTGCGCGGACGTCAGCGCGCCACCCTCGCCACCGCCCCGATTACGCCGACCTGGGCTGACTCCTTCGACACCACCGGCGAGGCGCCGCTGCTGCTGATCGCCAACGAATTCCTCGACGCCTTGCCGATCCGTCAATTCGAAATGACCGGCGACGGCTGGCGCGAACGGCTGGTGGCGCTGGACGGTGACACCGGCTTCCGCTTCACGTCCGGCGACGCGCCGATGGAAGATGAAATTCCGCAACGCCTGCGCGACGCGCCCACGGGTGCGATTTTTGAAACCTGCCCCGCCGCCCGTGACCTGGCGATCGCCATCGCGGGCCGGATCACCCGCGCCGGCGGCGCCGCCCTGTTCATCGACTATGGTCACCCGGTCGCCGCCCACGGCGATACCCTACAGGCGGTCAAGGACCATGCCTACCATCCGGTTCTGACCGACACCGGCGACTGCGACATTACCGCCCACGTGGATTTTGATGCCCTCGGCGAGGCCGCCCGTTCGGCCGGCGCCCGGGTTCTCGGCCCCGTCACGCAGGGCCGCTTTCTGGTCGACATCGGCATTGAACGTCGCGCCATGTCTCTCGCCGGCAACGCGGATACCCGTCAGGCCGCCGATATCGCCCGCGCGCTCCGCCGCCTCACCGGCCTGCAGTCCGACGCCATGGGGCGGTTGTTCAAGGTACTGGCCGTCGTCCATCCGAACCTCGCCGACGTCGGCGGGTTTGACACATAGATCACCAATCACCGACAAGACCCGTACCCATCGTTTTCCGTAAAGGCCTCCACGTGAACGATAATTCCGACAAAACTCAAAATCTCATTCGCCAGGGCACGGCTGACTATTTCGCCGGTGATCGCGACGCCGCCCGCCATGCCTTCGGCAGCGCCCACGACCTCGATCCAACGAACCTGACCGTCAATTACTTTCTCGCCGCGATCGCCGATGACGATGGCGAGGCGCCCCGCGCCGAACGCCATTACAGGTCAGTTCTCGCCGAGGATCCGACCGTGCGGCAGGCTTATTTTCAACTCGCCAACGCACTCTTTCTGCAAGGCAAGAAATGGGAGGCGTTGTCGATCCTGCGAAGCGCCGAATTGCGATTCCCGGAAGATCGCGAAATCCCTTACTACCGGGGGCAATTGGCGTCACGCACGCTACCGAGCTGGCATTTACCCATGCTCGCCGACCAGCGCCGCAACGACGCCTTCGAAGAAGCCATCCAGGCGACGATAAAACCGGGCGATATCGTCCTCGACATTGGTACCGGGTCGGGCCTGCTGGCGATGATGGCGGCCCGCGCCGGGGCGGCCCATGTCTACGCCTGTGACGCCGAGGAGATCATGGCTGAACTGGCGCGCCAGATCGTCAAACGCAATGGCCTCGAGGATCGGATCACCATCCTCGGCAAGCATTCATCCCAGCTGCGCATCGGCGAGGATCTGCCGAGGAAAGCCGACGTCTTGATTTCCGAGATTTTTGATCGCGGCCTGCTCGGCGAAGGCGTCCTGCCGACCCTCGGCCACGCCTGGCAGGATCTATTGCAGCCAGACGCCCGTGCCATTCCGAATGGCGCGACGCTGCACGGCGCCTTGATCGAGTGCCCGCGGCTGCGGCGCGCCCAGCGGATCGAAGCGGTCAACGGGTTCGATCTCAGTCCGATGAATGTGCTGGCGCCGCCGTTGACCTACAAGAATGCGCTGATGGGCATCGAGGGATCGGAAGACCACCGCATCCTCACCGAATCCTTCAGGATCAAGGATTTTGAATTTCAATCGGCGCCCGACATCGCCTTTCGGACCGAATGCCCGGTGTCGATCATCCGGGACGGTCAGGCGGATGCGATCCTGATGTGGTTCGACCTCCGTCTGGCCCCCGGCGTCGAGCTCTCCACCCGTGACACCACGTCACAGGAGCATTGGCGCCAGGCATTGCAGGCACTACCGGACCGTATCGCCTGTCGATCGGTACAAGCGACCACATTGAGCACCCACTACAGCACCTTCTTCGATTTCACGGTACGCACGGACGGGTCGTCGGACCGTCAAGCATAAGGTCTTCCGCCGCCCCCGGGCATTGATGATAATAGGTCATGATTCGCAGTTCCGCCCTCGACGCTCATCCGCGTGTCCGCCATGCGTTCTTCACCCGTGACGGCGGCGCCGGGAGCGGCATATACGCGTCGCTCAATTGCGGCTTCGGGTCGGATGACGACCACGACGTGGTGAGCGAGAACCGGGCCCGGGCAATGGCCTTGATGGCGCGTTCGGCCGACGATCTGGTGACCGCCTATCAGGTGCATTCCGCCGACGTGGTGGAGGTAACCGAGACCTGGGCGCCCGACGCGGCGCCGCAAGTGGACGGCATGGTGACGCGGACACCGGGGGTGGCACTGGGCATTTTGACCGCCGACTGCGCGCCGGTGCTGTTCGCCGATGCCGACGCTGGGGTCGTCGGCGCCGCCCATGCCGGCTGGAAGGGCGCACTTGGCGGTGTGATGGATGCGACGCTTGGCGCCATGGTGCGGTTGGGCGCGGCGCCGGATCGCGTCACCGCCGTCGTCGGACCGTGCATCGCCCAGGCGTCCTACGAGGTGGGCGCCGAGTTCCGCGATACATTCGTCGCCAACGATGCCGCCAACGGACATTTCTTCGCAGCCGGTGTGCGCGACGGCAAGTTCCAGTTCGATCTGCCCGGCTATGCCGCCGCCCGGCTGCGTGGCCTCGGCGTCGCCGTGGAGCTCATTGAACGGGACACCTGCGCGGAGGAAGATGCTTTCTTCAGCTATCGCCGCGCCACCCTGCGGGGCGAACCCGATTACGGTCGCGGTCTATCGGCCATTTTTCTGGAGGACTAAGCCTTGGCGTTGCACTTCACCGAAGCCGAACTGGCCGAACGCCGCGCGCGGGTCTGTGGCCGGATGGCCGAAGGCGGGCTCGACGGCCTGCTGATGTTCCGCCAGGAAAGCATGTTCTATCTGACCGGCTACGACACCTTCGGCTACGTCTTCTTCCAGTGCCTGTATCTCGGCGCCGACGGCACCATGACCCTGCTGACTCGCGCCCCCGATCTGCGCCAGGCGCGCAATACGTCGTGTATCGAGGATATTCGCATCTGGGTCGACCTGCCCGACGCCGGACCGGCCGAGCAGCTGCGCGATATTCTCGACGAGCACGGCTGCCGCGGCCGGCGATTGGGTGTCGAGTGGGAGGCCTACGGCCTGACCGCACGCAACGGCCAGCGGCTCAGCGCCGCGCTCGACGGTTTCTGCACCCTGGATGATGCCTCGGAACTGGTGACCCGGCTGCGCGTGGTCAAGAGCGCGGCCGAGGTCGCCTATGTGCGGCGCGCCGCCGAATTGGCCGATGATGCCTGGGACGCGGCCATCGAGCTGTCCGGCGCCGGCGCCGATGAAGGAGAGATTCTTGCCGCCATGCAGGGCGCGGTGTTCCGGGGCGGCGGCGACTATCCCGGCAACGAGTTCATCATTGGATCCGGCGACGACGCGCTGCTGTGCCGCTACAAATCCGGGCGGCGCGCACTCGACGGCCAGGATCAGCTGACGCTGGAATGGGCCGGCGCCTATCGCCACTATCACGCGGCGATGATGCGCACCATCGTCGTCGGCAACGTACCGGCGCGACAGCAGGCACTGTATGACGCCGCCCATGCGGCGCTGTTGGCGACCGAGGCGGCGCTGGTGCCCGGCAATATCGTCGGCGACGCCTTCGACGCCCACGCCCGGGTGATGGACGATGCCGGCCTGCGGGCGCATCGCCTCAATGCCTGCGGTTACAGCCTGGGCACCACGTTCTCGCCCAACTGGATGGACTGGCCGATGTTGTTCCACGGCAATCCGGTGGCGGTGGAACCGAACATGGTCATCTTCTGCCACATGATTATCTTCGACGATGATGCCGGGCTCGCCATGACGCTGGGTGAGACCGTGCTGACAACGACCGGCGTCGCCGAACGCCTGTCCCGTTCCACCCTCGATCTGGTGGTGACATGAACCATGGCGCCCGCCCGACACCGCGACCGTGTTGCGACGAGGCGGATCGCCGATGCCGCATATGATTTTCCTGAGCATCGCCCTGGTTCTCGGGCTGATGGTCACGTGCGCGATGATTTGACCGCCATCGCCCACCGGCTGCTGGCGGTCGCGTTGATCGTCGCCCTCGCCGCGTGCGGCGCGTTGCCACGGCCGTTCCAACGGGATCACAAGGCCGCCGCCAATCCGCTGGTCGAGCAGGCGCGCGAATCCGACGTCGAGGTTGCCGCCGTCACCGGCACCGCCGGGCCCATGGGCAAACTGTTGGCGGAAGCCGTGGCCAAGGGGCTGCGCGACAAGGACATCGCGGCGCGCGCCCTCAGCCTGTCGTCGTCCAGCCATGTGCTCAGCGGCCGCGCCGAAATCAACCGGGACCGGCCTGATCTGCCCTACGTGGTGCTGATCCACTGGCGTCTCGCCGACCGGCGCGGCAACGAGAAGGGGACATTCACCCAAGGAGTCGAGGGCCAGCGCTGGGAATGGGATTACGGCGCGCCGAATATCCTCAGCGCCGTCGGTAAGGACGCAGCGACTCGTGTCGCCAAGCTGGTGTTGGGCGATCGTTATGTCGGCATCAACGTCGAAAACCATCAAGTCAGGCAAGGATTTTGGATCGGCGGGATTACGGGCGCGCCCGGTGATGGCAACGAATCGCTGGCCCGTGGAATCCGCATCGCGCTGGGCGGCGCCGGCTACGCGGTGACGACCGTGCCGGACAAGGCCAACCATCACCTGAGCGCCACGGTCACTCTGTCGCCAGCGGAACGGGGAGCGCAGGTGGTCAACATCGCCTGGGCGGTCAAGACGCCGGACGGCCGCATACTTGGACACGCCCGTCAGGCCAACGCGGTCGCCGCCGGCAGCCTTGATGGCGCCTGGGGCCAGACCGCCGCCTACGCCGCCGCCGCCGCCATCGACGGTATCCAAGGCGTCATCAACAGTGCGCCCCGGGTGCCACCGCAACCAACGACGACGCGACCGGGAGCGCCGGCGGCAGCGGGACCGGCGACGCGCGGACTGCCCCAGGTGCCCGGCCGCGCGCTACCGCCGCCCGGTTGAAGCGCCGCCATGAGATCCACCGTCGCCATTAAATTCCCTATATTTTGTGTTTTTCGTGAATTTGTCGGATAGGACTGGTAGATTTGGGACCCAAGAGGTGGCCGACGATGCCGCGTAGTGAAATTTCCCTGGCGATGCCCCGCTGGGCGTCCGGCGTGGCGCTTCTGTGGCTTGCCGCGTGCGGCGCCGCCAGCGGCGTGCACGGCGACGGCGCTTCGACGCACCCGCGCGCCGCGGTCGGTACCGAGGCCGAACGGGCCGGGCTGATTTACGTGCTGCCGGTGGAAGGGGCGCAGGACCCGGCGCGCTTAGTGTTGGCCGATTCCATCGTCGCCGCGCTGGTTGATGCCGGGCGGCCGGCGATTTTATCCGAACAAACCAACCCGTCCGGCGCCAGTATTGTCGGCCGCATTGGTGATATCGAACAGCACGGCGATCTTTTATGGGTCAATGTCATCTGGCAGCTGCGCGCACCCTACGGCACGCCGGTGGCGCAGGTTCGCCAGCAATTGGCGGTCGACGAGGCGATGTGGCGTCGGGGCGGCGCCGAAGTGGTCAATCTGGTGGTCGCCGACGCGGCGCCGCGCATCGCCGAGATCATCGAGACCCATGTCGGCCCCACTGAAGCCGCCATGCGGCCGCCGCCCGCGGCACCGGCGTCCCTGCCGAAATCACCGATGCCGGCGCCGATGCCCCAGGCGTCCATCGCGACGCCGACGCCATCCGGCGGTGAAATCGCCACCGCCTCGAGCGCGCCGGCAAAGGCCGTCCCGGCGAAGCCGACGCCGTCCGAGGCCGTAGAACCGGAACAAAGCCTGCTGGAACAACTGTCACCGAACATGGACGCGGCGACGCGGCGGCCCGATGATGCGCGGCCAAGAAAACCGGCCTCGGTCACCACCATCCAGTGGGGACGCCCGGCGTTCCTGATCAATCCAGTGTCCGGCGCGCCGGGTAACGGCAACGAATCGCTGACCGCCGCGCTGCGTTCCGCGCTACGCGCCCGCGACATCACCATTTCCAGCGATCCGCGCCAGGCCGGCTTTGTCATTTCCGGCCAGGTCAAGCTGACCCCCCCGGTTAATGACCGGCAGTTGGCCAGCATCACCTGGGTCGTCAACACCATCACCGGCGAGGAAGTCGGCCGCGCCGTGCAGGAAAACAACGTGGTCGCCGGGACCCTGGACGGGGAATGGGGCCGCGTCGCGGAAATCGTCGCCGGTGCCGCCGTCAAGGGCATTCAGGAACTGTTCGGCGCGTCTGAAAACCGGGTCGCCGGCGAGGACGCGCTGCCCGACATTCCCAATATCGAGCTGCGCCAGGAGCCGGGCCGCGCACCGCCGCCGCCGACCAACTGAACCGGCTCCGTCGTCGCTGTTTCGGACAATTGTCCTTGGCCGTTTACAGGGACGTGACCGATTGTTACATTCCGCCGCGATTGGCACCCCCAGGCGGCCCGGATCCTCGGTTTCCATGAAAATTATCACCTGCAATTCCAATCGGCCGCTGGCCGAGGCGATTTCGGCCTACATCAATCTGCCGCTGACCAACACCAGCGTGCGCCGCTTCTCGGATATGGAAGTGTTCGTCGAGATCGAGGAGAACATCCGCGGCGAGGATGTTTTCGTCATCCAGTCCACGTCCTATCCGGCCAACGACAACCTGATGGAACTACTGGTCGCCATGGACGCGTTGAGGCGCGCCTCGGCGCGGCGCATCACGGCGGTACTACCCTACTACGGTTACGCCCGCCAGGATCGAAAGTCCGGCCCTCGCACGCCGATTTCCGCGAAGCTTGTGGCCAACCTGATTACTGAGGCCGGTGCCGACAGAGTTCTGACGCTGGATCTGCACGCCGGCCAGATTCAGGGCTTCTTCGATATCCCGACGGATAATCTGTATGCCGAACCGGTGCTGGCCAAGGACATCAAGGAAAAACTCGACGGCGAGCAGTTGGTCGTCGTGTCGCCCGACGTGGGCGGCGTGGTGAGGGCGCGGGCCCTAGCCAAACGGCTCGGCGCCGATCTTGCCATCATCGACAAGCGACGCGAGCGCGCCGGCGTGTCAGAGGTCATGAACATTATCGGCGAAGTTGACGGTCGCTATTGCATCCTGATCGACGATATCGTCGATTCCGCCGGCACGCTGTGCAACGCGGCGCAGGCACTTTCGGATGCCGGTGCAACCGGCGTCGACGCCTACGTGACGCACGGTGTGCTGTCAGGCGGCGCGGTGGCGCGGGTTTCGGCGTCGCCGCTAAAGTCGCTGGTCATCACCGATAGCATCATGGCGACCGAGGCGGTGCGCGTCGCCCAGAACATCAAACAGTTGACAATTGCCCCCCTGATCGGCGAAGCCATCCAGCGGATCAGTGAAGAGGCCTCGGTTTCGAGCCTGTTCAACTAATCTCAACGTATTTTCCGCCCCGATGTCGGGGCGGTCTCAAGGGCGCCCCGACACCCCTGGAGGCAGGCGCCCGGCCAACGAAGACCACCGAAGGAGACCATCATGGCTGACATTTCTCAACTCGCCGCCGAAGTGCGCGAGCGGGCCGGCAAGGGGGCCGCCCGCGCAACCCGACGGGCCGGCCGCGTTCCCGCGGTTATTTACGGCAACAAGCAGGACCCGGTAATGATCTCGCTCGACCCGCGCGAGCTGAACATAGAGCTGCGTCACACCGGCTTTTTCTCGCGCGTCTACGAGGTCGACATCGCCGGTACCAAGCATCGGGTATTGCCGCGAGATTTGCAGGTCCATCCCATCACCGATCACCCATTGCATGTGGATTTCATGCGCTTCAGCGCCAAGACCCGGCTCAACGTCGATGTGGAGGTGGTCTTTCTCAACGAAGAGGAGTCGCCCGGCCTCAAGGAAGGCGGCGTGCTCAACATCGTGCGCCACGCCGTTGAATTGCGTTGCCGGCCGGATGACATTCCGGAAAGCCTGACCGTCGATCTGACCGGCCTCGAAATCGGCGACAGCGTTCATATTTCCGCCGTGACGCTGCCGGAAGACGTGGAGCTGACCATCACCGACCGCGACTTCACCATCGCCACCATCGCCGCGCCGACCGTCTACGTGGAAGCGGTCGACGAAGAGGACGAGGAAGGCGTGGAAGGCGAAGCCGGCGAGGTCATGGGCGCCGAGGACCGCGACGAGGAGTCCGCCGAGGACGGCGACGGCGGGGAAGACAAGGACTGATTTGCCGATCCTGGTCCTTCCGGTCCGGGATACCCAGGAGGCAAGTGAATGCGCCTTATCGTCGGGCTCGGCAATCCGGGCCGCGATTACGCCCGCAATCGGCATAACATCGGATTCATGGCGGTGGACGAAATCGTCCGCCGCCATGGCTTTGCGCCGTTCCGTGCCAAGTTCCAGGGGGAAATTTCCGAGGGCCGCATCGGCGGCGGCGGCGACAAGGTCCTGGTGCTGAAACCGCAGACCTACATGAACGAGTCCGGCCGTTCGGTGCTCGGTGCCATGAGCTTCTACAAGCTCGCCCCGGCCGATATCCTGGTGCTGCATGACGAAATCGATCTCGCCCCGGGTAAGGTGCGGGTCAAACGCGGAGGCGGTCATGCCGGCCATAACGGATTGCGTTCGCTTCATGCCCATATCGGCGATGGCTATGGCCGATTGCGCATCGGCGTCGGCCATCCCGGTGACAAGGCCCGCGTCGCCGGCCATGTGCTGAAGGATTTCGCCAAGGCGGATCAGGCCTGGCTCGATCCATTGCTCGACGCGTTGGCGGCCAACATCGATCTGCTGCTGGCCGGCGACGACAGCCTGTTCATGACCCGCATCGCCGATGCGGTGCCGCAACCGAAGCCCAAGAAAACCACCGCGCCCGAACCCAGCGCGGACCCACCCGAGGAGACCTGACATGGGTTTCAACTGCGGTATCGTCGGCCTGCCCAATGTCGGCAAGTCGACCCTGTTCAACGCACTGACCGAATCGGCGGCGGCGGAGGCGGCGAATTTCCCGTTCTGTACCATCGAGCCGAATACCGGCCGCGTTCCCGTGCCCGACCCGCGATTGGACGCCATCGCCGCCATTGCCAAGCCAAAAGCCGTCATCCCGACGCACTTGGAGTTCGTCGACATCGCCGGGCTGGTGCGCGGCGCCTCGAAGGGCGAGGGCCTGGGCAATCAGTTCCTCGCCAACATCCGCGAGGTCGACGCCATCTGCCATGTGTTGCGCTGCTTCGAGGACGACAACGTGACCCACGTGGAAACCTCCATCGATCCGGTGCGCGATGCCGAAACGGTGATGACGGAGCTGATGCTGGCCGATCTGGATAGCCTGGAACGCCGCGCCGACCCGGTGCGCAAGAAAGTTCACGGCGGCGCCAAGGACAAGGACGCGGAAGGCCAGTTGGCGCTGATGGAGCGCGCCTTGGACCTGCTGCGCGACGGCAAGCCGGCGCGCCTCGTCGAACGCGCGGCGACCGAGGAAAAACAGTTCCGCATGCTGCAGCTACTGACCGCCAAGCCGGTGCTCTACGTCTGCAACGTGGAGGAGGATGCCGCCCACGACGGCAATGCCCAATCTGAACGGGTGCGCGAAATGGCGGCGGCGGAAGGCAACCAGATCGTCATCATCTCGGCCAAGATCGAGGCCGAGGTGGCCGCCCTCGACGATCCGGTCGAGAAAGCCGAGTTCCTAGAATCCCTGGGGCTTGAGGAAACCGGCCTCACCCGCGTCATCCAGGCCGGTTACCGCCTGCTCGGCCTGTCCACGTTCTTCACCCAGGGCCCCAAGGAAGCGCGCGCCTGGACGATTCCCGCCGGCGCCACGGCGGCGGAAGCCGCCGGCACCATCCATTCGGATTTCCAACGCGGCTTCATCGCCGCCGAAACAATCGCCTACGACGACTTCATCGCGCTGGGCAGCGAGGCCAAGGCCAAGGAAGCCGGCAAGATGCGCGCCGAGGGCCGCGAGTACCGCGTCCGTGACGGCGATATCATGCTGTTTCGCTTCAACGTCTAGGGCACCCTTAATCCAGGTTCCCCTTGATGGCCTCGCAGAGCTTGCCGATGGCTTCCATGTCGCCGGGGTTGAGGCCCCAGTTCATGGTCAGGCCATCGTCGACGCCGCGCGGAATCACATGCATGTGGAAATGAAATACCGATTGCGCGGCGCCCGGTCCGTTGGCCTGCAACACGTTGATGCCATGCGGTGACAGCGTCTTCTCGACCGCGCGGGCGAGCCGGCGGATGCCGATCATGGTCGCCGCCACCCATTGGTCCGGGGTCTCGAAGACGTTGGCGGAATGGTGCTTGGGGATGACCAGCGAATGCCCCGGGTTGACCGGGTTGATATCCATGAAGGCGAACACCTGATCATCCTCGAACACGGTGAAGGACGGGATGTCGCCGGCGATGATCTTGCAGAATACGCAGTCGGGATCGGCGGTCATGGGACGGCTCCGTAAGGCGAACAGGATATCCGCGAAGACTATGTTGAATGCCGCAGGATAGGAAGCCCCGGTCAAGTTATCTCGCGTTGAAAATCTTTCGAGAATGTTTAATATAATATTACGAGTATAAAAGTATTATTATGTATTTTTAGTATCGTGGGAGCATCATCATGGTCCAACCGAGTTGTTTATCCATCCTGTCAATCTCGCTGGTCGCCGTAATCGGATTATCCGGTTGCGTGAGCGCCGATGTGAGGAAGGCAAAGGTCGAAACCGTTCGGGAAGTGCCCATGGGCCGGGAAACCCGCCCCATCGCCTTCCGAAAGATCATTCTTAAGATACCCAGGGGCAAGGCCATCGGCGCGGTTGGCGTTGGCCTTCTATGCGTCGAACGCGCGAAAATTCAGGCAAGGACAGGCCGCTATCGACTGAATGATGAAGTTTTCAACGACGTCTTTCGCAACGAATTGATCAACAACAACTATACCGTCGTCGGTGATCCGGACGCCCTGTTCGACGATTCATCGCTGGATCGCGCGCAATACTTCATCGCCGGCCTGATCAAGGACATTCAAGCCAACACCTGCTATCCCAACGCCGGATGGGGGGACGTCACGCGGGGCACGGCATCGGCGTATCTGAAAGTCGAATGGCAACTGTACGAGACCTTGAGCCGAAAGGTCGTCTACAAGACAACGACGGAAGGCTCCGCCGAGCAGAGTGAGAGCGTCACCGACCCCATGGACTACGTTCTCGGCGACGCTTTCGGCATGGCGACCCAGAACCTGCTCGCCGATAAGGGGTTCCATGATCTCGTGGCCGGCAGGGCAGAATTGGCAACGGCGGCGGCGACCGGTGAAGACGCGCCTCTACGTCTGCGCGCTATGCGAAGAAAATTGAGTAAGCGGTTCGACGCCGTTGAGCTTCGACCGGGCGTCGTGATCATTCGTTCTCCCAACAGCCATGGCAGCGGATTCTTCGCCACCAACGATGGATTTATCATCACCAATCAACATGTGGTCGGCGGCGCCAAGAACGTGCGGATTGTACTTCACAGCGGCCGCGAGGTTCCGGGAGAAGTCCTACGCGCCAGCCGCGTACCCGACGTGGCCCTGATTAAGGTCGGCGGTTCGGGATATGTGGCCTTGCCGATCCGTTTCGATGAACTCTCGATCGGCGACGATGTCCTGGTTTACGGCGCGCCCTTGACGGAGCGAATGGAAGGCTCGCTGACGCGGGGAATCATCAGTGCCTATCGAAACCGGAAACGCATGGGGAAACTCATCCAGAGCGACGTCGTCATACAAGGCGGCAACTCGGGCGGCCCGATGATGGATAAGCACGGCAACGTGATTGCCGTCACCGTCGCCGGGCTCGAAAAAGGCGGCGCAGCCACCGGGCAAAACTTTTTCATCCCCATCCGTGAAGCATTTGACGCACTGAACCTTGTTTCCAGCACTTCGGCCGCGGGGTCGTGAGAGCCGAAATGCACCTGGAAACAGGCCGCTCGTTTGCGACGCCGCGCCCCCTTCCCTCGCCGTCCCGGGTCAGCTACCCTCGCCGCCAATCAACGATGGAGAGGGCTCGCGACCATGGGACAGGACATCACGCTCACCGCCGCCGACGGCTTTGAACTGGGCGCCTATCGCGCCGAAGCGGACGGCCCGGCGCGCGGCGGCATCGTCGTCATTCAGGAAATCTTCGGCGTCAACGCGCACATCCGCGATTTGTGCGACCGCTTCGCCGAGGTCGGCTACCTGGCCATCGCCCCCGCCGTTTACGACCGCTTCGAAAGGGATTTTCAGGTCGGCTACACGGATGATGACATCGCCGCCGGCCGCGTGTTGAAGGAACAGGGCAACGCCAACTTCGACAACGTTATGCTCGATGTGGACGCGGCGCGAAAGATGGCGGCGGACGCGACGGGGCGGACCGGTATCACCGGCTTTTGCTGGGGCGGCGTCATTACCTGGGCGGCCGCCTGCCGGCTCCATTTTCAGGCCGCCAGCAGCTACTACGGCGGCGGCATCCTGCCTTATGTGGACGAGAAACCCAATTGCCCGACCATCCTGCATTTCGGCGAACACGACGCGTCCATCCCAATGGATGATGTCGCCGCCATCGGCAAGGCGCACCCGGAATGTGACATCCATGTGCATGACGCCGGACATGGCTTTCATTGCGACATGCGCGGCAGCTTCTCGGCCCATGCGGCGCAAGTGGCTTCGGTGCATACGTTCCGGCTGTTCGATGCCCACGTGGCGACGGGTTGAGGCGCGCCATGCCTAATCCCAAGTATGAACCCGGCATGCCGCCGGTGATCGGCATCATCGGCGGCAGCGGCGTCTACGACATCGATGGACTTGCCGACGCCCGATGGGAAACGGTGAAGAGTTCCTTCGGCGCGCCGTCGGATGACATTCTCCGCGGCTCACTCAATGGTGTCGAGTTGGCGTTCCTGCCGCGCCACGGCCGTGGCCATCGTATTCCACCGTCCGAGCTCAATTTCCGCGCCAATATCGACGCCCTGAAACGCTGCGGCGCAACGGAAATCATCAGCCTGTCCGCCTGCGGATCTTTGAAGGACACCTTGCCGCCCGGCACCTTCGTACTGGTCGATCAGTTCATCGACCGCACATTCGCGCGCGAAAAAAGCTTCTTCGGTAACGGCCTGGTGGCGCATGTCGGCCTTGGCCATCCGACGTGTAGCCGCCTGATGGCCGCGCTGGAGGCGGCGGGCAAGAAACTCGACGTCGCCATGGTCAGCGGTGGCACCTACCTGGCCATGGAAGGGCCGCAGTTCTCGACCCTCGCCGAATCGGAACTCTACCGCTCGTGGCGCTGCGACGTCATCGGCATGACCAACATGCCGGAAGCCAAACTGGCGCGCGAGGCCGAGCTTTGTTACGCCACCGTGGCCATGGTCACCGATTATGACTGCTGGCACCCGGACCACGACCACGTCACCGTCGACGCCATCATAGCCGTGCTGGTCGCCAATGCGGCGAAGGCCCGCTCACTGGTGCAGGCCGTCGTGCCGTTCCTCGGCGGTCGCCACATTCCGTGCCACGCCGGCTGTCACACGGCACTGGAAAGCGCCATCATCACCGCACCCGAGGCGCGCGACCCGGCGATGGTCGAAAAATTGTCCGCCGTCGCGGGCCGCGTACTTGGCGACTGAGGCCGCCACCATACGGCCGGCCGTGCCCGGCGATGCCGCCGCCATGCGCCGCATCGCCGAGGCCGCGTACATGATTTATGTGCCGCGCATCGGCCGCAAGCCGGCACCCATGGTCGCCGACTTCGCCGGCCACGCGGCGCACGGCGAGGCGTTCGTGCTGGAAACAGGTCATGGAATTGGCGGTTATATCGTGCTGTTCGAGAAGGACAGCGCTCTGTTCATCGAGAACGTCGCCATCGACCCAGCCCGACATGGCGGCGGCTTCGGCCGCCAACTCATGGCCTTCGCCGAGGTCCAGGCGGCAAAGCTCGGTCTCGGGCTGGCGCGGCTTTACACCAACGCCCGCATGACGGAAAACAAGGACTTCTACCTGGGCCTGGGATACCGCATCACCGGCCGCATCCGCGAGGCCGGTTTCGACCGCGTCTATTTCGAAAAGGAACTCCCCGCGCCATGAACGTCGACGGTACCCCGACCCGCACCATCTGGCTCGACGATGACGGCTGGGCCGTCGGCATCATTGACCAGACCCGGCTGCCCTTTGACTTCGTCACCGTGCGGCTCGAAAACGTCGACGACGCGGCGACGGCGATCCGCGACATGTGGGTGCGCGGCGCGCCGCTGATCGGCGCCGCCGCCGCCTACGGCATGGCCCTGGCGATGCATGGCGACCCCTCGGATGCCGCTCTGGCGGCGGCGCGCGACCAGTTGATGGCGACGCGGCCGACGGCGGTCAATCTGCGCTGGGCGCTCGACGAGATGACGGCGCTGCTGGCGCCGCTGTCGGAGAACCAACGCCAACAGGCCGCCTATGACCGCGCCGCCGAGATCGCCGACGAGGACGTCGCCATCTGTTCGGCCATCGGCGATCACGGCATGCCGCTGATCCGCGAAGCCTGGGAGAAGCGCGGCAAGCCGGACCGGGTCAATGTGCTGACCCACTGCAACGCCGGCTGGCTCGCCACCGTCGACTGGGGCACTGCGTTGGCGCCGATCTACAAGGCGCACGATGCCGGCATTCCGGTGCATGTGTGGGTCGATGAAACCCGGCCCCGCAACCAGGGCGCCAGCTTGACCGCCTGGGAACTGGGCAAGCACGGCGTCGCCCACACGGTAATCGTCGACAACGTGGGCGGCCATCTGATGCAGCACGGCCAGGTCGATCTTTGCATCACCGGCACCGACCGCACCACCGCGTCGGGCGATGTGTGCAACAAGATCGGTACCTATTTGAAGGCGCTGGCGGCACACGACAACGGCGTGCCGTTCTATGTCGGCCTGCCCAGCCCGACCATCGACTGGACAATCGACGACGGCGTCCGCCACGTGCCCATCGAACAGCGCGACGCCACCGAGGTCACGCATCTGCTGGGCCGTGCCTCCGACGGCTCCGTCGGCATGTTCCAAATTACCCCCGACGACAGCGCCGCCGCCAACTACGCTTTCGACGTCACCCCGGCGCGGCTCATTACCGGCCTGATCACCGAGCGCGGCGTCGCCGAGGCATCGAAGCCCGGCCTCGCGGCGCTGTTTCCCGAGCACACCTAGCGACGGAGCGCGGGAGCGCGGCATGAACAATCCCTTCACCAGCATTGGCTTCATCGGTCTCGGCGTCATGGGCGAGCCCATGTGCCACCGCCTGCACGAGAAAAGCGGCTTGCGCGTCGTCGTCTTCGATATCGACACCAAACCGCTGGCCCGCGCCCGCAAGGCGGGGATCACGGTGGCGGCCAACCTGGAGGATCTGGCCTCCGACACCCAGTTCATCTTCACCTCCTTGCCCGATGGGCAGGCGTTGGACCGGGTGGCCGGCGAACTGGCGCCAAACCTTCGCTCTGGCCACACCTTTATCGACACCTCGACGGCACCGGTCGCCCTGACCCGGCGCATCGCCGGGCAGTTCAATGCCGCCGGCGCCGACTACGCGGACGCTCCGGTCGCCCGCACCCGGGAAGCCGCCAGGGCGGGTAAACTGGCAACCATGGTTGGCGCCGAGGACGCGGTGCTGGCGCGAATTCGCCCCCTGCTGGCTTGCTACGCCACGGACATCATTCATTGCGGGGACGTCGGTTCCGGCCAGGTGGTCAAGATTCTCAACAACATGGTGTTGATGCAGACCGTCAATGCGCTGGCCGAGGCGCTGACCATTGGCCGCCGGGTCGGCGTCGACGGCGGCATTCTGTTTGCGGCCTTGGCCGAGGGGTCGGCCGATAGCTTCGCGCTCAGAAACCATGGCTTGAAGGCGCTGTTGCCCGGTGATTTTCCAGGCAACGCGTTTTCCACCATTTATGCACGGAAGGACCTGTCCTATGCCCTCGATCTGGCGGAGGAGGTCGGGATCGATGCCCAAGGGGCCCGCGCCGTCGAGGACGTCCTGGACGCCGCCGCGGCAATGGGTCTCGGGGACGCCTACTGGCCGGCCCTACTGGCCGCCATTGACGATGACCTGGAACTCGACACTTTCGCCGACACATCTAATGAAACCTGAGGCATAGCCATGCGTATTCTTACTTTTGACGATGCCGACGGACAGCGCCTCGGTGTTCGCGACGGCGATGAGGTCATCGATCTGGCCATGGCCGCGCCCGATCTGCCGCGCGACATGGCGGCGTTGCTGCGTGGCGGGGCGACCGCCCTGGCTCGTGTCGCCGCAGTCGCCGACGATGCCGGCGACGCCCACCGCCGCGCCCATGCGGACCTCACCCTGCTGCCACCCGTGACGGCACCCGGGAAAATTCTCTGCGTCGGGCGCAACTACGCCGCCCACGCGGCGGAAGGCGGCAAGCCGCCGCCGACCTATCCGGAAATCTTCTGCCGCCACGCCAATTCCCTGGTCGCCCACGGCCAGCCCATCGTTCGCCCCATGGCATCGCACAATCTCGATTATGAAGGCGAGTTGGTGGCCATCATCGGCTCGCGCTGCCGCCACGCGACGAAGGACAACGCGCTCGATCAGATCGCCGGATATTCCCTGTTCAATGATGGCTCGGTCCGCGATTACCAACGCAAGGCCTCGCAATGGACCATGGGCAAGAACTTCGACCGCTCCGGCGCCTTCGGACCGGAAATGGTCACCGCCGACGAACTGCCGGCCGGCTGCAAGGGTCTGCGCCTGCAGACCCGCATCAACGGCACGGTGCTGCAGGACGCCAATACCGATGACATGATCTTTGACGTCGCTACCCTGGTGGTCGAACTGTCAACGGTGATGACCCTGGAACCCGGCGATGTCATCGTCACCGGCACCCCGGAAGGCGTCGGCTACCCGCGCACCCCGCCGATCTGGATGAAGCCCGGCGATACGGTGGAGATTGAGGTCGACCGGGTCGGCGTGCTGCGGAATTCCGTCATCGACGAGTAGCCGCCGCTCCTCCCGGCACCGAGGTTATCGACCTCACGCCCCACACTCAAAGTTCACTGAACCGCTTTGGCGAATGCTCGCGCCCGTCTGGATGCCAACCGTGGGGCTTCGGCCACGTCACATAAATTCGAGAAATTCATCGCTCTCACCGGTTTTGGCCCCCGGAGAGATGATTTGGCATGGGCTTTGCGGTGATGGGGTAACACCGCAACGCACCGAATGACCAAGGATCAGGACATGAAAACGACCCCTCGCGAGAATAGCGAACTAGAACAGTATGTTACCACCGCATCCGAGATGTGCCAGCCGGCTCGGACGAGTGCCGATCGCGGCGTCGGTTTCGCAAATTGGCAGCCCGCCGTGTCAAACTGCGATGCCGCGAGGGTGATTCGGCTGCAACGACTCGGCAACGCTTCGGTCATGTTCATGACATTGATCTTATCGTTGATCATGTTCGTCGCCCCGGCGCGGGCCGATCGCATCGCCTTTCAGATTTCGTTGGCCGGCCCCGCCAATGTGGAGACCACGCGTATCGCCGGCGCCGAGATCGCCGTCGAAACCCGCAGTATTGGTTCCACCGTGCTTTATCGGCTGATCAATAAGGGCACCGACTGGTCAGGCCGCGTCGTCGTCAGCATCGCCAAGGCCGGCGAGAGCAAACCCGCCATCGCCCGGTCGCTGCTGCTTAAGTCAGGCCAGATCGCCACCTTCCGGGTCAAGACCAGCGTGCCCCACCCGGCACTGGAATTGCGCCTCAGCCCGGAATGGTCATCGGAAAGCCACGTCCACGTGTTTCGCCATAATGCCTCGCAGAACGTGCTCGCCAGCCTCGCCGGTGGCGTCACGAACCGGGGCGTGGTGCGCCGGGCGTCTTTCTACATTCAGTAAAAGTCTTGATCGATACCGCGTGCGTAACGCGGCGAGAAAATAACGACGGCCTCCTCGGGAGGCCGTCGTTTTATGTTCTAATGCAGGTCGCGCCAGATGGCCCGTTTCAGCGCATACAGCATGGCGGTGAGAACCAGCAGGAACAGCATCACCTTGATCCCCATGCGCTTGCGCGCTTCCAGTTCCGGTTCCGCCGTCCAGGCCAGAAACGTGGTCAGGTCCTTGGCGTGCTGGGCCTGGGTCGGCTTGGTGCCGTCGGCGTATTCCACCGCCTCGTCGGCGAGCGGTGGCGCCATGGCGATCTGGTGGCCGGGGAAATAGGCATTGTAGTTCATGCCGTCCTGCAGCTTGAAGCCGGCCGGCGCGTCGCCATAACCGGTCAGCAGTCCATATAGATAGTCGGCGCCACCGGCGCGGGCTTTCACCATCAGCGACAAGTCGGGCGGCATGGCGCCATTGTTGGCGGCGCGGGCAGCCTGTTCATTCGGGAACGGCGACGGGAGTCGGTCCGACGGGCGACCCGGACGGGTGAACATCTCGCCCTCGTCGTTTGGGCCATCCCGAACCTCATAGGTGGCGGCGATCGCCTTGACCTGATCCTCGCTGTAGCCGATGTCCCGCAGGTGGCGGAAGGCGATCAGATTGGCCGAATGGCAGGCCGCGCAAACTTCCTTGTAGACCTGATAGCCGCGCTGCAGGGCGCCGCGATCGAAGGTGCCGAAGATACCGGCGTGCGACCACGCCTGCTTTGGCGGGGTCGGCGTATCGCCAGCGGCGAAGGCGGAAGACCCAAGACCCAAGGCGACCACGGAGGCGGCGGCCAGGGAGAGCAGTTTATTGTTCATGGTCATCGTCCTCACTCCGCCGGCTGCGCCGCTGGATTGTCCTGTAATACCGAGGCGGAAATACTTTCCGGCAACGGTTTCGGCGTTTCCAGCCATCCGATCAACGGCGTCAGAATGACCAGATGGAAGAAGTACCAGAAGGTGGCGATCTGACCGATGGTCACCCACACCCCTTCCGCCGGCTTGCCACCGACCACGCCGAGCACGATGCAGTCGATGAGGAATATCCAGAAGAAGTAACGATAGACCGGCCGGTAGCGGCAGCTGCGCACCCGTGACGTATCCAGCCACGGCAGCAACACGAACAGCAGGATCGAGCCGAACATGGCGAGCACGCCGGCCAACTTCGCCGAGATCAGCCACGATACCGGCCAATACAGGAAGAAATCCGCCGTAAAGGCGCGTAGGATCGCGTAGAACGGCAGGAAATACCATTCCGGCACGATGTGCGCGGGCGTCACCAGGGGATTGGCCTCGATGTAGTTGTCCGGATGGCCCATGTAGTTGGGCGCGTAGAAAACAAACCCGGCGAAGAAAATCAGCAGCACGCCCAACCCAAACAAATCCTTGATGGTGTAATAGGGATGGAACGGGATGGTGTCCTCGCCCAGGTTCTTGATTTCAACCCCGGTCGGGTTGTTGGAATGGTGCACATGCAACGCCCATAGGTGGACGAAGACCAAGCCGACAATGACGAACGGCAGCAGGTAGTGCAGTGCATAGAACCGGTTGAGCGTCGGATTATCGACGACAAAGCCACCCCACAGCCATTCAACGACGCTTTCGCCGATGATCGGGAACGCCGAGAACAGATTGGTGATCACCGTCGCGCCCCAGAAGCTCATCTGGCCCCACGGCAGCACGTAACCCATGAACGCCGTCGCCATCATGGCCAACAGGATGAATACGCCGATGATCCACAGAATTTCGCGCGGGGCCTTGTAGGAACCGTAATAGAGGCCGCGGAAGATGTGGATGTAGACGACGATGAAGAAGAAGCTGCCGCCATTCATGTGAATGTAGCGGATCAGCCAACCGTAATTGACGTCGCGCATGATGCGTTCGACGGAATCGAAGGCATAATCAACGTGTGCCGTGTAATGCATCGCCAGCGTGATACCGGTGGCGATCATGATCACCAGCACGATGCCCGCCAGCGATCCGAAGTTCCACATGTAGTTGAGGTTCTTCGGCGTCGGGTACTCGTTCAGCTGACCGTTCATGAAGGAGAACACCGGCAAGCGGTATTCGATCCAGTTGACGATTGCGGAGTTGGACTTGAACTCGGAACCTTGGCTCGACATGTCTATGCTCCCCCTTAACCGATCTTAACGACGGTGTCTTGGAGGAATTCATACCCCGGCACCGGTAGGTTCGTTGGCGCCGGGCCCTTGCGGATACGGCCCGAGGTATCGTAATGCGATCCATGGCAGGGGCAGAACCAGCCACCGAATTCTCCCTTCGGATCCGACGACTTCTGACCCAGCGGGATACAACCGAGATGCGTGCACACACCGACCATGATCAGCCACTCGGGCTTTTGTACCCGGTCCTTGTCGCTTTGCGGATCCACCAGATCGGCCAGTTTGACGTCCTCGGCGGCCTTGATTTCCTCGGCGCTGCGGCGGCGGATAAATACCGGCTTGCCGCGCCACACGACGGTGATGCTCTGGCCGACCTCGATCGGGCTCAGATCAACCTCCGTCGATGCCAGCGCCAGCGTGTCCTTGGCCGGATTCATCTGATCGATAAGCGGCCACACGGCCATCGCCGCGCCGACGCCACCGACAGCGGCCGTCGACATTATCAGGAAATCGCGCCGGGTCTTTTCGTCGATCTCGGCATTGCCATCGGCGCCGTCATGTCCGGCGCCGTCTGCGGCTTGGTGGGCTTGGTCCGCGCCCGCGGCGGTGTCACTCATCGGGAACCCCCTCAGTGGTTTCGTCCCCCGCCCATGAAGGGCGAACGGGTTCACGTTACCGCGCAACGGCGGGGCGAGGCAAGGCGCCGCGCCCCATCAATCACGGCGGGCGAAAGGTATAATGACGTGCCAGGGGTTGCAAGTTCAAAGGCGGTGAAATTGAGCCTAATTCAAGGCGTTTATCGGCCGTCGCGCCAGCGCTGGTCGGTCTCGAGATGACGGACGCCATGAGCACGGCAGCCGTCAGTCTGGCGCTGTATCAGCCGGATATCCCGCAGAACACGGGGACCCTGCTTCGCACCGCCGCCTGCCTCGGCGTCGACGTGGCGATTATCGAGCCCTGCGGTTTCGTGCTCGATGACAAACGCCTGCGGCGCGCCGGCATGGACTACCTCGATGGCCTGACGCTGACCCGTCATGCCTCATGGTCACGGTTCCGCGAATCGCTGACGCAGCAGCGGCTGGTCTTGATGACCACCGCCGGCGACGATGATCCATGGCGTTTCCGCTTCCGGGCCGGCGACATCATCGTGCTCGGCCGCGAAAGCGCTGGCGCGCCGCAAGAGGTTCATGACGCCGCCGACGCGCGTCTGCGCATTCCCCTCGCCGGCGGCATGCGATCCTTGAACGTCGCGCAGGCCGGTGCCATCGTGCTGGCCGAGGCGTTGCGCCAATTGCATGCCCTTCCAACAGAACCCTCGTAGAGAATTCTTATGAACGACGACGATCCGGCCTTCGGCGATGCCCATAAGCAGCAGGCGGAAACCTGGTTCGCCGACTTCCGTGACCAGCTAACGAGGGCGCTGGAATCGATCGAGGACCGGGTCGCGTTGGGCGCCGCCGACCACCCGCCCGGCTGTTTCCAACGCAAATCGTGGGCGCGGGACGGCGGCGGCGGCGGCACCATGGCGCTGCTGCAGGAAGGCCGCGTGTTCGAAAAGGCCGGCGTCAATGTCTCCACCGTGTGGGGCGAGTTCTCGGAGGAATTCCGCGGTCGCGTACCCGGCGCCGCCGAGGACCCGCGCTTCTGGGCGTCCGGCGTTTCCGTGGTCGTGCATCCGCGTAACCCGCATGTGCCGGCGGCGCACATGAACACGCGCATGATCGTCACCACCCAGGGCTGGTTCGGCGGCGGCGGCGATCTGACGCCGGTGTTTCCCGATGCCGCCGAAACCGAACGCTTTCACGGCGCCTATCGCGATGCCTGCGACCGCCACGCGGCGGGGGATTATCCGCGCTTCAAGGCCTGGTGCGACGACTATTTCCATTTGCCGCACCGGGGCGAGGCGCGCGGGGTCGGCGGCATCTTCTTCGACAATTTGTGCAGCAAGAATCCGGATGCCTCGCCGCGCGCTCTCTGGGAAAGTGATTTCGCATTCGTCCGCGACGTCGCCTTGGCGTTCCTTGATGCCTACCCCGCCATCGTCGACAGCAAGATGAACCAGCCATGGTCGGACGCCGATCGCCGGGCCCAGTTGGTCAAGCGCGGCCGCTATGTGGAATTCAATCTGCTGTATGACCGGGGCACCCTGTTCGGGCTCAAGACGGGGGGCAACACGGAAGCCATATTGATGTCGCTGCCGCCGGCCGTCGCCTGGCCATGACGGCAGCACAGAACGGCAGCACAGAAAGGTGTCATTAAAGGCCGGGCTAAATTCACAAACCAAGTGCAACACTGGTATACACCGGAGTTGCTATGG
>JAYOFM010000032.1:0-1534 GCA_038117225.1 Rhodospirillales bacterium
TCTCCTCCGCCAGTATTTCACCCTCAATGATGATTTCCGCGCCGGCGGGCACTTCAAGATCGGCGGTACCGCACCGGGCCAGCCGGTAAGGCTCGCCGAACAACCCGCCAATGATATCGAATTTTCGCACGCCCGGCGGATAGTGATAGGCCATTGACCCCATGTAATGCAGTGGATGAATGCCGAGGGTCACCGCCGCCGGCAGGTTCTCTCCCCGGGCGGCGGCGCGGCGATGAAATTCGTACATGCGCCGGCGCGAATGCAACGACACGCCGAGCCGGTTCCTTCCCGTCAGCATCAACCGGTGGAAACCAGTGGTATCAACGCCGGTTTCCGGGTCACGCGCGGCGATTTGCCCCGCGGTAATATAGGGCGCGGCGTCGACGGAAAAATGGAACGGGATCGGCAATTTGTTTAGGTCCAGATCGTCACCCTCGACCGTTACCTCCTGCCAGGGCGCGCTGTCGACGACCTCCACGGGGATATAATTCTGGCATTTCTGGCGAAACACTGTCGGCAATTCACCAGGTTCGGCGCCAAGCGCCGCGGCAAGCAGCGTTCGGTTGCCGGCAACATTGGTGACCACCGGCATGGAATGACCTTCGACATTTTCGAAAATGACGACCGGCGAACGTCCAAAGCGTTCGAGTTCGAGGACAGTCGACGTAATGTCGAGGTGGGTGGAGACCGGCTCCGTAATGCGGAGAATCTGATCGGGGAACCGTTTCTCTACTTGTGAGAGAAAACCGCGCAGCCCTTGTGCATCAAGGTCGTGGTCGCTCGCAATCATCCCCATCCCGATCTATAAAATTCATTCCATCATTAGGAAGATCATAACACATCGTGTTGTTCATGGGATAAATTATTAGCGGGTTTTGTCACGTATAGGCTCCCCAGCGATGCAGCCTCGGGTATCCAGATATCACGCTCTCCTTTCCATCTAGGACCCAGACGGAAAGTCTCTCTGTTTTTTCGTTTGGATCCGGTTAAGGGAGATAGGCCAGGGGGGTAAAAAATAATCTCAAATATCCCCTCAATCTTTAAGACCGAACAGGACGAAGATGAGGCAGAAATCAATCGCCGCAAGACACGCAAAGGTATTCGGCGGAGGAGAAAATCCGCATTATGCTCGAAGGGTTGCACGGCGAGGAGAGCATCGCGACGCGGTACCGCGATCCGGAAGTAGAAAATTTTGCCCCGCCGCGTCAGGTGCGGCACCCGTCGAGAAGCCATCTCGGCCACCTTGATGTACCAAAGCGATGTACCAAGGCAGCAACTACGCTGTTCTGGAGCGGCAGAGAGATTAGCTACATCAATAACTTAGGTTGAAAATGGCGGGCGGACGCTATCATGTCGATAATCCATCTCCTCTACCCCCGACCATCGAGGGGCAGCACGCAGTTGAGCCTAAAAATGCCAAATTGTGATCATCTAGAATAGAAGCGTTTTGCATCACCATGACCAAATCTGACATGTCGCGGTGATCTTATAGGCCTTACCAAAATTGGGGAGGCCTCAGTGGACCCAGTTACCC
>JAYOFM010000032.1:1544-30864 GCA_038117225.1 Rhodospirillales bacterium
ATTCGTGCCGCTTGTTATGAGGCGGAACGGAAAGCCTTTCATCAAGCCTTGGGTCCAGAGCAAATCACAGCTGTTTCCCAATCGAATTGCGTCGACTCTCGCTGTAGAACGAGCGCCCAAACCTGGAGCGTTCATTCAGGACGTATCACCCGCATTATCTCCAAGCACCTCGAGTTGATCGGCGACCAGTGCAAGGTGACGATCAGGCTTCAAGCCCCGTCTGTCATTTATCCAAAGCTCGACGTAGGAATTACCCTTGAACGCCAAACAGTCAGATCGGGCGAAGGCTTGGCGCTGGCGATCGCGCCGTCGGAACCCGTCCATGTAGCGGTCTGCCGTCTCGGCCTTGATGGCAAGGTTCCGGATCACTCCAGCTTCTCGGTGAACCGCAACGGGCGGTTCCGCGACAGCGGTCTGCTACGTCAGTTGTTCGAGACGGTTGTCGAGCGTTGCATGGCGGAAGGCCTTGTCGGCGGCGAAGGCTTTGCCGTGGATGCCAGTCTGATCCAAGCCGATGCCAACAAGCAGCGCTCGCTGCCGAGCGATGAATGGGACGTCAATGATATCCCCGATGATGCGGTGCGGGCGGTGAAGGATTATCTCGCGACCTTGGACGATGCCGCCTTTGGTGCTGCCAGCGCGGTGACGCCGAAGTTCATCTCGCCGTCCGACCCGGCGGCGCAGTGGACCGGGGCAAAGCGTGGTCCGGCTTTCTTCGCCTATGCCACCAACTACCTGATCGATACCGACAACGCGATCATCGTTGACGTCGAGGCAAGCCGCGCCATTCGCCAAGCCGAGGTCGGCGCGGCACGAACCATGATCGATCGGGTGATGGACCGTTTTGGACTTTATCCCGAACGCCTTGTCGGCGACACGGCCTATGGCGCGGCTGATATGCTCGATTGGCTGGTCAATAAACACGGGATAGAGCCCCACATCCCGGTGTTCGATAAATCGAGGCGCGTTGATGGCACCTTCTCGCGCGAGGATTTCGCCTATGAGCTGGCGGAAGATCGATACATCTGCCCCAATGGAAAGGAGCTCAAACAGTACCGGCTGCGCGTTCGTACGATCGGGAGGACTTCGTCTTCGATCCGCTGCACTATCTATCCCTGCTGGAGCACAAGGCAGGCGCTCTAGATCAGGCGGCGCCGCTGGTCGGGTGGGTGTTGCCACCTCAGTTCGCCGATCTTCGCCGCCTTCTGGAGGCGAGGATGGGCAAAAAGGGGAAGCGGGAATACGTCCAGGTGCTGCGGCTGCTCGAGAGCTTCTCGCTCGACGACGTTGGAGCCGCGATATCGGAGGCGCTGGAGCGCGGCGTCATCGGCTTCGACGCCGTGAAGCATCTGGTCTTTTGCCGCATCGAGCGGCGCCCGCCACGCTTGAACCTGATGGCCTATCCCTATCTGCCGCGTGCCGAGGTGGCGACGACATCGGCCAGCACGTACATGCGAGAGGAGACGCCGGATCTCATTATCACCGATATCATGATGGACGGCGGCGACGGCATCGAGACCCTGTTGGCCGCCCGGAACGTCGCCGCGCGGGTGCCGGTCATCGTCATGTCCGGCAACGAGCTGTTTTTGGAGCAGAGCAAGCGACTGGGCGCCGCCGCGGCGCTGCTGAAACCGTTCCGCGGCGCCGCCCTTCTCAAATCCGTCGAAGCCGTGCTGGCAGGCTCGCCAGCCGGAGCGACGTCAGTCCTCATCTAAATCCGCGTCGTCGCCCGCCTGATTTTCAAGCGCCTCCATATCGTCATCGGACAAGCCAAAGTGATGGCCGATTTCATGGATAAGGACGTGACGCACCAGGTGGCGGAACTCCTCGCCGCTTTCGCGCCAGTAATCGAGCAGCGGCCGGCGATAGAGAAAAATCATATCGAGATCCTCGGGCGTCCAACCGAGACTCTTCTCGGTCAAGGCGACACCCCGGTAGAGCCCCAGCAAATCGAACGGACTTTCCAATTCCATCTCGGCTGCCGTTTCCGCGTCCGGAAAGTCTTCGACGCGGATCACCACGTCGGTCACGTGACGGCGCAACGTCTCGGGGATGCGCGCGAACTCCTCGCCGGCGATGATCTCGATATCGGCGAGGCTCGGTGCGTTCTGTGGGTCCCTGTCGGCGCGCTTATTCATGGTGCCGACGTTATCGCGGCTTGAACCGGCCGCCAAGCGGCGCCATGTTTGATGTCGTAACAGATGCCCGGAGCACACATGCCATGGCCGACAAACTGTCCGGTGATGCCCGCGCCCAAGCCCTCGCCGGCCTCGACGGCTGGTCCGAGGTCGATGGCCGCGACGCCATTACCAAAACCTTTCAGTTCAAGACCTTCAATCAGGCGTTCGGCTTCATGAGCCGGGCCGCGTTGAAGGCCGAGAAGATGGATCATCATCCGGAGTGGTTCAACGTCTACAATCGCGTCGACGTGACCCTGGCGACCCACGACGCCGGCGGCGTCACCGAACTGGACGTCACGCTGGCGACATTCATGAACAAGGCCGCCGGATAGGCGGCCGGTGAAAGTCCCGTCCACCCGGTTCGATGTGCGGCGCTATGGCGAGCGGGTTGAACGCCATGCCCACGCCCACCACCAGATCGTTCTACCGCTCGGCGATGCCAGTAGCGGCCGGCTGGAGATGGAGATCGGCGATACGGCAAATGATGTCGGCGGGACGCGGGCAGCCATCGTATCATCGGGGCGGATGCATGCCTTCCAGGCCGCCGGCACTCCCATGGACACGCCGTTTCTGGTCGTCGATCTGCCCACCGCATCGATGCTGGGGCGACTGGACGACGGACACTTCTGGTCAGTCGCGGCGGAAATTCCGTTTATTGACTTCGATCCCACGCTGGCCGGGCTGACCAACTTCATCGCCGCCAATGTGGATTCGGTCGGATTCGGCGGCATTCGCGCCGAGGTCGCTGGCGACTTGGTGGTGGAAGCGTTGGCGCGAGGAGCAGGATTGTCGGCGGAACCGCTGGCGCGACCGCTGGCGCGAGCCATCCACTTTATCGATCGGCATTATGCCGACGCCATCACCGTCGCCGCCATCGCCCGTGAAGCCGGCCTTAGTGAGAGCCGGCTGCACGCCCTGTTCCACCAACGCTTCGCGATTTCACCGAAGCGCTATGTGGCCCGGCGGCGATTGCAAAAGGCGGCAGCATTGCTTGAGGGCACGCCGCTCTCCATCGCCGAAGTGGCGCTTGCCGTCGGTTATGGTGACCAAAGCGCCTTCGCCAGAGCCTTTCAACGCGAAACCGACAAAACACCCGCCGAATATCGCCGCCTGAGGCGGACATAGGCGTTTCGGCACAATCTTCGACAGATACGGCCGAGACGCTTCCGGCCGAGACGGGCATGCTGCGCGCCAGATCACGATGTACGAACTGGAGACGACCATGACCAAGAAACTCACCGACTACGCGGCCCTGACCTTTGATTGCTACGGCACCTTGATTGACTGGGAAAGCGGCATTTGGGATGCCCTGCAACCGTTGCTGATGGCCAATCGCGAGGACGGCGTCAGCCGTGACGCGGCGTTGCGTCTGTTCGCGGAGGTGGAAAGCGCCCAGCAGGCGGCGACGCCGGGGCGGGTGTATCCGGAAATTCTGCGCCACGTTCACATCACCATGGCGGAGCGGCTCAATCTGGTGACCACCGAGGAAATGGATGTGACATTCGGTGCCTCCGTTCCTCACTGGCCCGCCTTCCCCGACAGTGCCGACGCTCTGAGGATGCTTCAGCATCACTTCAAGCTGGTCATCCTGTCGAACGTGCACCGAGACGGTTTCGCGGGGTCGAACCGCAAGCTCGGTGTTCATTTCGATGCGGTCTATACGGCGCAGGACATCGGATCCTACAAACCGGCGCCGGCCAATTTCGACCACATGCTGACGCACCTGAAGAATGATCTGAACGTCGCGCCCGGCGATATTCTGCACACCGCGCAAAGCTTGTTTCACGACCACGTACCGGCCACCAAGGCAGGCCTGGCCACCGCCTGGATCGACCGTCAACGGCTCGCCGACGGCGGCAGCACGGGAGCGACCGCCGAGGTCGCGGAACGGCCAGAAGTGGATTTCCGCTTCCTGACCATGGGCGCCATGGCGCAAGCGGTGGCGGCGGAGAATTAGGTTTTTTACTCCACCTTTTTTGCCAACTTTTTGACGCTGTTGATGAACGTCATGGACGGCACGGCATAGCCGGAACCGACAACGCGGGACGGCGTATGCACCACGTGGATGCCGACCAGCCAGTACTGTTCCGTCTTGGCGTCCTTGAAGATGATCGGCGAGCCGGAATCGCCGGGCACCACGTCGCAGTTGTGGATGGCCAGATTGGGACCCTTGACGAAACCCCACAGGGGACAGCCTTCGTGCATGGTCAGCACGTGGCCGCGGTCACCGGAATAACCGCCCTGGGTGAACTTCACCTTGGCTTCGCGATAGTTCCAGAAATTCTTGCGATTGAACGGCGCGACCTTGATGACGCCGGTGGTCGGTGACGGGTCGTTTTCAAGAATGACGATGGCCCAATCATGCTGTGCGCCGCCGAGGGTATTGGCCTTTTCCGCCTTCCAGCGCGGCGACACATGAACCGCCGTGGCGATGGAATGGAAGAGGTACTCACCGCGCTGCCAGCCGGCGACGAAGTGAACCTTATCCGGCGCGATGGCCGCCCATTGGCGCTTATCCCACAGGCAATGGGCGGCGGTCAGCACAACCTTCGGGGCGACGATGGTCGCCGTGCAGTGGCCGCGTCCACCAGCCCGGTTCAATCGGCCAACAGCGGTCCACGGATAGGACCGGGAATCCGCGATGACCCGATCATCGGCCTTTTTCGGGATGCCCACCTTGCGGCGCTGCTGCGCGTCGGCGGACGACGTCACCACCATGGCGACGGCCAACAAGATCAAAGACAGAACTCGCGCCATCCCGTTAACCGGGCGGCATGCGAAGGGCACCATCGAGCCGGATCACTTCGCCGTTGAGCATGGGATTGGCAATGATGTGCATGGCCAGCGCCGCGTATTCCGAGGCATCGCCCAACCGCGATGGAAACGGCACCTGGGCGCCGAGGCTCTGCTGCACCTCGTCGGGCAGCCCGAACAGCATCGGCGTGCCGAAGATGCCGGGCGCGATGGCACAGACGCGAATGCCGTGGCGTGCCAGTTCCCGCGCCGTCGGCAATGTCATGGCGGCGACGCCCCCCTTCGACGCGGCGTAGGCGGCCTGGCCGACCTGACCTTCGAACGCGGCGACCGACGCGGTGTTGACGACGACGCCGCGCTCGCCGCCGTGGTTGGGGTCCAACGCGGCCATAGCGGCGGTCACCAGGCGCATCAGATTGAAGGTGCCGATCAAATTGACCTCGATAACCTGGCGGAATTTGTCCAGCGGCTGCGGGCCGTCGCGGCCGAACAGTTTCTTCGGCGGTGCGATGCCGGCACATGACACTAGTACTCTTGCCGGGCCAAATTCCGTCGTCACCCGCGCCACTGCGGCCTCGGCGCTGGTGTCCGAGGTGACGTCGCACTGCACCGCCAGACCGTCGATGCCGCTTGCAATCTCCGTCGCGGCATCCACATTCATATCCAGGAGCGCCACCCGCGCCCCCGCCGCCGCCAGGGCGGTCGCCGTCGCGGCGCCAAGCCCGGAGGCCCCACCGGTGACGATGGCGATCTCGCCGTTGATATCCATGAAGGTGTTCCTCCCTTTGTCGCCCGATTGAGATAGCATGGAAGCCATGAACGACCAACGACCACCAACCGGCAATAACAGCGGTGACAAGGACGAACGCTACGTACGCGACAATTTTCTGACCAAGGTGAAGCGTACTCTCGGCCGCGTGACCTTCGTCGAGAACGCCGTCGCCGCCTACCACTGCGCCCTTGACCCCAAGACGCCGGCGCATGTGAAGGCGATCATCGTCGGGGCGCTGGCCTATTTCATCATGCCCATCGATGCCGTGCCGGATTTCATCGCGCTGCTCGGTTTCACCGATGACGCCACCATTTTTTATTTGGCCTGGCGCAAGGTCGCCGAACACGTCACCGAGGAGCATCGTCGCCGGGCTCGCGAATTTCTCGAGAGGGGCGGGAGCCAACCGTAGCCGAGAAACCGCCTAGGCATCCTTCGCCACCAGGGCCAGGAAATCGCCACGCGCAATCAGGCCCGGGTGGTGGCGGCCGATGAGGAGGCCCGTGGTGGGCGCGAGGTAGGGTTCCGGTTCACTGCCAAGATCGGCGATGTCGTGGACGCGGGCGATGGGATGGCCCTCGATGACCTCATCGCCGACGTCGACCAGCATTTCCAGGAGTCCGGGGTGGCGGCAGGCGACGAAACCGTCGTCCGGGGTCTCCATCCAGCGCGTGGGTTGCAGGCCGATATCTTCTGGCATCACCGGTTTACCCTCGATGATGCCCAGGTGCTTGAGGATATTCCGGACGCCCCGCGCGGCGATTTCGACCGTTGCCGGGGTCGCCGTGCCGCCGCCGGCGAGTTCCGTGGTGACGAACAGCTTGCCCGCCTCCTCGACTATGGTATCGAGCATGCCCTCGGCGTCGAGTTCGACCAGGGTCAGGGCGATCGGCGGCGCGAAGGCGGCAAGCGCCGCGCGGGCGCGGGCGGACTGGCCGGCATCGGGCAGCGCGTGCACCGCACCGAAGGGAGAAAAATACAGCGTCTTGCCGCCCGAGTGAATATCGACGACCGCGTCGACCCGGGGCAGAATTTCCGTGGTTACGAAATGCGCCACCTGTTCCGTCAGCGTGCCGTCGCGACGACCGGGAAAGGCGCGGTTCATGTTGCCGCCGTCGATGGGCGAGGTGCGCGTACCGGCCTCGACGGCAGGGAAGTTGAGCATCGGCATGACGATGACGCGGCCGGAAACATCGGCCGGTTCCAGCTCTCGAATCAGGTTGATCAGCGCCGTCGGACCTTCGTATTCGTCCCCATGGTTGCCGCCGGTGAACAACACCGCCGGCCCCGCGCCACGGCCGATGACGGCGATCGGCACGCACAGCGAACCCCAGGCGGACGAATCCCGCGACCAAGGCGCCATCAAATTTCCCATCTGCTTACCGTCGGCGGTAAGATCAATGGTCGGCGTAATCTTGGTTTTACCATCAGCCATGGAGCTAGTCCTTTACATAGAGACCGGTGGGGAAATCGTAGAAGCGTTCGATCCCGCTTTCCGTGACCCGGAAGGCCTGGCTGATTTCCAGTCCCCAATCGTCCTGCCAGATGCCGTAGATGGTGTGGAAGCAGTTGTTGGCCTGCAGCACGGAGGTGTCGCCAGGCCGGAACGAAACGGTTTGCTCGCCCCAATCCGGTGGATAACCGACGCCGATGGAATAGCCGATGCGGGACTCCTTCTCGATGCCGTGGCGACTGATAACGCCGCGCCAGACGGCCTCGATCTCCTGTGCCGTGACGCCCGGTTTGATGGCGCCGAGGGCGGCGGCCATGCCGTCCTCGACCACCGCCGCCGTGTCGGCGAGTTTTTGCGGCGGCGCCCCCAGGTGCAGGGTGCGCGCCATCGGGCACTGATAGCGCCGGTGGCTGGCGGCGAGTTCCAGGATGGTCGCCTCGCCGGCGCGGAACGGCTCGTCCGACCAGGTCAGATGCGGCGTCGAGGTGCCGACACCGGTCGGCAACATCGGTGCGATGGCAGTGTACTCGCCACCGAATTCGGGGGTGCCGCCGATCTGTGTCGCATAGATATGCGCCGCCGCGTCGCACTGGCGCACGCCGGGTTCGATGAAGTCATAGGCCGCGCGCATGGTGGCGGCGATGATTTCGCCGGCGCGGCGGATCATGGCGACCTCGGCATCCGACTTGACCACGCGCACCCAATTTACGAGCAGGTTGGCGTCGATCCAGGTGGCGTCCGGCAGACCGGCCCGCAAGTGGCGATAGGCGGCGGCGGTGAAATAATCCGCGTTCATCTCGACACCGATACGGGCACCGCCCCAGCCATTGTCGTTGATGAATTCCGCCACCCAGTCCATCGGATGCAGGCCCGCGGCATCGGCATGCACGAAATGATCCGCGTAGGACACAATGTGGTCATGCGGCAGCGTCGTCGTTACCTTGGCCGCATTGGCGTCCATGCCACGCCCGGCCCACCAGGGATATTCATGATCCACGTGCACCAGCACCGCCTGCGGCACATAGAACGACCAACTGTCGAAACCGGTCAGGTAGTTCATGTTGGCCGGGTCGGCGCTGATCAGTAGATCGACGCCCTTCTCCGCCATCGCCCGTTTGGTTGCGGCGACGCGGCGGGCGTATTCGGTATCGGCGAAGGCCGGCCTGGTCATGGTTTGGCATCCTCGATGATCATGGCGGCGGCCTTCTCGGCAATCATGGTGGTCGGCGCGTTGGTGTTGCCCGACGTGATGGTCGGCATGACCGAGGCATCGGCGACCCGCAGGCCATCGACGCCGCGTACCCGTAGACGTTCATCAACCACCGATTCCACGTCCGACCCCATGCGGCAGGTGCCGACGGGATGGAAGATGGTAGTGGCGATGTTGCCGGCCTCGCGCGCCAGTTCGTCGTCGCTTTCGAACTGGATGCCCGGCTTGAATTCTTCTGGTCGGTACTTGGCCATGGCCCGGGTGGCGGCGATACGCCGCGTCAGGCGGATGGCGTCAGCCGCGACGCGGCGGTCGGCATCGGCCGAAAGATAGTTGGGCTGGATCACCGGGTGGTCACGGAAATCGGGGCTGCGCAGGGTGATGTTGCCTCGGCTTTCCGGTCGCAGATTGCAAACCGACGCGGTGAAACCGGGAAACGGATGCAGGTTCTCCCCCAGCTTCTCCGTCGACAGGGGTTGGATGTGATATTGCAGGTTCGGCGTTACCCGCGACGGGTCGGACTTGGCGAAGGCGCCCAACTGGCTCGGCGCCATGGTCAGCGGACCGCGCCGGAACAGCGCATATTCCAGCCCCATCCCCATGCGTCCGATCAGACTGTTGGCGCGTTCGTTCAAAGTCTTCACATTCGACACCTTGAACGCCAGACGAACCTGCAGATGATCCTGCAGATTGCCACCAACGCCGGCGCTGTCCCGCGCCACGTCGATGCCGTGTTCCGCCAGATGGGCGCCGGGACCGATGCCCGACAGCATCAGCAGCTTCGGCGACGCCACCGCGCCGGCGGACAGCACCACCTGGCCGGTCACATCCACGGTTGCGGGCTCGCCGTCCACGGTAAGATCGAGACCGACCACCCTACCCTCCTCGATCAGCACCCGCTCGGCTTCCGCCTTCAGCATGACCTCAAGATTGGGGCGGTGCATGACAGGCTTCAGAAAACCGGTGGCGGCGCTCCAGCGCACGCCCTTCTTCTGGTTGACCTGAAAGTAGCCGCAGCCTTCGTTGTCGCCGCGATTGAAATCATCGGTCTTGGGAATGCCGGCCTCGGCCGCCGCATCCCGCCAGGCATCGAGGATTTTCCACGACAGGCGCAGGTCCTCGACCCGCAGCGGCCCGCCGGTGCCATGCTCGTCATCGCCGCCGCGCCGCTGATCTTCCGATTTGAGAAAATACGGCAGCACATCGTCCCATCCCCAGCCGGTGTTGCCGAGCTGGCGCCAGTGATCATAGTCGCTGGCCTGGCCGCGAATGTAGATCATGCCGTTGATGGCGGAGCAGCCGCCCAGCACCTTGCCGCGCGGATAGTCCAGCGCGCGGCCATTGAGCCCGGCCACCGGTTCCGTCTTCATCATCCAGTCGGTGCGCGGGTTCCCCATGGTGTAGAGATAACCGACCGGGATGTGGATCCAGATGTAGTTGTCCTTGCCGCCGGCTTCCAACACCAGAACGCGCCGCCGTTCGTCCGCCGACAACCGGTTGGCCAGCACGCACCCCGCCGTGCCGGCGCCGACGACGACCGTGTCGAACTGGCCTAGATTCTTGCGCGGTTGCGGCATCGCCATCCTCCCGATCGGAACATTAGGGGCGACGGATGCCGGCGTCCATTGCAAGCTGACCTGGACTGTCCGAGCGGTTATGCTGCGCCATGCGCTATGCCTTGCCCTTGCTGATCGCGTTATGTGTGGCGTCGATCGTTCGCGCCGACAGCCGCGTGCTGTTCGACCCGGGTACGTTCGACGCCGCCGCCTGGCAGCACATGACGTTCGGCGCCGATACGGCCTACGGTATCGAATCAGCGGCCGGCCGGCTGGCGTTGGCGGCGCGCGCGGCCCGTCCGGGGGCTGCGTCTGGCTTCATGCGCGAGGTCGATATCGATCTCGCACTGTGTTCGACGCTGGCTTGGTCATGGCGGGTGACCCTGGTGCAGATGGGAGCGGACATCGCCCGGAAATCGGCTGACGATGTGGCGGCGTCACTGTTTCTGATGTTCGGGGAACCGGGGCTGCTGGGGGCCGCGCGCCGGGTGCCGACGCTGCGCTATGTGTGGACGGGCGGACCGCAAGGGGCCGGCGCGGTCGTTGACAGCCCCTACCTGCCCGGCGTCGTGCGCAATTTGGTGGTTGCCGATGCCAGCTCACCACTTGGTCCGTGGCGCGAGGAACGTCGCGATATTCTGGCCGATGCCCGTGCCGCTTTTCCCGGATTGGCGACGATGCGGCTGCATGCCGTCGCCGTTTATACCGACAACGACCAGACCGGCCAGCCGGTCGAGGCATTCTACGGGCCGATCCGGATGGACTGCGACGGCTGAATTTCGCGCGCGAAATTGTCAACGCTCTGCGAATGGTGCGGCCTGATGCCCGACCGGATGCACACCCATGCCGTCTATACGGACAACGATCAGACCGGCCAGTCCGTGGAAACGGGCTACGGTCAAATCATGCTGGAGGGCCGGGACTAGTTGTCGCCGGTCCTGAGCGCTTCCAGGAAGGCCGACTGTGGAATTTCCACGTTGCCGAACTGGCGCATGCGCTTCTTGCCCTTCTTCTGGCGTTCCAGCAGCTTTTTCTTGCGCGTCACATCGCCGCCGTAGCATTTCGCGGTGACGTCCTTGCGCATGGCCGACACGGTGGACCGCGCGATGACGCGGCCGCCGATGGCGGCCTGCACGGCGATCTTGAACAGTTGGCGGGGAATCAGGTCCTTCAACCGGTCGCAGATTTGCCGGCCGCGGCTTTCGGCATGGCTGGAATGAACGATGAAGCTGAGCGCGTCGACCGGCTCCTGATTGACCAGGATCGTCACCTTGACCAAGTCCGACGCCACGTAATCGGCCAGTTCATAATCGAAGCTGGCATAGCCCCGGCTGACCGACTTCAACCGGTCATAGAAATCGAACACCACCTCATTCAGCGGCAACCGGTAGACGGCCATGGCGCGGCTGCCGACGTAGGTCAGCTCGATCTGCTCACCCCGGCGCTCGGTGCACAACGACAGGATCGGCCCCAGGTATTCGTCGGGCACGATAATGGTGGCGCGAATCCAGGGTTCCTCCACATGGTCGATATAGGTCGGATCGGGCATATCGACCGGATTGTGCAATTCCTTCATTGTGCCGTTGTTCAGATACACCCGATAGACTACCGACGGGCTCGTGGTGATCAGGTCCATGTCGAATTCGCGCTCGAGCCGTTCCTGGACGATTTCCAGGTGCAGCAGGCCAAGAAAACCGCAACGGTAGCCGATGCCGAGCGCCGCCGAGGACTCGGCTTCGTAATGGAAGCTGGCGTCGTTGAGATGCAGCTTGGCCAGGTTGTCGCGCAGATCCTCGTAATCCGAGCTGTCGACGGGGAACAGGCCGCAGAATACAACCGGCACCGACGGCTTGAAGCCGGGCAGCGGTTCCGTCGCGCCCTTCTTTTCATCGGTGATGGTATCGCCGACGCTGGTGTCGGCGACGGTCTTGATGGCGGCGGTGATGAAACCGATTTCACCGGGGCCGAGGGAATCGACGGCCACCGGCTTGGGCGTGAAAATACCGACCCGGTCGATCTGATGCACCGCGCCCTGAGCCATCATGCGCACCTTCATGCCCTTTTTAAGGTAGCCGTCCTTGACGCGAACCAGGATCATGACGCCCAGGTAGGGATCGTACCAGCTATCGACCAGCAAGGCCTTCAACGGGGCGTCGGCCGAACCTTGCGGCGCCGGCAGACGCTCGACCAGGGCTTCCAGCACGGCATCGACGCCGACACCGGTCTTGGCGGAAATTTCCAATGCATCGGAGGCGTCGAGACCGATGACCTCCTCGATCTGTCCCTTGATGCGCTCCGGTTCCGACGCCGGCAGGTCGATCTTGTTGAGCACCGGTACGATTTCATGGTTGGCGTCGATGGCGAGATAGACGTTGGCGAGCGTCTGCGCCTCGACCCCCTGCGTCGCGTCGACGATCAGCAGCGAGCCCTCGCACGCTGCCAGCGACCGGCTGACTTCGTATGTGAAGTCCACGTGGCCCGGCGTATCCATCAGGTTTAACTGATAGGTCTCGCCGTTCCTCGCCTTGTAGCTGAGCCGCACCGTCTGCGCCTTGATGGTGATGCCGCGCTCGCGCTCGATATCCATGGAATCGAGTACTTGCTCTTTCATGTCGCGATCGGACAGAGCGCCGGTCATCTGAATCAGGCGGTCGGCCAGCGTCGACTTGCCATGATCGATATGGGCGACAATGGCGAAGTTGCGGATGTGGGAAAGGTCGGTGGGTTTTTCGCTCATGGGGCGGCTTTTAGCACCGGTTCCCGGTCAACGCCATATCTCAAAATGCCGCCTAGGCGCCCGGCCGCGTCACGCCTTTCAATGGCGGCAGATGGGCGATCCGGGCGGCGGCGCGCCGGCGGTACTCGTCGGCCTTGAATACGTAACCGCAGACCATGCAATTGACCTCGCCGAACGGTTCCGCCGAGGGATCGAAATCGCCCTCGCAGGTGTTTTGCGCCTCGCCGCAGCGGGGGCATGGGACCGGCACGATATCATTAGTCGTCATTTTACTTCACAGGCCTCGTTGATGGCCTTGTAGGCGGCGGTGAAGCCTTTCAGGGAGTAGGTATCGGTGGTCAGCGTGCCGCGCGACGACATGCCCTGAACCACCATGGTGGAACCGCGAACCATAGCCTTGGCCAAGGCATGGTCGGTGTCGGAATCACGCGCGAAAGCGCTGCCGCCGTCGGTGAACAACAGAAACTTGTCGCTGCCGATGGTCACCGACGGCTCGCTGTTTTCCTTGTAGGCGTAGCCGGCGCGGATTTCGACGACGCCAACCGCCTTTTCCGCCGGCCGGTGGGTGACCAGGAAAAACACGTCACCGCGCTTGGTATATTTTCCGACCGCCTTCTTCGGCCGACTGCCCATATAGCAGACCCGCGCCTTGCCTTCCTTGAAGGTCAGCGCCTCCCAATCACCGAACGTCCCAAGCAACGACGGCTTGCCGGCATCCTGTGCCATCGCCGCGAACCCGGTCGGGAGCATCAAGACGACCAGCGCGGCAACGAGGAGATTATGAAATCGAGGCATCATGCCCCTACATAACGCGACGCGTTCCGGCTTGCCAAGCCCAGTATCGAGTGCCAGAGATATCCCATGAATACATACTCGCCCATCGTCGTCGAAGTGCACCGCGGCAGCCTGTTGGAATCGCGCCACCGGGTACACGCGGTGATCGCCAGCGCCAATGGCGAGATCGTCGAGGCATGGGGCGATGCGGCGATGGAAATCTACCCCCGCTCCGCCATCAAACCGCTGCAGGCCCTGGCATTTCTGGAAACCGGCGCCGCCGAGGCGCATGGCTGCAGCGACGAGGAAGTGGCTCTTTCCTGTGCCTCCCATTCTGGCGCCATGGGCCATACCATGGCCGTCGGCAGTTGGTTGGAGCGCATCGGCCTTGGTCCCGAGAACCTGCGAACCGGTACCCACCGCCCCTACGACGAGGAAGCGGCGGACAACCTGATCCGCCGCGACGAGCCGTGGACGACGCTTAATTCCAACTGCTCTGGCAAGCATTCCGGCTTCCTGACGACGGCGCGGCACCTGGGTGAGCCGCTGGACAGTTATCTCGATATCGATCATCCGGTGCAGCGCCGCTGCCGCGCGGTGCTGGAGGAAATGGGCGGTAATGATCTGACCGATACCGCGCGCGGCATCGATGGTTGCGGCATTCCGGTCTACGGCATGGCGCTCGACGCTTTCGCCCGCGCCACTGCCCGGTTGGCCGATCCCGGCGCTCTGGAGCCGACGCGCGAAGCCGCCTGCCGACGCATCACCCATGCCATGACCAAGCATCCCTATATGGTCGCCGGTCGCGCGCGCTTCGATACCATCTGCATGCAGGCCCTGCGCGGCCGCGTCGCTTGCAAGACCGGCGCGGAAGGCGTGCACATGGCGGCCATTCCGACGCTCGGCCTCGGCGTTGCCCTGAAGGCCGAGGACGGCACCAAACGCGCGTCGGACACCGCCATGGCGGCGCTACTCGATCACCTGGGCGTGGTCGAGGACGCGGCCGATGGCCCCTTCGGCGATTTCCTGCGGCCCAAGATCATCAACGTCGCCGGCCGCGACGCCGGCTTCATCCGGGCCAGCCTGGGCTCGCGCTGACGCGTCATGGAGCATCTCTGGGCGATCGACAGCCTGGTCATCATCGCCCTCACCTTCCTACTCGCCGGTTTCGTCAAGGGTGTCGTCGGCCTCGGCCTGCCGACGGTGTCGCTGGCGTTGCTGACCGCAGCCTTCGGGCTCAAGGCGGCGATCGTGCTCATGATTGTGCCGTCGCTGATCACCAATATCTGGCAGGGCGCGGTCGGCGGCAATTTCAAGGCCCTGATGAAACGCCTGTGGCCCATGTTCGCCGC
Organism: Rhodospirillales bacterium; assembly: GCA_038117225.1. GTDB lineage: Bacteria > Pseudomonadota > Alphaproteobacteria > Rhodospirillales > Casp-alpha2 > JAYOFM01. The sequence goes on from JAYOFM010000032.1 coordinate 16,330, forward strand.
CGCCGGGGTGTGTACATGGTTTGCCACGGCGATGATCCAGACCACCGACCCACGCACCCTTTCGATGCTTCTGGGTGTGCTGGTCGCCTTATATGCCGTACTGGCCCTGGTGACGCCGCAGATGCCGCCACCGGGCCGTCACGAGCCCTGGCTGTCGCCGCTGATGGGCGGATTGACCGGCATCGCCTCGGGCATGACCGGCAGCTTCGTGGTCCCGGCGGTGCTGTATATGCAAGCCCTCGGCATGCCCCGCGACCAATTGATCCAGGCCATGGGATTGGCGTTCACCTTCGCCACGTTGGTATTGGGGCTGTCGTTCGCCGGCCGCGATCTGATGCCGGCGGATGGCGCGTTGATTTCGGCCGCTGGACTGGCGCCCGCGGCCATCGGCATGGTTATCGGTCAACGGATCCGCCGACAGTTTTCCGAGGCGTTGTTCCGCCGCGTGTTCTTCCTGTCGCTGCTGGCAACAGGCCTCTACATCATCGTCCGAACGGGTTCTTAGGCCGCCCTGATTGTCCGCTGATGCAGCACCGGCATCAGATCGAAATACGGGCGGATCGCCGCGTCATCGGCGGCGGCGAAATCGGCGAACGGACCATCGAATAGAACGCACCCGTTCTCCAGCATCACCGTTCGGGGTTCCAGGCGAACCAGCAGGTCCTTGTCGTGGGTAATGATCACCGTGGTGCGGCTGGCGACGCCGGGCCCGGGCGCTTCGTGGGTCGCCAGCACCATGTCCTGAATCTGCGCGGCGCTGGTCGGGTCGAGGCCGGTGGTCGGCTCGTCATAGAAAATGACGCGGGGTTCCATGGACAGGGCGCGAGCGACGGCCAAACGCTTGGCCATGCCGCCGGAAAGATCGCCAACATCACTATCCAGAAATTCGTCATCGGTGTCCAGACTGACCGCCGACAACACCCGGCGGGCGATCGGCCGGATAGCGGCTTCCTCAAGATTTTGGATTTCCGCCAACCACAACGCGATATTGTCGTAGACCGAGCCCGAGAACAGCGCGTTGCGCTGAAACACGACACCCCAATGGGTATGGATACGGTCCATTTCATGATCGTCGAGGGTATGGATATCGACCAGCGGCGAGCCGTCAGCCGCATGGTCGGCGACCCAAACGCGACCAGCGTCGGGTTGCAACTGGCCCAGAATGTGATTCAGCAGCACCGTCTTGCCGCAACCGGAACCGCCGACGATGGCGACGCAATCTCCGCGCATGATCTCAAGATCGATGCCCCGCAACACCAGATGCTCGCCAAATGCCTTTTCCAGCCCGACGATGCGGATTTCAACGGCGATGTCGGACGCCGTCATTCGTTATACCCGGTCGGCGGCTCGGCCCTGAAGGCTTCCATCTTCGTTCGGCTGAAGCGGCCGCCGTGATTGTGACCGGGAAGTGCTTCCACGGGCCCGCCCGGTCGCGGCGCGCGCGGCGCGAAACGGCCGAGGGATTTGATGCGGTCGTACATGACGATAGCGCCTGCGACGCCGACATTGATGCAGAACGCGGTCGGTATCTTCAGGGTGAAATCGCAGCGCGTCAGCAGTTCCGGCGACAGCTCGCCGCGCTCCGGCCCCAGCACATAAGCCGCCTGTGGCGGATGATGAAAACTCGGCAGGTCGATTGCGTCATCCAGCAGTTCGACGCCGACCAGCTTGCAGCTCGTCGGCAACTGCATGGAAGCAACATCGGGGAACGCGTAGAATGGCAGATGCTGCGGCGTGTCCGAGGTGTCCGACTTGGCACCGTCAAGCGGATCGTAGTTTGCCGCGATGGTAAACACGAACCCGGCGCCGAAGGCGTGGCCGGAGCGGAACAGGTTTCCCACGTTCATGGTCTTGGAAATGCGTTCGACGCCGATACCAAAATAGCCACGCATGCGGAAAGTTCCTGTCCTTGCATTATGGGGCCGCGTCCCTAACCTTCACAAAATCCGCCCCCCGATCAAGGAGAACACTTCGCATGCGCGCCGCCGTGGTTATCGATTGGCTGGGCCCCGAGGGGCTGGAAGTCCAGGACGTCCCGTCACCGCCGCTAGGTGACGGTGAGGTGCGCATCCGCGTGCGCGCCGCCGGCGTCAACTTCGCCGACGTGCTAATGAGCCGCGGCGAATACCAGGTCAAGCCGCCGCGTCCGTTCGCGCCGGGTTTGGAGGTCGCCGGTGAAGTGATGGAACTGGGCACCGGCGTCAGCGAGCTTTCGATCGGCCAGCGGGTGATGGCGATCCTGCATCATGGCGGCTTCGCGGAAGAGGCGGTAACCGGCGCCGATGGAGTTTTTCCCATTCCCGACGCCATGTCGTTCGAGATCGCCGCCGGTTTTGCCGTCGTTTACGGCACGGCGCAAATGGGTTTGATGCTAAAGGCCGGGTTGACGGCCGGCGAGACGGTTCTGGTACACGGTGCCGCCGGCGGGGTCGGCCTGGCCGCCGTCGAGGTCGCCAAGGCGGCCGGCTGTCGCGTCATCGCCACCGCCGGCGGTGCCGCCAAACTCGCCGTCGCCGCCGAGCATGGCGCCGACGCGGGCATCGATTATTCCACCGAGGACGTGCGTGAGCGGACCAAGCAGCTGACCGATGGCGTCGGTGCCGACGTGGTTTTCGACCCGGTCGGCGGCGACGTTTTTGATGCCAGCCTGCGCGCCACCCGCCAGGGCGGACGGATTCTGGTCGTCGGCTTCGCATCCGGCCGGGTGCCGCAGATTCCGGCGAATATTCTGCTGGTCAAGAACATCCAGGCCATCGGTTTTTATTGGGGCGCGCACAGGGTGCTCGATCCCGCATTGATGCGGCAATCCTTTGCCGCCCTGTTCGATTGGTTCGAGGCCGGCAAACTGCACCCGCATATTTCGGAAACCCACGATCTCGCGGCGGCACCGCAGGCTCTGGCCGCGCTGGTCGAGCGCCGCGCCACCGGAAAGGTCGTGCTGACGCCATGACGCTGGGGAAATGAAACTCGGACCAAAGCTCGCCATCCTGCTGCTCGCCATCGGCTTGGTGCCGCTGGTGCTGGTGGCTTGGCAGGGACACCAGTCGTTAAAGGGACTCGGCGACGTGTTGGGCGAACGCAGCCGAACGCTATTGGAGGGCCGTGTCACCGACGAAGTCCGCCGCGCCACCGAGCACGCCGCCATCATTATCGAACAACAGAGCCGTTTGCTCGAACTGGCATTGCGCTTTCAGGCCTCTGAAGCGGCGAAGCGGCTCGCCGCGCCCGTGGCTCCGCCGCTGCCGGCGCCGGGCGCGCTCGACGGCTTCGTCTTCGCCGAGGAGCTGGACACCGGCCCCGATGCACCGCAACGCATCGATCTGGACGCGCAGAGTATTCTGCTGATGCCGAACACGGACGATGGCACGGCAGACGATGTCCTGAGACGAATGGCGGCGATGACGGCCACCTACAAGGCCTTGTATGCGCGCCACCGTGATTTGGTGCTTTGGCAATACGTCAGCCTGGAAGCCGGCGTGCACTCGTCCTACCCGGGACACGGCGACTACCCGGACGGTTATGACCCGCGTGAGCGAACCTGGTATGTCGACACCGCCGAGGCGGGTGCCTTGAAATGGCACCCGCTTTATTTCGATGCTAGTACGGGTTTTCCCATCGTCACCGTGTCGATGCCCGTAACCCTGCCCAACGGAGACTTCGCCGGCGTCGCCGCCATCGACGTACGGGCCCGCGACATCCTGCGCAACGTGCAGCGCCAGGCGCGGCTACCGGCCGACGGCGCCGCCCTGGTGGTCATGGTTACACCCGATACGCCGGCGCCCAACATCGTCGCCCGGCTGTTTGGACCGACGGGGGATTGGCAGACCGCCAGCAACCTTGGCCAACTCGACCTGGGCGACGGCGCGACGGCACGGGCCGCGTTGAAGGATTTCACGCTAGGCGCGCCGGGAGTGCGGCGATTGGCGTTCGAGGGGCGCGACGTGCTGATGGCCTACAGCCCGATCAGCCTGGGCGCGGCCGGACAATCGTTCCTGATTACGGTGATGCCCTATGCCCGCATCACCGAGGAAGCGGCCAAGGCGGAAGCCGCCGTCGACGCCTCGACGGCGGAACAGCTTTCGTGGACGGCACTGTTCATGCTGATCATGATCGCCGGCGTGGCGCCGCTGGCGATCCTGTCGGCACGCTCGGTGACACGTCCGGTGGCCGCGCTCGCCGACGCCGCCGGGCGGGTCGCGGCGGGTGATTTTCAAGCCCGCGCGCCGCTTGGCCGGGGTGATGAACTGGGTGATCTGGCGCGCGCCTTCAACGGCATGGTGCCGCGCCTGGAAGATCAAGTCGCCATGAAACGCTCGCTGGCGCTGGCGCGCGAGGTGCAGCAGCACCTGATTCCAAAGACGCCGCCGCTGCTGGACGGCTTCGACATCGCCGGCCGCGCCTTCTATTGCGACGAGACCGGCGGTGATTATCTCGATTACATCACCGACATGGGGGGTGATCCGAGCAAGCTCGGCGTTGCTCTGGGTGATGTCACCGGGCACGGCGTGCCGGCGGCGCTGTTAATGACCACCGGCCGCGCTCTCGTTCGCGGCGCCGCCACGGAAACCGATGACCTGGGCCGACTGGCCACAAGGGCCAACGCGGAGCTGGCGCGCGATATCCAGGGCGGGCGATTCATGACCCTGTTCGTGGCCTTGCTTGATCGAGATAGCCGTGATTTGGCCTGGGTCTCGGCGGGGCACGAACCGGCGCTGCTTTACGACACTGAAACGGATGACTTCCGTGAATTGGGCGAAGGCGGTATCCCGCTCGGTGTCGACGCGGGTTGGAGGTTTGAGACGCACAGCCTCAACGACGCCCTACGGCCGGGCCGCATCCTGATCGCCGCGACCGATGGCGTGCGCGAGACACGCGATGGCGCTGACGCCATGTTCGGCCGTGAACGCCTGGAGGCGATCATCCGCGACAACGCCGGGGCGACCGCCGATGGCATCTGTGCCGCCTTGGCCTCCGCCCTTGATCGCTTCCGCGCCGGCGCGCCGGTTATCGACGACGCCACCTTCATTATCATCAAGGGCGTTTAGGCATTCCGCCTCGGCAGCAACACGACCACATTGCCGACCAACACCAGGACGACCCCGGCGGCGGCGGGCGCCGTCCAGTGGAAATCTTCGTAGACGGTCGATATGGCGAGCGCGACCACCGGAAACAATACGGAGCAATAGGATGCCCGGGCCGGCCCAATGTTACCGAGCAGCGTCAAGAAGCACCAAAAACCAATGACGGTGGCGAATACGGCGAGGAACACCAGGGCAATCCAATAGCTCGGCCGTGGATCGAAGGCGAATGTCGACCCACTGAGGGCCGCGAACGCGGTGATGGCGATGGCGCCATAAACCATGCCGACGGCATTGGTACGAACCACGGGCATTCCGGCGCGCTGATTGCGCGCCGACACCATCATGCCGACCGATGCCGACACGGTGCCGGCAACGGCGAACAACAGGCCCTTGGTCGCCTCGCGCGCCGGGTCAAAGGCACTGAGCTCGGGCCAGAAAATAATCGCGATGCCAGTAATGCCGATGGCCGACCCCGATGCGACGCGGGCCTCGATGGGGATGCGGAAGGCGATCGCGCCGGCAATGATGTTCATGAACACGATGGTTGAGAATACGACCGCCACCAGGCCGCTGGTTAGATACTGGGTGCCCGTGTAGACGAGGCTGAAGTTGGTGCCGAACAACAACACGCCCTGCAAGGCGATCCAGCGTTGCTGACCGGGAGCGAAACGCAGGGTGCGGCCGGTCACCAGACACAGCACGATCATGATGGCGGCGGCGACCCAGAATCGATAGGCGACGGATACCACCGGATCGACGACGCCAAACTGGAACGTCACCGCGATCCAGCTGGTGCCCCATACGGCGACCGTGGTGACGTAGAGCAGAAGATTGGTCAAAGGCGTCGTGCCTCCGGTGCGGGACGCGGCCCGCACCGGAGAAATCCGGGGACGGTTAGGCGCGCCAAATCGGCTTTGACGTTTCCTCTTCTACGGCGCGTCGGTCAAGGCCGACGTCGTCGAGCAGGCGGGCATCGAGGGAGGCCATATGTCGCCGCATGTTGTCCCGCGCCTGCCACAGGACAAGGGTCTCGAGCAGATGTTCGGGCAGTGTGAACACAGCCTTGGCGGCAGTGGCGGCAAGGGATTCGAGGAGTGCGGCGAGGCTTTGTGCCTCGGTGCGCTTGAGGGCGGTCATCAACTGGGTCATGGTCCGATCCTTCTTTTTTGATGTGCGGCAGCGCGATATGCGATGTGGCCGTCGTGTGATCTTTGTCTACGCAACCCCGTTCCACATCACAAACGACCTTTTCTCTATTTCGGATAAGTTAAATTCATGTCTTGTTACCTTCTAATTTCATTAATTTATTGTTTATCAATTGGTTATGCTTTAATCGTCACCTCGCATGAATTTTTTAAACTATGAAAATCTAACGAAAATCGTATGTCGCGTGACCTTCCATCCCTAAATGCCCTGCGCGCCTTCGAGGCGGCGGCCCGGCATTTGAGTTTTACCCGCGCGGCGGACGAGTTGAACGTCACCCAGGCGGCGGTATCACACCAAGTGAAGGCGCTGGAGGAGCGGCTTGGCATCAGCCTGTTTCGCCGCCTCAACCGACGCCTGATGCTGACCGACGCCGGCCAGATGCTGCAGCCATCCGTGGGCGAGGCACTCGACCAGATGGCCGATGCGGTCGCCCGCCTCAAGCGTGACGATTCAGGCGTTCTGACCATCACCACCATGGAATCATTCGCCGCCAGTTGGCTGGTGCCGCGATTGGCGCGCTTCCGCCGACGCAATCCGGATATTGACGTTCGCGTCATGCTGTCCGATCAGGCGGTTGACCTGGAGCGCGAGGGCATCGACGCCGGAATTCGCTACGGCCGTGGTGACTGGTCGCGCTGCGTCAGTGAGCGGCTGATGACGGAGGAATTGTTCCCGGTCTGCGCGCCGGCCTTGTTGGCGGGGCCGCAGCCGCTGGCCCGGCCCAAGGATCTGGCGCACCACACGCTGCTGCACGACGACATGCGCCAGGACTGGATGATGTGGTTGATGGCGGCCGGCGTGAACGGCATCGACGCGACCCGCGGACCGGCCTTCCAGTATTCCAACCTGGTGGTGCAGGCCGCCATTTCCGGTCAGGGCGTGGCGCTCGGGCGCAGCGTCCTGGTTGCCGATGCGCTGGCCGACGGCCGGCTGGTCAGGCCTTTCGATATCGCCTTGCCATCCGATTACGCCTACTATCTGGCCCTTGTCGCGGGCAGCGAGAAACGACCCAAGGTACAAGCGTTCCGCGATTGGCTGATGGAGGAGGCGGCGCGCAGCGAGGCCGCGCAGCGAGACGTGATGAGAGGAGTGACATGAGCAATCCATTTTTGCTGGCATTGAAGACCAATCCGGACCAGTTCCTGGCGGAGTTGGAAACGGCCGAACTGAAAGCCCTCGTTGAGGCCTGTGTCGATCGCCTGGCCGCAAATGCCAAGCGCGGCGACGGCGCCGCGGCACCGGCACTGCAATCGCTCTATCGCATTCTGGCCAACATCGAAATATGAGGCCCCGGCGCCGCAGGAACCGTCGTTCGGGTGGCACGCTTGAGGCGATTCTCGCCATAACCGTCTTAGGCGCGGCGGCCGCCACGTTCGCGCCCTATGCCGGTGCGCAGGCCTGGTGGCTCGATATTTTCTCACATTTTCGCGTCCACGTGGCCGCCGCCACCGTTGCCATCGGGGTATTTGCCATTGTCGTCAAGCGGCCGCGCTGGGCGGTGCTGGCGATGATGTTGCTCGGCGCCAACCTGCTGGAGATTACGCCTCACGTGAGTGGTGGCGCCAAAGCCGATCAAGCGGCGAACCAACCGCTAAAGGTAATCTCATTCAACATTCACAACATACGCCCGGAGTACCACTCGGTCGTATCTTTTCTGAGGGATCAAACCGCTGATGTGATCATATTGTCCGAAGTCCCGGAACAACGACATGCCGAACTCGAGCCGCTAAGGGTGCACTATCCCTATTGGCATGTCGGCTCCACCAGCCCGTTTAGAGGAACGGAGTATCCAGACTCCGAGCAATTATTCGAGTTGGTCGTGTTGTCACGTTTGCCATTGGAAGAAGCCGCCGATCTAAAACCAGCCGACGTGAAACACCCTTATGGCGTTCGCGTCGCATTGAATGTCAGCGGCGAATTGTTATCCCTGTTCGCCGTGCATCTGGCAAAACCACTGTATCCGGGTAATGCCCACATGCAGACTTTGGAACTCGACGGTCTTTCCCGCGCCGTAAGCGTTGAGGTCGACCGCGGGCGCAAAAACATCGTCATTGCCGGCGACATGAACCTGACGCCCTATGCCGCCCGCTTCCGACAGTTTCTTATCCGTTCGGACATGCGGCGCCTCAACACCGGCATCGCGCCGACATGGCCGACACAACTCGGGTTGCTCGGCATTCCCATCGATCATGTGCTCGCCCGTGGCGATGTCGATGGCGCGGTCATGCCTGGCCCCGATACGGGCTCGGACCATCTGCCACTTGTGGGAACGTTATTTATCGGCGGTTAAGTCCGCAGTTCCGCGCGGTCAGCGAACAGCTCCAGCGCCTCCGGATTAGCCAGGGCTTCCTGGTTCTTGATCGGTCGGCCGTGGATGATGTCCCGCACCGCGAGTTCGGTGATCTTGCCCGACTTGGTGCGCGGAATATCCGCCACCTGTAATACCTTCGACGGCACATGGCGCGGCGTGCAGTTGGCGCGAACCTGACCCTGAATGCGTTTGATCAGAGCGTCATCCAGAGCGACGCCATCGGCGAGCGTGACGAACAGCACCACCCGCGTGTCGTTGTCCCACTCCTGTCCGACCACGATGCTTTCCTTGACCTCGGGCATTTTCTCGACCTGGCGGTAGATTTCCGCCGTGCCGATTCGCACGCCACCGGGATTGAGTGTCGCGTCCGAACGGCCGTAGATGACCATGCCGCCGTACTTGGTCAGCCGGCAATAATCGCCGTGGGTCCAGATATTTGGGAAGGCGGCGAAATAGGCCTCGTGAAAACGCGATCCATCCGTATCGCCGAGGAATCCTAGCGGCACCGTCGGAAACGACCGCGTACAGACCAGTTCACCTTTCTCATCAACGACTGACTGGCCATCATCATTGAACACGTCGACCGCCATGCCGAGGCAGCGCGCCTGAATTTCGCCGCGCCACACAGGCTTGGTCGGATCGCCGGCGCAGAAGCACCCCATGATATCGGTGCCACCCGACATGGAAACAAGTTGAACCGTCGGCCTGATCTTTTCGTAGACGTAATCGAAGCCTTCGGGTACCAGCGGCGAGCCGGTGGAGCAGAGGACGCGCACGGTCGAAAGATCGTGGGTTCTCACCGGCTCGGCCCCGAGCTTGTTCAGCGCATCGATGAACTTGGCCGAGGTGCCGAACAGGGTCGCACGCTCTGTGTCGGCATAATCGAACAGCACCTCGGAACTGGGCGCCGTGGGCGCGCCGTCATAAAGCAGCAGCGTCGCCCCCCAAGCCAGATTGGTGACCAGCCAGTTCCACATCATCCAGCCGCAAGTGGTGAAGAAAAACACCCGGTCGTCGCGGCGGACATCGCTGTGAAAAAGCTGCTCGGTGGCGTGCTTTAAAAGCGCCCCTCCAACGTGGTGAACGATGCATTTCGGCACCCCCGTGGTGCCCGACGAAAACAGGATATACAGTGGATGGTCAAAGGGTAGCGCAGCGTAGGTGATTTCGCGCGGCGAATAGGCGGCGGTGAAATCACCGACGAACACAGCCTTGGGCACGCCCGCCATATTGGGCCGGGTGTCCGCGTCATAGGGCGTGATGATGGTGTGTTCGACGCTGTTTAGGCCGGCGATGATGTCGGCCAGCTTGGCCCGAGTATCGTGATATTTTCCATTGTACCAATAGCCGTCGGCGGCGAAGACAATCTTGGGATCAATCTGGCCGAAGCGATCAAGCACTCCCTGGACACCGAAATCCGGCGAGCACGATGACCAGGTGGCGCCGAGGCTTGTTGCCGCAAGCATGGCGACCACGGCCTCGGGCATGTTGGGCAGCACGCCGGCGACCCGATCGCCGACACCGACGCCGGCGGCGGCCAGCGCCTGGGCCAGCACTGAGACCTGCTCATGTAGCGCGGCGAAACTCATTCGACGCCTGACCTTATCTTCGCCCCAAAACACCATGGCGTCGGCATCATCTCGCCGACGCAATAGGTTCTGCGCGAAGTTAAGGCGCGCATCGGGGAACCACTGGGCGCCCGGCATCTTGTCGCCATCAATCAATACCCGCTCGCCCCAGGTCTCGGCCGCGATCCCGGCATAGTCGATCACCGCCGTCCAGAAATCTTCCATGTGATCAATGGAATAACGCCACAGGTCGTCCGTGTCGGCGAGCGCGACACCAGACGTTTCGACCAGATGCTCTCGAAAGCGGCTGATGTTGGCCGCGGCGGCAGCTTCGGGCGTCGGTTTCCAAAGCGGATCAGACATGAAACGGCATCACTCCAGGACCTCGTGAGATGAACCAGGAGTATTGCGAATGCACCCCGGCCGAGGCAAGCCATGAGCTTGGCAGAAGCGACGGTGACACCTAGGCTTGCCGCCATGAACGAGGCGCCGCCGTCATCACCGACCGGGAACAAGTCTACGCGCGCGGCGCCCATTCGGGCGGCACTGTGGATGCTCGGCTTCACCCTGACCTTCGCTATCATGGGCGCCCTGGTACGCATCCTGGCGCGGAACCTTGACCCGCTGGAGATCGCGTTCTTTCGAAATCTCTTCGGTGTCATCGTCATCGCACCGCTGCTGTTCCGGGTCGGCCTTCGGGCGGCGGTGCGGACGGCGCGGCCCCGTCTGCATCTGGCACGATCGGTGATCGCGCTGATCGCCATGTACTGTCTGTTCATCGCCTTCGCCCGTCTGCCAATTGCCGATGCCACGGCACTGACCTTCACCTCGCCATTATTCGCCACGCTGGGCGCGGCGCTGGTTCTTGGCGAAGTGGTGCGACGGCGCCGTTGGACGGCCATGGCCGTCGGGTTTCTCGGCGTGCTCATCGTGCTCAGGCCGGGCGCCGCGGCGATCCAGCCGGCATCGCTGATCGCGCTGGGCGCGGCCATGTTCATGGCCACCTCGATGCTGATCGCGAAGACGCTAACACGCAGTGAAAGCCCAACCACCATGGTGCTCTACATGATGCTGATCATGACGCCGCTGTCGCTGTTGCCGGCGCTGTTCGTCTGGCAGTGGCCGGCGCCGGCTGCGTGGCCCTTGCTGGCCGCCGCCGGTATTGCCGGGACGGTTGGCCAGTTCATGCTGGCGCGCGCCTTCAAGGCGGCCGAGGCCTCGGCGGTGATGCCGTTCGATTTCGCCCGCTTGGTCTTCGCGGCGGCGTTGGGTTATCTGGTGTTCGGCGAGGCACCCGACGCGTGGACCTGGGTTGGCGGCGCCGTCATTCTGGCGTCCACCGTCTACATCGCCCATCGGGAATCAGCGCTCGGCCGTGCCGCCCCGGCCATGGCCACGCCGAGTGGTGGTTCGGATTGAGCGCTCAGTCCAAGGTGCCGGCGTCGGCTTTTTCGAATGTCGCCTGAGCCCGGCGCATGCTGTCGAGCGCCGCCGGCAAGCCGCAGTAGACGGCGGTCTGCAACACCACCTCGACGATTTCCTCGCGCGAGCAGCCGTTGTTGAGCGCGCCCTTGAGGTGAACTTCGAGTTCGTGCGGCCGATTGAGCGCCGTCAACATGCCGATGTTCAACAGGCTGCGGGTCTTACGGTCAAGACCCGGCCGGGTCCAGATGGCGCCCCAGCCGTATTCGACGACCAGGTCCTGCAGCGGTTGGGTGACGTCGGCGGCGGCCGCCAGGGACCGGTCCACGTGGGCGTCGCCGAGGACTTCCCGCCGGGCGCGCATACCGGCGTCGTATTGCTCGCTATTCATCAGTGTCTCCTTGGATACGGTGATCGTGAGGTCGTCAGCCGCCGCGATTGTCATTGGACGGCGGGACATCGGGGGGCATCGGCGCGGCTCGCTCTTCGCCCAGCATGATGACCGGCGGCGCGTCATCGGCACGCAGATCGAGTTCGTACTGGCGAAGAAAATCGAGATCCACCGCCAGCGCCATGTCCTCTGCCTCTTCTAGCATGGCGTGGCCGCTATGGCTGGGCTGCGTATCATCCTCATCGGGGTTTTCGCCGTCCTCGTCGGACTGACGGCGGGCCTCGGCGGCCAGTTCGTCGAACAGGAAAAGGGTCTCGCGCATCTTTTCCAGATCCCGTTGCTCTTCCTCCGTCATATGCCGTCCCGGCCGGAAAAACCAAGCCAGCAATGATCCCGGCACGCCGAACAACGCCCAGCCGGGAACCGCCAGCAGGGTGAGCAAAATGGGATCCCACAACCATGGCAGCACACGCTCGATACGAACCTGGGTCAGCACGTAATTGCCGGGCCACAGGGAATGCCACAACTGCTTCGCCGACAGCAGGGCCTGGGTTTCGATCGGCAGGCCACGCGCCAGCGTTTCCGCCGCCGCCGCCGCGAACGCCAAAAATAGGAATAACCACCCGGTATAGAACGGCACCAACATGGTGCCATCATAACCGAAGCCCACGCCAATCGGAGCCTTTTATATCACCCGATTTGACGCCGCGGTTTACGCCAAGCTTGACGGCGGCGTGAACCTTGGCAACGCTCACAATCAATGGTGTGCTCCGCGACAGCGGATCACCGCCAGCAACGGAGGAACACCATGAAGGGCGCCGTCTTCCCCGGCAATCGACAGGTTGAATTGCGGGATTTTCCAGACCCGACCCCCGGCCCGGGCGAGGTGGTGTTGGAGATCAAGGCCTCCGGCATGTGCGGCAGCGACCTGCATGTCTACCGCTCTCCCGGCGGTGGCCCGGCCATGGCGGCGGCGCTTGGCCTCGGCGGAGAAGGCCGCGCGGTTATCGCCGGCCATGAGCCCTGCGGTGTCGTCGTCGCGCGCGGCGCCGACGTGGCGGAAAAGCTGGCCCCGATCGGCGCCCGCGTCATGGTGCATCACTATGACGGCTGCGGAACCTGCCCATCCTGCCGTGATGGGTGGGCGCAACTGTGTCATGAAGGCGGCTTCACCGTCTATGGCATCACCGGCGACGGTGCCCACGCGCCGTATATGAAGGTACCGGTCGGCACCCTGATCGACCTGCCCGAAGAACTATCCTTCGCTGAGGGCGCCGCGGTTTCGTGTGGTACCGGCACCGCCTTCGGCGCCATCAAGCGGATGGCGCTACCCGGCGGCACCACCATGACCGTGTTCGGCCAGGGACCGGTGGGCCTCAGCGCCACCCTGCTCGGCGCCGCCATGGGAGTTCGGATCATCGCCGTCGACGTGTCGCCGGAGCGCCTTGAGCTGGCGAATAAATTCGGTGCCGACGCGACGATCAACGCGGCCGAGGTCGACGCCCGCGAGGCCATCATGGAACTCACCCACGGCCGCGGCGCCGACTATGCCCTCGAATGCAGCGGCAACGCGGAGGCCCGCACCGCCGCCGTGCGTTCGACGCGGACCTGGGGCACCGCGTGTTTCGTCGGCGAGGGCGGCGAGGTAACGTTGGACGTCAGCCCGGATATGCTGCGCCGCCAGCTGACGCTGATCGGTTCATGGACCTTCAACACCATCCGCCAGGACGAATGTGCGCGTTTCATCGCCGAACACGGCATCCCGCTGGCCGATCTGTTCACCGATCGCTTCTGCCTGGAAGACGCCGCCGATGCCTATGCCAAATTCGACGCTCAGACCATGGGCAAGGGCGTGTTCGAGTTCTAACGCATAAGCGTTGCGCCAACCGCCGGGCTTGGCTAGGTTCGCGTCGATTCGCGCCAAGGTCACGGTCCGGCGCGATCGCGCCGGAGGGGTGGCCGAGTGGCTGAAGGCGCACGCTTGGAAAGCGTGTATACGGGAAACCGTATCGAGGGTTCGAATCCCTCTCCCTCCGCCATTTTTCTTGTTTATCTAATTGATAAATAAAGAAAAATTATTATAATATAACGTCAAACCCATACATATACCCATACAATGAACAGGCTTTTTTGCTGTATCTATTGTTTTGGCAATTTAAGAAGACCACTCATGGCTAATTCCCGCCAGAGATCTATCATGGTTTGCTGGCCTTCTGCATTCTGCGTACAAATTCCGGCCGCCCCGACAATTTCATCCATTTCCGCAGCCCCGTTCCTTTCCAATGCGGAGTTGATAGTTGTTTGAACAACTGCCGGCATCTCTTTCATGGAAACGGGCACGACCCCCGACTTGAGGTTGTCCGGCACCACCTGGGCCGGAACGCCGCCCAGATAAGCGAAGGCGCGGGTGTGCGATCCGATCCAGTCGGCCAGCGTCTGCGTCCAGGTCGCCTCGGCATAGGTGTAGCTGGACGCACCCAGGGTGGCGACGAACACTTGTCCAACTGGATGACCGCCGGCCGCGGCATCGTTCATTCCGAGCGTACTGGCGATGAA
>JAYOFM010000033.1:0-30806 GCA_038117225.1 Rhodospirillales bacterium
GGCGCCTCAAACGAGAGATCCTTGATATATTGCGCGTTGATGGTGATCGGCGGCGCCGCCTGATCGGCGCCGGGCGCGGCTGCGTTCTCTGCGGGGGTTTCGTCCGGCGTATCGGCGTTGGGTGCCATCGTCACTCTCCATTGACCGTGGGAACCGCGTGGCTAACACGTATAAGTCAGGGGAACAACCGTTTCGCCACGACAACGGGCCTGCCATCAATTCAATCGGTTGGCAGGCGCTTGTTCACCGGTGGCGGCCTCGCCGGATCATCTCCGGTGACGTCCTCGAACTCGCCATCGATGACGGCATTGGGATCGTGGAAACCGGACCGTGCCCGCCCCGGCGTCATGTGGATATTGGCACGGCCGTTGGTCAAGAAATGCCTTGCTAGGGTCGCCGCGAGATAATGTCGGAAGGGTGGCAGGAACAACACAAACCCGAAGGCGTCGGTGACGAAGCCCGGCGTCAACAGCAATGCACCCGCAACCAAAAGGCAAAGGCCGTCAAACAGCTCCTTGAGGGGCAATTTGTTCTCATCCAGAGTGCGCTGAATACGAAACAGCGTCGCCAGCCCCTGCCGACGCAGCAAATACGTTCCCAGCACCGCCGTGATGATGACGACGATGAGCGTATTGGCCAGCCCGATTTCGCCGCCCACGTGGATGAAGACGGCGATTTCAATGATCGGCACAACGATCAGAAGCAATAAAATGACGATGCCCATACTTGCCCTTTGGTTCTGATGAGCTTATCTACCAACTAACCGGCATGGCGACGCACGAGGGTGTGCGGACGTTCCCGCTGAATGAGATCATGTTCATGGTCCCGTCCATTGGTTGCCGGCGCCGAATCGGTGGGTTGCCACCGCGTGTTTAGACTAGGGACCGGACGCGGTCCACCCGCGAAAGATCATCGTGGGACCGACGTGGTGGATTTTATGGGCAACGGTTTTCAATTTATCGATATTATTTTCTTCGCCATGATCGCGGCGTTCCTGGTATTGCGCCTACGCAATGTCCTGGGACGGCGCGATGGCCATGAAAACAAACCCTCGGATCCCTTCAGCGTTCCTGATCCGAAGGAAACGGCCGATGAAAACGTTATCCAGCTTCCCGAGCGCCCCGAGACGGTGAGCGCCGATGCCGACCCTGAGGATATACTCGCGGGCGGCTTGGCGCAGATTGGTATCAACGACCCATCGTTCAACCCGGCCGGATTTCTTGACGGCGCCCGGGTTGCATTTGAGATGGTGTTGAACGCCTATGTTTCCGGCGACACGGCGACATTGAAGAGCCTGTTGAGCCCGGAGGTGTTCGCCGGTTTCGAGAAAGCTATTCGTGATCGCGAACAAGCCGGCGAAGTGCTGGAAGATACGCTGGTCGGCATTCGCGTCGCCGATCTGGTTGAGGCCTATATGGACGGAACAAATGCCAACGTGACCGTCAAATTCATTTCCGAGCAGGTTAACGTGACTCGGGATGACAACGGTGACGTCGTCGACGGCAATCCCAATCTGGTCATTGATGTCACCGACTTCTGGACCTTCTCCCGTGACACACGATCTTCAGACCCAAACTGGCTCCTTGTCGCTACCAGCAGCCCCGATTGATGCCTTGAACAACCGCCGGGCGCCTGGCCGGCGGCTCGCGGCTTTCTCAGCCGCGGTATCATTGTTGCTGTTGCTAACGGCCTGCGCCGAGTTGGCGTCCCAGTTTCCGGCAACATCCACACCGGCGCCGCGTGAAGGGCCCGAAGGTTCCGTGCTGCGCCCCGTCACTTGGCAAGAGCTTCCAGGCTGGAATGGCGTTGATATTCAGAGCGCGCTACCGGCCTTTTTCAAATCCTGCGATACCCTGGCGAAACGCAAGCCCGATGCGGCGTTTGGTCCGAAACCGGAAATGGGCACCGTTGGCGACTGGACCGGCCTTTGCGATCAGATGCGGCGCATCCCCGCTGGCGATCGAACCAAACAAAAATATTTTCTCGAATCCCGGCTGCAGGCCTACCGCGTTATCGGCGACGATAGCGGCGAAGGTCTGATTACCGGCTATTACGAACCGGAGCTTCATGGCGCATGGGCGCCAGATCACACATACCGGGTCCCGATCTATTCCCGTCCCAAGGACCTGCTGACCGTCAAGCTGGGTGATTTCGGACCCGAACTAAAGGACCAGACCATTGCCGGACGTTTGGTGGGGGATAAATTTCTTCCCTATCACAACCGCGCGGCGATTGACGGGGGCATCCTGGCCGGCCGGCAGTTGGAAATTCTCTGGGTGACCAGTCCGATCGATGCTTTCTTCCTCCATGTTCAGGGCTCCGGAAAGATCTTGTTGCCCGACGGCGCACATGTTCGCGTCGGCTATGCCGGCCGCAATGGCCGGCCATACACCGCGATCGGCCGCGAACTCGTCCGCCGCAAGGCAATTGCCCGCGAGGATGTAACGCTGCAATCAATTCGTGATTGGTTGAAGGCGAACCCCTTGTCTGCCGGTGAGCTGATGGCGACCAACGAGAGTTACATCTTCTTCCGCGTTGTCGAGGGTGATGGGCCAATCGGCGCTCAGGGCGTGCCATTGACCGCCGGCCGCAGTCTCGCGGTCGATCGACGTTACGTACCGCTCGGCGCGCCGGTGTGGCTGGAAACACATGACCCAATTGACCCGAAGCGGCCGCTACGCCGTCTGGTCGTGGCTCAGGACACGGGTAGCGCGATCAAGGGGCCGGTTCGCGGCGATCTGTTCTTCGGCTTCGGCGCCGAAGCGGGCGCGAAGGCCGGCCGCATGAAACACCCCGGTCGTTACTATTTATTGCTGCCGCGCAAGAATACGGTGCCAAGCGGGTAATCGCCGTCGCGCCGACCTTTATCAACTCGATCCAAGCTTGCGTTCAACAGCACGGCGACACATTCTGGTTTCATGACAAATGAACCCGTCCGCGTTGGCCTGTTCGCGACCTGCCTCGTCGATTTGATGCGGCCGAGCGTTGGTTTCGCGGCGGCCCATTTGCTGCAAAAGGCCGGCTGCGAGGTGTCCGTACCGCCGGTCCAGACGTGCTGTGGACAGCCAGCCTATAATTCCGGTGATGCGGTCGATGCGGCGGCGATCGCGAAACAGGTGATCACGGCGTTCGAGCCGTTCGATTATGTCGTGGTGCCATCGGGATCCTGCGGCGGCATGATAAAATTGCACTATCCCGAATTGTTCAACGATGACGATGCTTGGCGGCCGCGTGCCGAGGCGCTTGGCGCCAGGACCCATGAGCTGTTGAGTTTTCTGGTTGACGTTCGTGGCGTGACGGATTTCGCCGCCAGCTTTGAGGGCACGGTAACCTATCACGATTCCTGCTCCGGCCTTCGCGAACTCGGCATCAAGGATCAGCCGCGCGAGCTTATTAGTAAGATTAACGGCCTGACCCTTGCCGAAAGCTCAGACACGGAAAGCTGTTGTGGATTTGGCGGCCTCTTCTGTGTCAAGTATCCAGACATTTCTGGGAAAATGGTTGATGCCAAGGCAGATGATATTGTTGCTTCGGGTGCCGATACCGTGCTTTGCGGCGATCTCGGTTGCCTGATGAATATCGCCGGACGTCTGAAGCGCCGGGGCGACAAGGTCGAGGCGCGCCACTTGGCGGAGGTGCTCGCCGGCATGGCCGACGGGCCGGCGATCGCCGAGGCAGGGGACGGACGGGGATAGCCATGGAATCGACAACCCGCCAGTTCACCTCCAACGCTCGCACGGCACTGGGCGATGAAAACCTGCAGGGTGCCCTGCGCCGGTTGAGCACGGGCTTTCCAAAGAAACGCCTAGAGGCCGCGGCGCGGCTGCCGGAGTTCGAGCAGCTGCGGGATCAGGCGCGCGACATCAAGAACCACGTCCTTGAGAATCTCGACTTTTACCTGGAAGTGTTCGAGGAGCGGGTCCTGGAAAGCGGCGGCCAGGTCCACTGGTGCGATGATGCGGACGCCGCGCGCCGGACCATTCTCGATATTTGCCGCGATGCGGGCGCCAAGACGGTGACCAAGAGCAAGTCGATGATTGGTGAGGAAATCGCCATAAACGATTTTCTCGAGGAAAACGGCGTGGAACCCGTGGAAACGGATCTTGGTGAATACATCATCCAGCTTCGCCGCGAGCCGCCGAGCCATATCATCGCGCCGGCTATTCATTTGTCCAAGGGTCAGGTTGAAGCGACCTTTCGGGAGAAACATGATGATCTGCCCGCCGACCGCATTTTGGAGGAACCGCGATCCCTGCTGGAGGAGGCGCGCGGCAAGCTACGTCAGAAATTCATCGCCGCCGATGTCGGCCTGACCGGCGCCAACATGCTGATCGCCGAGACGGGGACTAATGTGCTGGTCACCAACGAAGGCAACGCGGATCTCACCTATTCCCTGCCCCGCGTTCACATCGTTATTGCCAGTCTTGAGAAAATTGTGCCGACGCTGGAGGACGCGACAACCATCCTACGCGTGCTTGCGCGCTCGGCGACTGGACAGGAAATGTCGGTCTACACCACGTTCTGCACCGGGCCGCGTCGCCCCGACGATCTCGATGGGCCCGAGGAATATCACGTGGTTCTCCTGGATAACGGGCGCACGGAGCTGTTGGGCAGCGAATTTCAGGAAATGCTGCGCTGCATCCGCTGCGGCGCCTGCCTCAATCATTGTCCGATCTATCGGTCCGTTGGTGGGCACGCCTATGGCTGGGTTTATTCGGGACCCATGGGCGCGGTCTTGATCCCCGGCCTCATCGGGCTCGGCGAGGCCCATCACCTGCCCAACGCATCGACCCTGTGCGGGCGCTGCGAAAGCGTTTGCCCGATGCGCATTCCGCTGCCGAAGATGCTGCGAAGCTGGCGCCAGCGGCAATTCGAACGCCGACAAACCTCCATGCCATCGCGCCTGGCTCTGAAGACCTGGGCGTGGTTCGCGCGGCGGCCGGGTCTCTACCGCCCGCTCACGCGGATGGCGGCGGGCACGCTGTCTATTCTCGGCAGGCGACGTAGGCGGTTCGGCTTGATGTTGTTGGCAGGCGGCTGGACTCAGGTCCGGGACCTTCCCGCGCCACAAGGAAACTCTTTCGTCGCTGCTTGGAATAAAAGACAAAATTAGGGAACCTTCATAGACCTAAAATCGAAGATTTCAGATAAAATGAGCAAATCAAGTATCCTAAATAAGATCAGGACGCGGCTTGGCGGCGAAAACAACGTCACGCGAGGGCGCCAGCTCACAGATGCGCACATTCAGGCGCAGAAAGCTAATCTTATCCCGCTGCGGGCGGCCGACAGCAAAGATCACTTAGATGACCTTTTTAAAACCGAGGCGGAGACCGTCACGACGACTGTCGAGCATGTAAAACGTTTTGATGATGTACCAAACCATGTCGCGCGCTATCTCAGCGAACGCAATCTGCCGACAGCCGTACGTATAGCCCCGCATCCGGATCTTTTGGCGTGTGCCTGGAACAAGGAGACGATGTTGGCAGCGACACCCGGATTGCCAACCGGCGATGACGAGGTGTCGGTCACCCGAGCGCTCGCGGGCGTGGCGGAAACCGGAACCCTGGTCATGACGTCAGGACCGGAAACGCCAACAACGCTGAACTTTCTGCCGTTGAACAATATTGCGGTGGTGCGAAAGTCCGAAATCAAGGGCACCTACGAGGACGTCTGGACACAAATTAGGTCCCTGGCGACAGACAGTACCGGCGATACCAAACTGCCGCGAACGGTTAACTGGATCACCGGGCCGTCGCGTAGCGCCGATATCGAGCAGACCATGCTGCTCGGCGCCCACGGTCCGCAGCGCCTACATATCCTGATCGTCGATGAGTAAGGTACCAAATAAATCGTTTAACGCCCGTGCGCGCCGCCCATCGGCCGAGGAACGGGCGCTTTGGAATGCCGTGACCCGTGACGTCACGCCACGCATCACGGAACCGGATGGCCCGTTGGACGGGCTGGGCGCCGATTCGGTCTCCACGCAACCGGCGCCGATCGCGAATCCTCAGGGTGGGGAAAGAAAGCGCGGCCAGCAAATTACATCACCGCATATCGCCACCGATGCTCCGCCGCCACCTCGCGAGCGGGAAATGTCGCACGGTACCGCTCCGGGGCTGGATACGCGCACACGCCTCCGCATGCGGCGCGGCCAGATCGACATTGAGCGTCGAATGGACCTTCACGGCATGACACGGAATAACGCGCACGCGGCACTATCGGCCTTTCTCGCGACGGCTCACGCCGACGGCCTGAGGTCGGTCCTGGTGATCACGGGCAAGGGGCTGACCCGTGAGGGCGATATCGGCGTTTTGCGCCGCGAGGTGCCACGCTGGCTTAACCAGGCTCCGATGCGGCAATGGGTAAAGGCGTTTTCGCACGCCGCCCCGCGCGACGGCGGCGAAGGCGCGCTTTACGTTCTGTTGCGCCGAAAACGCTAGCGAGAAAGTGTTCCGCGATATGGGAAATCTTGTGCCAGCCCGCTCGACAACAGGTATGATCAGTCCATGACACCGTTTGGCGAGAGAGTTCGCGATCTGCGATCGAAGCGAAGCGTCACCTTGAAACAGATGGCGGCTGATCTTGGCGTTTCGTCCGCGTATTTTTCAGCGCTCGAACATGGACACCGCGGCCGGCCCAGTTCCGGGCTGGTGATGCAGATATGCGGTTATTTCGATCTGATGTGGGACGAGGCGGAGGAGCTCAAGCGGCTCGCGGAGCTTTCCCACCCCCGTGTCGTCGTCGACACCGCCGGCATGAGCCCCAAGGCGACAGAATTGGCGAATTTACTGGCCGAAAAAGTCGCCGATCTTGACGAGGAGACCTTGGATTGGATCATCGCCGAGGTGCGCATGCGGACTGGTCGCTTCGGCGGCCCCACGCATTGACGGTGAGCCCCCGCGCCATCCGGCGCCACCTCAGATATTGAGTCCGATTGGCCACCTAACAAATTGTTATAGAATAAATTTACGCAGGTCCGCGTTCTTCGCCAATGCGGCGACCTGTTTGTCGACGTAATCGGCGTCGATGGTAATGTTCTCGCCAGAGCGTTCCGACGCCGAAAAACTGATCTCCTCCATCAGCTTCTCCATCACCGTGTGAAGGCGCCGTGCGCCAATGTTTTCAACGCCTTGATTGATCTCCTCGGCGAGATCGGCGATCCGCACGATGGCCTCGTCGGTGATCGCCAGGGTGACCTCCTCGACCCCCATCAGGGCCGTGTACTGCTTCAGCAGGCTGGCCTCGGTTTCTTTCAGAATCCGGATGAAGTCATCTCTTGTAAGCGCCTGTAACTCAACACGAATAGGAAGCCGGCCCTGAAGTTCCGGCAGTAAGTCGGATGGTTTCGCGACATGAAAGGCGCCCGAGGCAATGAATAGGATGTGGTCAGTCTTAACCGCACCGTGCTTGGTGGCGACGGTGGTGCCCTCGATCAGCGGCAATAGATCGCGTTGAACCCCTTCGCGGCTGACATCGGCGCCGCCCCGATCGGAGCGCACAGTAATTTTGTCGATCTCATCGAGAAACACGATGCCATTGTTCTCCACCATATCGATGGCGGTGCGCACGATCTTTTCCTCGTCGAGCAGCTTGTCACTTTCCTCGTCGAGCAGGACGAGATGGCTTTCCGCCACCGTCATGCGTTTGGCCTTGCTCGGCGTGCCCAGGGTCTTGCCGAGGATTTCGTTGAGATTGATCATGCCCATCTGCGCGCCCGGCATGCCGGGAATATCAAAACTGGGCATGCCGAGGCCCGCCGCGTTGTTGACGTTGACCTCGATCTCGCGGTCATCGAGCTCTCCAGCACGCAGCATTCGGCGGAACTTATCCCGCGTCTCGGCGCTCGCTGAATCACCGACCAGCGCATCGAGGACCCTGTCCTCCGCCGCCAATTCCGCCTTCGCAACGACTTCGGCGCGCATTTGCTCGCGGATCATATGAATCGCCGCTTCGACCAGGTCGCGGACGATCTGCTCGACATCGCGGCCGACATAGCCGACTTCGGTAAATTTCGTCGCCTCGATCTTAATGAACGGCGCATCCGCCAGCTTGGCCAGCCGGCGCGCGATCTCCGTCTTGCCGACACCGGTTGGGCCGATCATCAAAATATTCTTCGGCAGAACCTCCTCGCGCATATCATCGTCAAGCTGCAGGCGTCGCCAACGGTTGCGCAGCGCGATTGCCACCGCGCGCTTGGCGTCATCCTGGCCGACGATGTAGCGGTCGAGTTCGGAAACGATCTCGCGTGGCGTAAAACTGTTCAAAGACATTCAATCACCACGTTTTCATTTGTGTAGATACAAATTCCCGCCGCCACGGACATGGCCCGCCGGGCGATTGCCTCGGCGTCCAGGGATTCCTGATCAATCAGCGCCCGCGCCGCGGCAAGCGCGTAGTTCCCGCCCGACCCAATGCCGATCAGACCGTCCTCCGGCTCCAAGACATCACCGGTACCGGTGAGGACGAGCGATACATTCTTGTCGGCGACGGCCATCATGGCCTCCAGCCGGCGCAGGTAACGGTCGGTGCGCCAGTCCTTGGCCATTTCCACCGCCGCCCGCGTAAGCTGCTTGGGGTATTGTTCAAGCTTTGCTTCCAAACGCTCGAACAGGGTGAACGCATCGGCGGTGGCGCCGGCGAACCCGGCAATGACGCTGCCGTCCGCTAGCGTGCGCACCTTCAGCGCATTGGCCTTGATAACCGTATCGCCGAGGCTGACCTGGCCGTCGCCGGCGATTACCACGCTGCCGTTCTTTCGTACCGACAGTATGGTCGTGCCGCGCCATTGCTGCATGATGGGGATGTCCTCCTGAAGGCAGGTCGAGGATGACCCGCTCCCTTCCAATATGGAACGCGAGCCGCCGTGGTCAAGTGCAGCCTCCGGTCGTCGCCAAATTCGTTTCCGGCGTTCGGCGAAACTCTGGCGAATCCAGAACCTTCCTGTTACAAGGTGGCCCGCTTCACAGCCAAGACCACGGGGGCTTATCGCCATGCGCACCGCCAGCCTTGAGCGCAACACCAAGGAAACGCAAATTCGCGTTACCGTGAACCTCGACGGAACCGGTCAATATTCGGTGTCGACCGGAATCGGATTCCTCGATCACATGCTGGAGCAGTTGTCGCGCCATAGCCTCATTGACCTTGAGGTCGAAGCCAAGGGTGACCTGCATATCGATTTCCACCACACGACGGAAGACACCGGCATTGCCATCGGTGAAGCGGTCGCGGCTGCGCTTGGCGATCGCGCCGGCATCACGCGATATGGCACCGCCCATATTCCGATGGATGAAACCCTGACCCGCGTGGCGCTGGATCTATCCAACCGCCCCTACCTGATTTGGAAGGTTCGGTTTCCGACGCCCAAGCTCGGCGACATGGATACTGAGTTATTCAAGGAATGGTTTCAGGCGTTCGCCCAGGCCGCCGGCGCGACCCTGCACGTGGAAAATCTCTACGGCGAGAACAGCCACCATATCGTCGAATCCTGCTTCAAGGGCCTGGCGCGAGGTTTACGCCAAGCGATCGAGATCGACCCCCGACGCGCCGACGCGGTGCCGTCGACCAAGGGAACATTGGGTGGCTCGCTGTAAGACAACGATATTTAGGTAAGGCGCCAACCGGCCGCCGAAGTCAGCCATGAGCATGCGCATTTACACCGTCCATGTGCGACGTCACGGACTCGACCCGGACCGCGATATCGTGCTGGTTCGCGAGGGCTTCGCCTGGATGGCCTTCCTGTTGAACGCCGCGTGGGCACTTTGGCATCGTCTGTGGTGGCTGGCCGCCATCCTGATCGTTATCGGGGCCGGCATTGGCGGACTTGAAGGGGCGTCGCTGCTACCGCCAAACGCCGGCGCCATCCTCAGCCTGGCGGTTGCCACGTTCGCCGGGCTGTTTGGCAATGACCTGCGGCGCCGTTCGCTTGCCGATCGCGGCTTCGTTGCCGCCGCCGTGGTGTCCGGGTCTGACACGGAAGCGGCGCTGCGCCGATTCCTCGACGAGGACCCGGTATTCGCCAGCGACCTCGTCGGGTCGGGCTCACAGGCATGAACGTCGCCATCATCGATTACGGCAGCGGCAATCTACGGTCCGCCGCCAAATCGTTTCAGCGCGCCGCCGAGGAACTCGGGGGAACCGACGTCATCGTCACCGATGATCCGGAACGTGTGCGCAACGCCGACAGGATCGTGCTACCCGGTGTCGGCGCTTTCGCCGATTGTCGTCAGGGACTTGCCGCCGTCGGAGGCATGGACGAGGCCCTGATCGAAGCGGTTATCACGCGGGGTCGGCCGTTCTTCGGTATTTGTGTCGGCATGCAGCTGATGGCGACGCGGGGCCTGGAACACGGCGAATCCAAGGGGTTCGGATGGATCCCCGGTGATGTGGTGCGCCTGGATCCCGATGACGCCGCATTGAAGATACCGCACATGGGCTGGAACACCCTGTCCATCGCCGGCTGGCCACATCCGCTGTTTCGTGATCTCTCGCCGTCGGCCCATGTTTATTTCGTGCACTCTTATCATCTGGTGCCAAGCGACCCGGCGCATTGCCTCGCGACCACGGAGTACGGCGGCGCGGTGACTGCGGCGGTCGGCCGCGACAACATGGTGGGGACGCAGTTCCATCCGGAAAAAAGCCAGCGCACCGGACTGCGGCTGATCACGAATTTCCTCAATTGGTCGCCGTGAACCACATGCATAAGGAAACGCCCGCGTGATCTTCTATCCCGCCATCGACTTGAAGGACGGCGATTGCGTGCGTCTGGTGCACGGCGACATGGATCAGGCGACCGTGTTCAATCATGATCCCGGCGCGCAGGCCAAGGCCTTCGCCGCGGCCGGCGCAAACTGGCTGCACGTGGTTGATCTTAACGGCGCTTTCGCCGGCCGTTCAGAGAATGGCGCGGCGGTTCAATCAATTCTCGATGCGGTCGACATCCCGGTGCAGCTCGGCGGCGGCATCCGTGATATGGCCGGTATCGAGGCCTGGCTTGAAAAAGGCATGGCGCGGGTCATCCTCGGTACCATCGCCGTACGCGATCCCGGTCTGGTGCGCGATGCCTGCCGCCGTTATCCGAACCAGATTGCCCTCGGCATCGACGCGCGCGACGGCCGCGTCGCCGTCGAAGGCTGGGCCGAAGTCTCCGACATGGCCGCCGAGGAGCTCGCCCTGCGTTACGAGGATGCCGGCGCCGCCGCAATCATCCACACCGACATCGGCCGCGACGGCGCCATGCAGGGACCGAACGTCGATGCGACCCGTAGCCTCGCCGAGCGGGTTTCGACGCCGGTGATCCTGTCCGGCGGCGTCTCGTCGCTGGATAATTTGATCGAAATTCGAGACACCGCCCACGGCCTTATTGCCGGGGTCATAAGCGGCCGCGCCATTTATGACGGCCGCATCGACCTCAAGCGCGCGGTCGCCCTGTTGGCGGAGCCGCCTTCATGTTGAAGACTCGGGTCATTCCGTGTTTGGACGTGGACGCCGGCCGCGTGGTCAAGGGTGTCAACTTCGTCGACCTGGTCGATGCCGGCGATCCAGTTGAACAAGCCAAAATCTACGATGCCGCCGGCGCCGACGAGCTTTGTTTCCTGGATATCACCGCTAGCCACGAAGACCGCGACACCATCATCGACGTGGTGCGTCGCACCGCCGAGCAATGTTTCATGCCGCTAACCGTCGGCGGTGGCGTGCGAGCGGCCGCCGATGTCCGGCGCTTGTTGCTCGCCGGTGCCGACAAGGTGTCGTTCAATACCGCCGCCGTGCAGAACCCCGAGGTCATCCGCGAGGCGGCGGAAAAATTCGGCAGCCAGTGCATCGTTGTCGCCATCGACGCCAAACAGGTCGAGGGTGGGGGTTTCGAAGTCTTTACGCATGGCGGGCGCAAGGCTGTCGGCCTCGACGCGGTTGAGTGGGCACGGAAAGTGGTCTCACTCGGTGCCGGCGAGATCCTGTTGACCTCCATGGACCGGGACGGCACCAAGGCCGGGTTCAATATTCCGCTGACCCGAGCGGTCGCCGATGCCGTACCCGTCCCGGTGATTGCATCCGGTGGCGTCGGTACCCTCGACCACATGGTCGAGGGCGTCATAGAGGGCCACGCATCGGCGGTGTTGGCGGCCTCGATTTTTCACTTCGGCACCTTTACCATTGCCGAAACCAAAGCCCATATGCGCAAGGCCGGCGTCGCCGTCAGAGAGGATTGACCGCCTCATGTCAAACCCACCCGCCACCGCGAATATCCTGGAAGAGTTGTTTCGTGTCATCGCCTCGCGGCGCGATGCCAGCCCCGAATCGTCATACACCGCAAAATTGTTGCACGACGGACGTGCCCAGATCGTCCGCAAGGTCGGCGAGGAAGCAGTCGAACTGACGGTAGCGGCGCTCGCTGAAACCGACGACCGCATTGCCTCCGAGAGCGCCGATTTACTTTATCATCTGCTGGTTCTCTGGGCCGATGCCGGGCTCACCCCGGAAGATATCTGGCGCGAACTGGCATGCCGCCAAGGCACCTCCGGCCTTGATGAAAAAGCCGGCCGGCCGGATTAAATTGAGAGGAAAATTTGCGTGGCTTACGACGACAGCAACATTTTCGCCAAGATTCTGCGCGGCGAAATCCCGTCCGACACAGTTTATGAAGACAATTGGGCGCTCGCCTTCAAGGACATCAGCCCGCGCGCTCCCGTCCATGTCCTGGTTATCCCCAAGGGCGCCTACGAAAACATGGAAGCCTTCACCCGTGACGCCAGCGATGCGGAAATCGCGGGTTTTTTCCGCGCCATAACTAAGGTCGCCGAGTTGACCGAAGTGACGACAGGGGGATATCGATTAATCGCAAATAATGGCGCCGATGGAAACCAGGAAGTGCCCCACCTACATTATCATGTGCTCGGCGGTCGTAACCTTGGCAGCATGTTGAAACGCTTCGACGATTGATCTTAATGGCGCGCCGATTCGCACAATTTCTATTACCCCGCCGCTGAACGGAATAACAACGTCATTCGAATAGTCTTTGATTAACAAGGCGTTGCGCATCAATTGCCGGCATCATTGTAATGATACCGGACCAATCGAGTAGACTCAGGCTTCCCGACTATAAAACTGCCGGAAGCTCCATGGCGATACCATCCGATTTTCAGGACCGCTCGCTATCCGACGGCGGTCGCGCGGAAACCGCCCTCAAGATCGATGCCGGCGGCACGGTGACGGTGCCATTTGGTGGTGATCTCGCCGGCGCATCGTTCCAGCGCGAAGGGGGCGACCTGCTGATCGTCACTGGTGACGGGCACGTCGCGCGCGTGGCCGGTTATTTCGATACCGCAACGCCGCCCGACGTAGTGACCGTCACCGGCGCGCAGATCGGCCCCGACGTGATTTCGACGATTTCGACGCCGGACCCGGAAATCAGCGCGCTGACATCCCTGCACGCGGCGATCGGCCAGGTCGCCAACGTGGACGGCGAGGCCGCCGTTCAACACGCCGATGGCGTGCGTGAACTCATCAAGCCCGGCATGCTTCTGCATCGGGGCGATATCATCGAGACGGTCGGCGGCTCGTCCGTCGGGCTGACCTTTCCCGACGGCTCCTCGTTCTCCCTCGCCGACAATGGCCGGCTGACATTGCATGACTATATTTTTCACCATGGCGCGACACAGGCCACGGCGTCGTTCTTCGTGCATCGCGGCACGTTCTTCTTTTCCGGCGGAGAAATCGCGACGTTCGGCAGCGAGGCCTTCCTGATCAAGACGCCCATGGCCACATTGGTGGTGCAGGGCGCGGCGGGCGGCGGTCGCGTGGAAGCGGACGGCGGCACCATGGCGACGTTGATCGACCGGGCCGGCGGCCCCGATGGCGCGGTGCTGGTGCGCACCCATGGCGGCGATGTCCTGTTGGATCGACCGTTTTCCGCTGTCACCGCCGATGATTTCCTGCTGCCGCCCAGCGTACCGTTCCGCCTCGGTGCGCGCGATGTGGCCGAATTCTTTGCACCGGCATTGGAAGCGTTGCCCGGCGCCCGCCACCTGATGCCGGACGCGTTGCAAGCCCGTCTCAGCGCCGTTGATCGTGATGCACAACCGAACTCGGCCGATGCCGAAGATGCCGAAATCCAATTCCGTGATGCCGCGAGGGACTCGAGCGAGGCCGAGCAGGCCCGCGCGGTCGCCGAGCGGGCACTTGCCGATGCCACGGCCGCCGAGCAGGCAGCGCAAGCGGCAGCCGATGATGCAAAGCGCGCGGCGATCGACGCCATGGCCGAGGTCGCCTCCGCCCGTGAACAGGCGCGTCAGATCCTGGAGCATGGTGAAGCGCTGGAGCAGGCGTTCGAAACCTCGCTCAGTGAAAAGCAGCTGGCCGAACTTCGCGAGGCCGAGGCGGCACGCGCCGTCGCCGATTCCGACGTTGCCGAATCCGCCATTGCGGAAAAACTGGCGGCGGCGGAAGAAGCCGCCCGTGCGGCCATCGCCGCCGCGCAGGCGGCCAAGGATGAAGCCTTGGCGGTCCTGGCCGAGGCCGCGGAGCGGGACCGCGCCTTTGAGGACGCCGTCTTCGAGGCGCATCAGGCGCGTGCCCGCGAACAGGAAACGGCGGAAGCCATCGCCCAGGTCGACGATCTTGGCCGCGAGCTGTCGCAAACCCTCGCCGAAGCCGAAGAGCGCGCGGAAACGGCACTGCTGGAAGTCGCCGCGGCGGAGCGGGTATCACTGGAAACGGCGACAGCCGCCGAGGTGATCGAGGAAGTCGCGGATGTTGAGGCCGCCATCGCCGACGACGCCCGGCAATCGTTGCTGGACGCCACGGAAGCGGTGGTCGCCAAGGCGGGGCCTTGGCAAACCACGACGGTGGCCTCGCTTGACATCGCCAGCCGCGCCCTTGCCGCCGGCGAGGCGGCGGCGCGCCAGGCGTTTAACACCGCGATTGCCGAAGGCGCCAGCCCCGAACAGGCACTGGAAGCGGCGATCCTGGCCGCCGACACGGCCGGCGGCCCGGCCAGCGTTGAGGTTGCCCTGAGCCAGGGGCCGGAAGGCCTCGGCGATCCGGGGGAAGGCGATGGCGGCGATCAAGCCTCGGACGATGTCATCTTCAGCGGCGGGTTCGGCGGCGGGCCCGGCGATGGCGGGTCGGACGTACTGATCGGCGGCGCCGGTGACGGTGTCGGCGCGGGTGGGTTCGGCACGCTCGATGGTGCGTTCTCCTTCGGCTTTGGTTTTGAGCCGACGACGGTGCGAACGACTCTGACCGGCGGCGGCGACGATGACCGGGACGACCCGACGATCACCGTTACCAGCGACAGCACCGGGGCGGTTTCCGCGACGACGGCCACGGCCGTGGTCGAGGCGCCGACGACGGCCAGTAGTGAGAAGACATTCATTGGAGCCGCGGGCGCCGATTTTCTCGTCGGAGATAATGGCGCCTCGATCATCGCCGGCAAGGAAGACGGCGATTTTATCTATGGCGACACGCCGACCAACCTGCTCGTTGGCACCCACTCGGTGGCCAACCCGCTGACCAATCCCACGTTCTCTTCTGGCGGCGACGACACTATCTCAGGCGGCGCCGGCGCGGATACGATCTGGGGCGGCGTCGGCAATGACCGCATTCACGGCGATGTACCGGAATCCACCTCGCATCTTTCCGGCGTTTTCAGCTTCCCCCTCGGCCTTGACGCCTCGGGCGCCGATGTAATCGACGGCGGCGCCGGCGACGACACGCTGGAAGGCGGCGGCGGCAACGACTCCCTTACCGGCGGCGCCGGTAGTGATCTGCTCGAGGGCGGCGCCGACGATGACCGCTTTCTCATGGGCGATGATGACGGCGCCGCCGACACTGTGCGCGGCGGCACGCAAAGCGCCGATGCCGGCACCGACACGGTTGACTACTCCGGCGCCGGTGCCGCCGTCACTATTGATCTCGATGCCGGCACTGCGACCGGGACGACCACGGGTAGCGACAGCCTGTCTGGTATCGAAAACGCCGTCGGCACGGATCACGACGACACCCTGTCCGGCACCGCGACCGCTAACCAGCTGGAAGGCGGCAGCGGCGCCGATAACATCTTCGGTTTCGCCGGCGACGACATTCTGTTTGGTGGCCAGGGCAACGACACATTGACCGGCGCGGCCGGCGCCGATGAATTTCGCTTCGCCGGCGGCACCGGGGCCACCACGGCGGCGCTTGTGGCGTCCCTGGGTACCGATACCATCGCCGATTTCGATTCCGTGTCTGGCGACACGCTGGCGCTTTCCGATGCCGATTTCGGTTTTGGCGCGGCGGGCACGTTGACCGACGCCAACAATTACTTTGAGACGGCGACCAGCATCAGCGGCGCGGCCCAGAACCTGTCGGGCGGCGCGGCGGGCGCCGCCATCGTCGTCGTCGGTGCCGCCACCGGCACCGCCGGCACGGCGATCTATTACACCGAGGACGCCAGCAACGTGACCGCTGCCAATTCCTACCAGATCGCCGACGCCACCGGCCTCAACACCGGCGACATCCAGGCGACGGACTTCACCCTCAGAAATTAACGGCCTCGTTGCTCCGCCAGCCGGCCACCGTGACCGGGCGGGACGCGGCGGAACGACAGCGCCTCGGCGATGTGGATGCGGCGCACCCCGTTGCTGGCCTCCAGATCGGCCAGGGTGCGGGCGACCTTGAGCACGCGATGATAGCCGCGCGCGGTCAGACCCATGGCGCCGGCGGCCTCGCCGAGCAGCGCCCGGCCGGCATCGTCGGGGGCGGCGACCTCTTCCAGCAGTGTGCCATCGGCCTCCGCATTGGTGCGCACGGGAATTTCCGTATCAAGACCGGCGTAACGGGCGCGCTGAATATCTCGGGCCCGGGCGATGCGGGCCGCGACGGTCGCCGACGGTTCGGATTCCGGCGGCAGGGTCAGGTCCATGGGGCTGACCGCCGGCACGTCCACGTGCAGATCGATGCGATCGAAGATGGGGCCGGAAATTTTCGCCTGATAATCCTATGCGCAGCGGGGCGCCTTCGAGCATGCCAGCGACGGGTCGTCGAGATGGCCGCAACGGCACGGGTTCATGGCGCCGATCAACTGCACGCGCGCCGGATAGGTGACGTGGGCATTGGCGCGCGCCACCGTGGTGCGCCCGGTTTCCAGCGGCTGGCGCAGCGCTTCCAGGGCACCGCGCTGAAATTCCGGCAGCTCGTCGAGAAACAACACGCCGAGGTGCGCCAACGACACCTCGCCCGGCCGCGCTCGGTGACCGCCACCGACCAGTGCCGCCGTCGACGCCGAGTGGTGCGGGTCGCGGAACGGCCGCCGCTGGGTCAACCCGCGATCATCGAGTTCGCCGGCGAGACTTTGGATCATGCTGACTTCCAAAATCTCGCGCGGGTCGAGCGGCGGCAGGATACCCGGCAGGCGCGCCGCCAACATCGACTTGCCGGCGCCGGGCGGGCCGACCATCAGCAGATTATGGCCGCCGGCGGCGGCGATCTCCAACGCCCGCTTGGCGGTTTCCTGGCCCTTGATGTCGGCGAGATCGAGGTATGTCTGATCCGACGCATCAACCCGGGGTTCCGGCGGCGTCAGGATCTGCGTGCCTTTCAGATGATGGATCAGCGCCAGCAGATTGGGCGGCGCGATGACCTCCACCCCGTCGGCCCAGGCGGCCTCGCTGCCCTGCGCCGCCGGGCAGATAATCCCCAAACTGCCGGCGCAGGCATGCACGGCCGCCGGCAACACTCCGGCGACCCGGGTAATGCCGCCATCGAGCGCCAGTTCGCCGAGCACCAGATAACGCGGCAGTTCGTCCTTGGGGATGACGTTCATGTCGGCGAGCAGGCCAAGCGCGATGGGCAGATCGAAGTGGCTACCTTCCTTGAGCACGTCGGCCGGCGCCAGATTCACGGTGATGCGGTTGTTGGGCAGCGACAGGCCCATGGCGTGCAGGGCGGCGCGCACCCGCTCGCGACTTTCCGCCACCGCCTTGTCGGGCAGGCCGACGACGGTGAATGCCGGCAGACCCGAGGCCGTCTGTACCTGCACGTCGACGTCGAGCACGTCGATGCCTTGAAAGGCGACGGTGTTGGTTCGTGCAACCATCGGCCGTGATCCTGCCTCAAGAACCCGGTATCGACCATATGAGCGAACCCGGCGCCTGGCCAGCATCGCGTGGCAAACCCAAGTACGAACACAAAGCCTGATGATCGATGGCGAAACATGCGCTACGATCTCGCCATGACCAATATCTTTGATGATGGACTGTTCAAGCCGCCCGGCACCTTCATGGGGCTCGACTACGGCCATGACCTGGATGGTCGCCAGGCGGCGGTGATCGGCGTTCCCTTCGACAACGGCACTCACCCGCATAGGGTCGGCTCCCGCGACGGGCCGCGCGCCATTCGCGAGGCGTCGCGGCTGATCCGCCGCTTCCGGCCGCCGGATGCCGACTTCGACCCGCTCGAGCGCCTTCGCGCCATCGACTGTGGCGACGTCAAGCTGGAGATCAGCAGCCTGGAGAGCGCCGAGGCGGCCATCGAAAAAGCCATCGGCCTCATCGCCGGTGCCGGCGTGGTACCGATCAGCATGGGCGGTGACGGCAGCGTCACCATCGGCCAGCTGCGCGCCCTCGCCGCGAATTATCCAGACCTTGTCGTCTTGCATGTGGATTCCCACACCGATGCCAACCCCGGAGAAGGCCGCGCCAAGGCCACCGGGAACACCTTCGCCCGCGCCGCCAATGAAGGGCTGCTCGACGTGGCGACGTCGATCCATGTCGGCATGCGCGGTACGTTCTACGACCCCGGTATATTCGAGAAGGCGCGCGATCTCGGTTATGATTTGATCACGTATGACGAGATGCGGACGCGTGGCGTCGATGGCATCACGGCTGATCTGAGAAAGCGTCTCGCCGGGCGCCCCGTCTATCTTTGTTGGGACATGGATTTCTTCAATCCGTCATGCGCCCCGGGCGTATGCGCGCCAATCCCCGGCGGGCCCAGCGCCGATGACGGGCTGCGGTTGTTGCGCGGCCTCTCCGGCTTGCATTTTGTCGCCTTCGATATCAACACCGTCAGCCCGCCGCATGACGTTCAAGGCATGACCGCGCAACTGGCGGCGCAGGTGATGTATGATTGCCTGGTTCTATTATGCCGAGGCGCCGATCAGATGTAGTCTAGCCACGTGTCGCGGCGTATCTCTCTTCGATGGCGTCCCAGATATCGGCTTCCAGGCGGACGTCATCAAAGCCGTTGATTTCCTGCAAGCCGGTCGGCGAGGTGACGTTGATTTCCGTCATGTAGCCGCCGATGACATCTATGCCGACGAAGATCAGCCCGCGTTCCTTCAACGCCGGTCCGATGGCGTCACAGATATCGATTTCGCGCGGCGTCAGTTCCGATCGCACGGCGCGGCCGCCGACATGCATGTTGGACCGTGCCTCGCCTTCCGCCGGCACCCGGTTGGTGGCGCCAACCGGGCGGCCATCGATCAGGATGATGCGTTTGTCACCGCCGCGCACATCGGCAAGATAGGCCTGGGTGATGATCGGTTCGCGATACAACCCGGTGAACATTTCCAGCAGCGCGTTGATGTTTTCGTCGCCCGGTGGCAGATGGAAAACGCCGGCGCCGCCATTGCCGAACAGCGGCTTGATGATGATGTCCTTGTGTTCCTCGCGGAAGGCCAGAATCTGCTCGCGATCCGAGGCGATCAACGTGGGCGGCATGAACTCCGGAAAATGGGTGACGAACAGTTTCTCCGGCGCGTTGCGAACGTGCGCCGGGTCGTTAACCACCAACGTCCGTGGGTGAATGTGTTCCAACAGGTGGGTGGCGGTGATGTAAGCCATGTCGAAGGGCGGGTCCTGGCGCATCAGCACCACGTCGGCCTCGGCGAGCTCGATCATCTTCGCGTCGCCGAGGGTGAAGTGATCGCCGGTGGCGCGGCGGACATGCATCGGCTGCACCCGCGCCATGACCCGGCCGTTCAGCAACATCAGGTCGCTGGGTTCGTAATGCAGCAGGCCGTAGCCGCGCGCCTGCGCTTCCAGCGCCATCACGAAGGTTGAATCCCCCTCGATATCGATCGAGGAAACGTGGTCCATCTGAATGGCAACGGTGAGCCCCATGGCGATTTCCGATTCTGGCTGGAAACAAGTTGGCTGAGCCCCGTTAGGTAAGCCGGGTTCGCAGTTCCTGCAAGAGCACCGACGTATTGAAGCGCGAGGCCTCGCCGGCGTCGTGGCGAAGATATTCCTCAAGCGCCGCGACCGCGTCCCGGACCCGGTCCAATCGCGCGTTCAGCAGACCCGACTCGCGCCACAACCCGGCTTCCCGTGGTGCGATCAACATTGCCGCCTCGACCGCGTCCAACGCATCATCCAAACGATTGCGAACGAGATATGCCCGCTTCCGCGCCCGCAGCAGGCGAACCAATGTTGCGCGATTGCCGATGGCGTCGAAATGGCCGGGCACCAGTTCCGCGTGGTTGCCTTCTTCCGACTTGAGGATCGCCCGCAGGTCTTGCGGCATCAGTTCCGAGCCGCCGGCGAACGCATCGAGGACCATGCGCTGGCCCTCGTCATCATCTTCCAGGCGGATCAGTAGCCGGGTCGGAAACGCCAACGCCGAAATCGGCCAACCCACCTGACGGCCGACGATCAGATATACCAGCGCCAGGGCTTCGCCGGATCCGGCACGGCAATCGACGACACGAAACAGATCGAAGGCATCCGGATCCTTGGCGGCATCTTCC
Organism: Rhodospirillales bacterium; assembly: GCA_038117225.1. GTDB lineage: Bacteria > Pseudomonadota > Alphaproteobacteria > Rhodospirillales > Casp-alpha2 > JAYOFM01. The sequence goes on from JAYOFM010000033.1 coordinate 20,723, forward strand.
TGGCCGCGATAGCCATAGTGGCGGCTGATGACCTGCACCATTGCTTCGCGTTTGAGCGCGAGGGGTGGCATCCCGCGCGAGCCCCCAGCATAGGTCGACACGGCATTCCCAAGAGCCTCGAAATGTCGTTGGTACGGCTCGATCGCAAGGGCCGGGCGGTCGCGCGCCGATAACAGAAATGCCGCTTCGATCAGGTCGATGTCCGTATCCGCCTGCTCGCCCAACAGGCGCAAACGGTCGGCAAGGCCACCATCGTTGGCGACGGTCATGACGCCGTCGTTTTCTTGACGCGCACATGGCTGATGACGCGTCGTACGTGCTCGATCTCGCGGGCGTGGTTGATAACCAGATCCAGTTCCGCTTGGTTCTGGGCGATGCCGAGCAGATAGACGATGCCGTTCACCGTCTCGATGGAATAGTTAATGGCGAGAATCTTACCGTCACCGGTCAGGCGGCCGAACAGTTGGGTGGTGATCCAGCCGTCGCGGGCGGTATCCAGAATTCCTGAGCTACCGATGACAAGTTCGTTCAAGACGTCGGTGACCCCGGGGACTGTCCAGGCCATTTTCACGGCCTTCGCGCGGATGTCTTCGTTGGCGACGATGCCGGTCAGCAACACCCGGTTATCGTAGACCTCAACGCCGACGTTCAGCGCCATGGCCGAAGGGTCCTCGATGAATTTGGCGCGAATTTTCGTTGCCGTGGCGGTATCACGGGCGGCGCCTTGAATGCCGCGTTCCTCGAAAGCGGCGACACCCGCCGTTGCGCCCGCACCAATCACCGCGCCCGCGCAGCCGCTAAGACCGCCCGCTGCCAATACTAGGATCGCCACCGCCAAGATCATCTTTCGCATGCGCCGCAATTCCTCCGTTTGGGTTGCACGCCCCATCACCCGAGAATCGCCATTCTTACCACGCCGCAACGCCGAAGGCAGCGATTTTGCTATACGCGACGCGCCATCAGGTGTTCGGCCGCCAGGCATCTTCGAGATGTCGCGGCCAGCGCCATGGCCGGACCAACAGCACATCGAAACGAATACGGTTCCGCGCAAGCTCTGGCCGCTTCGCGAGGAAAGCCTCGGCGGCGCGGCTGATCCGGGCCATTTGGCGGCTGCCTAGTGATTCCGCGGCGGTTGTCCAATCCCGGCGCGCCTTGACCTCGGCGAAGACGATCAAATCATGTCGGCAGGCAACGATATCCAACTCACCCACCGGCGTGCGTACGTTCCAACCGATGACCCGAAAGCCCTTAAGCCGGAGGTGCAGCCGTGCCGCCATCTCGGCGAGACGCCCCCGATGCCACGCCCGGCGCCGCCGGTCGCTGTCACCGTTTACCCCTTTCCGTCGGCGGCTCACCCTGAATCCTTGATATCCAATGCTCGCGTATAGACCCGCCGCCGGGGCCAGCTAGAGTTCGCGGCAACCAGGTCCACGGCGTCCTTGACCGAAAGGGTAGCCAGCGCCGCACTTAACTGTTCATCGACCTCGGCTTCGGATGCCTCGACATTGGGTCCCGGCGGACCGACGACGATCGTGATCTCGCCTTTCGGCGCGCCTTGTTCGGTATAGTGATCGGCCAGTGCGCGCAGGGGACCGCGGCGGACTTCCTCGTAGATCTTGGTGAGCTCCCGGGTTACCGCGGCGGGCCGGTCGCCGAGTTCCGCCGCCAGCGCCTTCAAGGTCGCGACCAGACGGCTGGCCCCTTCGAACAGAACCAATGCCGTGTCCACATCGCGAAAGGCGGCCAGGTACTCGCGCCGGCGTTTTTCCTTTGACGGGGGGAAGCCGAGAAACAGAAAGCGCTCGCATGGCACGCCGGCGAGTAGCAGCGCCGTCAGCGTCGACGATGGCCCCGGCAACGCGTTCACGGCAATGCCCTCGGCGATCGCGGCGGTCATCAGTTTGTAACCGGGGTCGCTGACCAGTGGTGTGCCGGCATCACTACACACGGCCACGATTTCGCCAGATTTGAGGCGCCTAATGATGCCCGGCCGAACCCGCTGGGCGTTGTGATCATGATAACTGATAACAGGGACGTCGATGCCGTAGCGTTGCAACAGGCGCTGGGTCACTCGGGTATCCTCGCACGCGATGACATCGGCCTGACCAAGCACATCGAGGGCGCGCAACGTCACATCGCGGAGGTTGCCGATCGGTGTCGCGACCAGATACAGCCCCGGCGTCGGCACGAAACGAAATCCATCATCGAACAGTTTACTCGTCATCGCGGCCCCGCTAGGCTCGGCCCATTCTTGGCCCTTTTTCCGATCATACAGTCTCGGCAGCACGAACAGGCGATTTTCCAGGATATGGTGTTGACCGGTTTCTCACGCTCTCTCTCTAATCCGCATTCCCGTCATCGTCGGCGACGGTGTCGCGTGTTGGCGTGGCTTCCCGTAGCCGCCCTGGCCTTGATCGGCTGCCAGTCAACCGATTCCGTGTTTGGTTCGCAAGGCCCGAAGACGTCGGCCTCCTCTCCATCGACCGCCGCCGGTGCCGAGGCGGCGCCCGGTCCGCATGGCTCGCCACAGGACGGCCCCCCGGTTTCCGGCCCTCGATTGCCGCCGACGGCTGCGGCGGCGCGCTCCCCGTGGACGCCGCAAGTAGCGGTCGCCGCAAAACAATCGGCTGGCGGACAGGATAGCGGCACGCCGAGCGCGGCGCCGGCCCGGGCCCCGCTGCCGTCACTCGCGCATTTGCTCAATCGCCCGACAGTGGAGGGGACGCCCTCACCGCAGCTGACATCGTCGGTGCCGCCGGTGGCATCGTCCGACACAGTGCGCGTGGCCATTCTGTTGCCGCTTTCGGGACCCAACCGCAAGATCGGCGAAGCCATGCTGCAGGCCGCCGAACAAGCGCTGTTCACTCTTGCCGATGAACGGCTGGAACTGTTGCCGCATGATACGCGGGGCACGCCGGATGGCGCCCTGGCTGCGGCGCAGGTCGCCATCGGTGACGGCTCACGCATCATTCTCGGGCCGCTGCTCGCCACATCGGTGCGCTCGGTACGGGCCGTGGCGCGAGCGGCGGGCGTGCCGGTGATTGCGTTTTCCAGCGATCGCCTGGTCGCCGGCAGCGGTGTCTACACCCTCGGGTTTCTGCCCAGCGCTCAGGTTGAACGGGTCTTCGCCTATGCGGTCAAACAGGGCCTCCAGCGTTTCGCCGTTCTGGCGCCCAACGATGCCTACGGAGACGCGGTGGTCTCGGCGGCTCAAGTGGCGGCGGATCGCCTCGGCGGCGTGGTCACCCGAATTCAGCGCTACGACCCAGGCGCCGGCGATTATTCGGCGCCGGTCCGCGTGCTGGCGGAATACGACCTTCGGCGCAAGACCCTGCTCGATCAGCGCAAGCAACTGGAAGGCAAGACCGACGACGTCTCGGTGCGCGCCCTGGAACGACTGAAGAAGCTGCAGACCTACGGCGACCTGCCCTATGACGCCCTGTTGCTGGCCGATGGCGGCAAGCGGTTGCAGTCCATCGCCGCCCTGTTGCCGTTTTTCGATATCGATCCGGCGAAGATCCGCATGCTCGGCACCGGCCAGTGGGACGAACCGGGCATCGGCGCCGAACCTGCCTTGATCGGCGGCTGGTTCGCCGCCCCGCCGCCCTCGGCGCGCGGCGAATTCGTCTCGGAATACCGTCAGGTGTTCGGTGCCGCCCCGCCGCGCCTGGCGACATTGGCCTTCGACGCGACGGCGCTCGCCGCCGTGCTTGGCCGCGCCGAAAGCGGCCCCGACTATTCCTCCCGGGCGCTGACCGACCCCAACGGCTTCTGGGGCCGGGACGGCGTGTTCAGGTTTCGCAATGACGGTACCGCCGAACGGGGCCTCGCGGTGGTGCAGGTCAACCGCAAGGGCAACAAGATCCTCGACCCGGCGCCGCAGACCTTCCAAAAACTGACAAACTAGGCGGGCGCAGCCAGTAGTCGTTCGAGTACAGCATTGAGGCATCGTCGCCCGTCGGTGCTGGTCTTGATGCGATCGCCGTCATCATTCAAGAACCCGCCGTCTGTGAGTTGGCGAAACCCGTTCGCGTCGACGACTTCATCGAAAGCGATGCCGGTCGCGGCGATGAAGCGGCGTCGATCGATACCGCCCGCCAGGCGCAGCCCCAACATGACCAGTTCCTCGGCCCGCACCGCATCGCTCAAGGCTGAGTCCTTGGCGGTGCCGTGGCCAGCCAGCTCCACCCTGTCGAGCCAGCGTTCCGGGGTGTGGATCTGGTACGTCGCGTGGGCGGCATCGCCGAGCCGCAGACGGCCATGCGCGCCTGGCCCAACGCCGACGTAATCGGCGCCCCGCCAGATCGCCACGTTGTGGCGGCACGCGGCGCCCGGCCGGGCGTGATTGGAAACCTCGTAGGCCTCGAAACCCGCCGCCGCCATCGTTTCCTGGGTTACGTCATAGAGGGTCGCGCCGACATCCTCCTCGGCCTCCGCGACGCCGTCGCGGTGAAACGGCGTGCCCGGTTCGATCGTCAACTGATAGAGCGAGAGATGATCGCCGGCGAAATCCAGGGCGTCGCTCAATTCGGCGCGCCAGGCGGCTTCCGACTGGCCGGGCAGGGCGTAGATCATGTCGAAGGAAAACCGCGTATAGACGTCGCTCGCCAGGGAAATGGCGCGCCGGGCCTCATCGGCCGAATGGCCACGGCCGAGAGAGGCCAGTGCGGTGTCGTCGAGGGCCTGCACACCGATTGACAATCGATTGACGCCGGCCGCCGCGAAATCCCGAAACCGCGCCGCTTCCGCCGTCGATGGATTGGCTTCCAGGGTGATCTCGACGTCATCCGCGAGTGACCATTGATTGGCGATCTCCGCGATTACCGCGGCCACCGTTTGCGGCATCATCAACGACGGCGTGCCGCCGCCAAAAAACACACTGGTGACCGTGCGGCCGGCGGTCAGGGCGCCGTAGTGCCGCAGTTCCGCCACCAACGCCTGTCGCCAGCGTTCATGGTCGACGGTATCGGCGACGTGGCTGTTGAAATCGCAATAGGGACATTTGGAGAGGCAGAACGGCCAGTGTACGTAGACCGCGAACCCTGGATCGATCACGGGCTCCGGCCGAATCATGCGTCGAAGCAGGCAGCCACCAGGCGCCGGAAGGCCTCCGCGCGGTGGCTGATGGCGTGTTTTTGCGCCGGCGCCATTTCGCCGAACGTCACTTCATGGCCGTCCGCCTGAAATATGGAGTCGTAGCCGAAGCCGTGATCGCCGCGTGGAGGCCATACCAGAGTGCCGTTGACGACACCTTCGAACTCTTCGATATGCCCATCAGGCCATGCCAGAGCGAGGGCGCAGACGAAATGGGCGCTTCGGTCGCACTGTCCGGCGAGTTCCTTTTCGACGCGGGTCATGGCGGCAACGAAGTCTTTCTCCGGCCCGGCCCACCGGGCCGAGTAGATGCCCGGCGCGCCATCGAGTGCATTCACCGCAAGGCCGGAATCGTCGGCCAGCGCCGGCAGCTCGGACGCGGTGGCCGCCGCTCGAGCCTTTAGCGCCGCGTTGGCGAGAAACGTACCGCCGGTTTCCTCGGGCTCGGCTAGGCCCAACGCGGCAGCGGATTGCACCGCGACATCGAACGGCGCCAGCAGATCGCCGATCTCGCGCACCTTGCCGGCATTGTGGCTGGCGATGACCAAGCGGTCACTCGTGAAGCGGCGATGCCGGCGCGGAGTTCCATTCATGCCGAGTCGTCGAGGCCGAGGGCAGTGCGCTGAACCGCGACCAGTTCACGGACCCCCTTCTTGGCAAGCGCCAGCAAGGCGAGGAATTTATCCTCAGCGAAGGGCGCGTCCTCGGCGGTGCCTTGCACTTCGACGATCAGGCCGCCGCCGGTCAGCACGAAGTTGGCGTCGGCTTGTGCCGAGCTGTCCTCGGCATAGTCCAAATCGAGCAGGGCCTCGCCCTCCCAAAGCCCGCTGGAAATGGCGGCGACCTGATCGGTGAGGGGAATTGACGAGACGATGCCGAGATCGAGGCAGCGCTGAAAGGCGCGATGCAGCGCCACGTAGCCGCCGGTGATCGCCGCCGTGCGGGTGCCGCCGTCGGCCTGGATGACGTCGCAGTCGACGCGGACCTGCAACTCGCCCATTGCCTTCAGATCAGTGACGGCGCGAAGGGCACGGCCGATCAGGCGCTGGATTTCCTGGGTACGGCCGGATTGCTTGCCACGCGCGGCCTCGCGGTCCATGCGGGTGTTGGTGGCGCGTGGCAGCATGCCGTATTCCGCGGTCACCCAGCCCTTGCCGGAATCACGCAGCCACGGCGGCACGCGCTGCTCCACCGTCGCCGTGCACAGTACGTGGGTGTCGCCGAACCGCGCCATGCATGAGCCTTCGGCATGCTTGGCGACGTCCGGTTCGAGGGCGATCACGCGCAGGGCGTCAGGGGTTCGTCCCGATGGGCGCATGTTGGTTGTGACTCCTAATTATTGGCTGCCGGGATTGGGCTTGCCTGGAATTTGGCGCAAGCTACTCGCTCCCAGCGGGTGGGTAAAGAATGCGGCGCCGGCGGCCAGCCCGGCGGGGTAACGTTGACGGCGCCCGTCCGCGAAACTACATAGGACGCGCGCTTTCATGTGCACGTGAAAATCGATACGGATTTCCAAGGAATTCCAATGATTTCCGAGCTTAATGCCCGCTCTCGTGAGATCCTCAGACAGATCGTCGACGCCTATCTGGAAACCGGCGAGCCAATCGGCTCGCGAACGCTGTCGCGGCGCATGCCGGAATCCCTGTCACCGGCAACCATTCGCAACGTCATGGCGGATCTTGAGGATGCCGGGCTGTTGTTCGCGCCGCATACTTCCGCCGGGCGTTTGCCGACAGATGCCGGCATGCGCCTGTTCGTCGATGGCCTGCTGGAATTCGGCAACCTGACCGAGGACGAACGCCAGAAAATCCAGGAGCAGTGCGCGGGCACCAGCCAGAGCCTTGATACCATGTTGGAAGAAGCGACGTCGGCGCTCGCCGGTCTGTCGCGCTGCGCCAGCCTGGTGATGGCGCCGAAAACGGATGCGCCGTTGAAGCACATCGAATTCGTCAATCTGAGCCCGGGACGCGCCCTGGTCGTCCTGGTGACCGAGAACGGTCTGGTGGAAAACCGGATCATCGAGACGCCTCGGGATATGCCGGCCTCGGCCTACGTGCAGGCGACGAACTACCTGAGCGCGCGCTTGGTGGGTCGCACCGTCCACGAAGCCCACGATGAAATTATGGAGGAGCTGGAGGCGCACCGGACCCAGCTCGACGAACTGACCAGCAAGGTGGTGGAGAGCGGCCTCGCCACTTGGGCCGGCGGTGATTTGCAAAGTGGATCGCTGATTATTCGCGGTCAGGCACAGCTTCTTGAAGACGTCAGCGCGGTCGCGGATCTGGAAACGATCCGCGCTTTATTCGGGGCTCTGGAGACAAAAGAGGAGATGTTGCGCCTGCTGTCCCTTGCGGATTCGGGCGAAGGGGTCCAAATCTTCATTGGGGCCGACAATCAATTGTTTAATTTCGCCGGCTGTTCGATGGTCATCGGACCCTATCGCAACAGCCGCGAGGTGATTGTCGGCGCCATAGGCGTCATCGGCCCGACGCGCATGAACTATGCTCGCATCGTACCGATGGTTGACTACACTGCCAGCCTGATCGGCCGGCTGATCGGATAATGAGTTAAAACAATGAATACGACACCTGAATCCGCCGAAGACAATATTGATATCGACATTGATGCAGCGGAGGCATACGCCGGCGAACAAGCCGCCGAGCCTTCAAGCGATGATACCGCCGCCATGGATGACGATGGCGTGGTCGCCGCGTCGGATAACGCGCCGCGTGATGCCTCCGACGGAACGGCGGAGGCCGATCTTCAAGATGCGCCCCTGGACGAGGCTGCCGAGATCGATGTGCTGCGCGCCGAACTCGCCGATACCAAGGACAAGATGCTACGCGCCCTTGCCGAAACCGAGAACGTTCGCCGCCGCGCCCAACGGGACAAGGAGGAGGCGAGCAAGTACGCCGTCACCAGCTTTGCCCGCGATGTCATCGCCGTTGCCGATAATTTCCGACGCGCCATCGAATCCGTCGACGCGCCGACGCGTGAATCCAGCGACGCCATCCGCAACATGATTGTCGGCATTGAAATGACCGAACGGGAAATGTTGGGAACGTTCGAGCGCTTTGGCATTAAGCGGATCGCCGCCGAGGGCGCGCGCTTCGATAGCAATCTGCACGAAGCGATGTTCGAACTCGAAGACCTGAAAAAACCGGCGGGCACCGTCGTTCAGGTGCTGGAAACCGGTTACATGCTGCACGACCGCTTGCTGCGCCCGGCCAAGGTGGGCGTTTCCAAAGGCGGGCCGAAGGCGCCGCCGCCCGACGCCGCCCCGGCGGGTGACGGGCCGGAAGACGCGGCGGCTAAGTCCGGCCAACAGGCCTACGAAAAACAAGGTGATCCGGGCGCCGGCGCCAAGGTCGATCAGGAATTATAAAGATTAGCGACAAGCCGCGGCACGGCGGCGGGTTGCGGCGGCACCGGGGGAAGCCTATATAACCCCCGAGGTCGCCATTCGGGGCCAAAACTGTTGAAAACCATGGGATTTCTGCCGGGGCACGAAATGGCCGTCGGAAATCGCCGAAGCTGACGAGGACGAAAATGAGCAAGGTAATCGGTATCGACCTGGGCACCACGAATTCATGTGTCGCCATAATGGACGGCAAGGACGCCAAGGTCATTGAGAACGCGGAAGGCACACGGACGACTCCCTCCATGGTCGCCTTTTCCGACAGCGGCGAGCGCCTTGTCGGCCAGCCAGCCAAGCGGCAGTCCGTCACCAACCCGGAAAACACGCTGTTCGCCATCAAGCGCCTGATTGGCCGGCGGTTCGATGACCCGGTGACCGAAAAGGACAAGACCCTGGTCCCCTATAACATCGTCAAGGGTGACAACGGGGATGCCTGGGTGCAGGTCGGCGACAACAAGTACAGTCCCAGTCAGGTTTCGGCCTTCATCCTGCAAAAGATGAAGGAGACGGCGGAAAGCTATCTCGGAGAGCCCGTCAGCCAGGCGGTGATTACCGTTCCGGCGTATTTCAACGATTCACAGCGACAGGCGACCAAGGATGCCGGCAAGATCGCCGGTCTGGAAGTCCTGCGCATTATCAATGAGCCGACCGCCGCCGCGCTGGCCTATGGTTTGGAAAAGAACGAGGCCGGCATCATCGCCGTTTATGACCTCGGTGGCGGCACGTTCGACGTTTCCGTGCTTGAGATCGGCGACGGCGTGTTCGAGGTCAAATCGACCAACGGCGACACCTTCCTGGGCGGCGAGGATTTTGATATCCGTGTCGTCGATTATCTGGCCGATGAGTTCAAGAAAGAGAACGGCATCGATCTGCGCGAGGACCGCCTTGCCCTGCAGCGGCTTAAGGAAGCTGGCGAGAAGGCGAAGATCGAGCTCTCATCAACCGCGCAGACGGAAGTCAATTTGCCGTTCATCACCGCCGATCAAGCGGGACCGAAGCACCTCAACATCAAACTGACGCGGGCCAAGTTGGAAGCGCTGGTCGATGATCTGATCAAACGTACCATCGAGCCCTGCAAGGCGGCGCTCAAGGACGCGGGTTTGTCGGCGGGCGAGATCGACGAGGTCATCCTCGTCGGCGGCATGACCCGCATGCCCAAGGTGATCGACGCGGTTAAGACCTTCTTCGGCCGCGAGCCCCACAAGGGCGTCAACCCGGATGAAGTCGTCGCCATCGGCGCCGCCATCCAGGGCGGCGTGCTGAAGGGCGACGTGAAGGACGTGTTGCTGCTTGATGTGACTCCCTTGTCGCTCGGCATCGAAACCCTGGGCGGTGTTTTCACGCGTCTTATCGATCGCAACACGACGATTCCGACCCGCAAGAGCCAGGTCTTCTCGACTGCCGAGGACAATCAGTCGGCGGTGACCATCCGTGTGTTTCAGGGCGAACGCGAGATGGCGGCAGACAATAAGATTCTCGGACAATTTGATCTTGTCGGCATTCCGCCGTCGCCGCGTGGCCTGCCGCAGATCGAGGTCACCTTCGACATCGACGCCAACGGCATCGTCAACG